>CAZJFP010000008.1:54026-55698 GCA_964545415.1 uncultured Candidatus Peribacteria bacterium
TCTTTTTTATAGTCACGTCATTCCCGCTTCTTTTTTATAATCACGTCATTCCCGCTTCTTTTTTATAGTCACGTCATTCCCGCTTCTTTTTTATAATCACGTCATTCCCGCGAAAGCGGGAATCCACCTTGCTCTATAGCCAATTGGATTCCCGATCAGGTCGGGAATGACGTAGTGTAGAGGGGAATGACGTAGTAATGGTGAAGATAAAAAAAAGCCCCTCCGTAGATAACGGAAGGACTTCATAGGCATAATAGAGATTAACGAGTAATCATCAAACTTTGGTTTGTTGACCCCTGCTCATTGCTGATTCGTGCGTTATACACGCCAGAATCAAAAGCAGACAAATCTATAGTTGATGTATTTTCAAAGACCATTAACAAACGGCCCGAGTAATCAAAGACTTCAATCTTTGATACAAGATCATCCAGATAGAAAACTCCATCAGATGGATTAGGATACACATTGAACGATGATGAAACATATCCATCAATACCAGTAGTTCCAAAGACCTTTTTGTTAGAAAAAGCCACAGGAGCTGTTTTGATCAACGTACCTCCACAATTCCATGGCAGGTCAATAGACACATAATAGGCAGCACCTACGACAGGATTAGGGATAGTAAACGTAGTGTTACCGCTTTCCAAGGTACCTATAGCAACAAGGTTGCCATCATTGAGGGAGTCCTCCCACACCGTCGCCGATGTAAAAACAAATCCGCTCAAGGTATTATAATTCTCCATAATCTGAAGAACATAATCTTGAGTAACTACGTCTTGGAAGATACCAACTCTCAAAGTCTTGTGCCAATCTGATAAAGGTGAAAGATTATCACAGACACCATGACGAGCAAATACCGTATACGTCCTTGACTGTTGATTTGGATCGTTTATATGATCATAAAAGACCAATTCCGATCCAGAAACAACTCCCAACGAAGGGATAGTATCTAACTCAACCCAACCTCCACCTTGCAAGACAGCAAGAACATACTCAGATATTCCTGTGATATCAGCAGGGCTTTGTCCCACAACCTTATTGATTCCCGAATCAGGATCAAAGGTAGCAACACAAACACCAGGAGATAAGGGATCTGGATAATAATACACATCCGCAGTAACTATCTCTGCACAGCCACCTTTGGTAACCGTGACAGAATAATTGCCGCCAGGAGTAGCAACAGTAATCGTTGGTGTAGTCTCACCTGTATTCCACATATAGGTATCATACGAATATGATCCATTGAGTGCAATGGTATATTGTATACCATTACATTGCACATCGATACTATCTATCTCAGGTACCGGATAGGTTTCCTGAGTGATATCGACACTTGCAGAGGTAGATGATATGCAACCATTTGTCAAAGTAACTGCATAGGTTCCTACAGAACTGACATCAATAGTCTGTGTCGTAGCGCCGGTTGACCAGAGATACGACCATCCTGCTCCTGCATCAAGCGTCATATTGACCGGTTGATTGCAAAAAGCGATATCAGTCCACACAGGAGCTGAAGTAGGCAGTTGGATAACCTCAAAAGTATCGATAGTGATACCACAAGGATTCTCCATGTAGAAGAAATACGTACCTGGTGTAGTAATATACAGCGGAGCGTCTACCGAATAGAATCCAGTAACACTCCCCCAATGCCATGAAGTCATTTGATCTCCCA
>CAZJFP010000009.1:0-46799 GCA_964545415.1 uncultured Candidatus Peribacteria bacterium
GCGTAGGAAGCACGAACCATATCTACTTCAAGGATACCTGAAATAACGACATGAACGTGATTTTCAGGATGCCGGTACCAGGAAGAAGCGAAGGAGAACTGATAGATGTCTATTCGTCCGAAAATGGTAGCAGTTTTGAATATCTGACAACGACGCATGTATACATGAGATCAGGTGCGCCGTATATCACCTTTATTTGAAATCATTTTAGCGTCTTGGTGACAGCAGCATCTAGCGGAACCAATGTCTCTGCAGATAAGGCAGTGAATTCTTATCTTGGATCTGGCTGGACGGCTTTGGGAAAAATAACGATTCAAGAACAGTTAGTCACGGATTTTGCAGCAAGCCAAACAAACGCTACCTTGATCCTGACTGCACCAACCAATCGACAATTCAAATCATGAAGCTGTGTAGCGTATGGTAATATAGGAACTAACTATGATGTAACAGCTGCAACCTATTCTTCGACAAACACAACACTTACGATAACATTCTCTACGGATTCCAATGCAAATAAATTAGATACCTTCATCTGGAGTGGATGTCAGGTACAAGCGATCACGGGTAGTATATTAGGAACAGGAAATATCTTGAGGACATCAGCAAATCCAGGAACCGCGACGATGGCAGGAATAACGAACAACGTAACGAATTTCTGAACGCTTGGACAAGTTGCAGGTTCAGGAAGAAATATTGTTATCACATTATCAGGTCAGACATTTACTCCTATCACAGGAAATACGTGAACAGGCATCAATCAGATGTCATGAGTAAGTTTTGTAATTCCAAAAATCACCGCAATCGATCAATTCCGAAATATAGCGACGACATATAGTTGAGCCAAGACATTATCACGAACATGATCAGTATGAGGAATATTTACGACATGAGTATCGTTCAGCGCAGGGCAATCGACTACTACATTGACTACGACCCTGAATCAAGTGAAAACGGGCGTGACACTGAAAGCAACAGACGGAACCTTGACGGGACTTTCGAGTTCTGCTTTTGATGTATTAGAAATAGCTGCATTAAGTTATTTACCTAAGACCTTCTACGAAAATACTTCGACCTATGATGGAACCATCAGCGGAACTATCACTGCAACCTTGGCTGGTACATCATTCAGTTCTACGGTGGTAAGCAGCGGCTATGTGACCATAAGCAATGTTCCTGCTGGACTTACCTGAGTATTCACGCTGAGCGGAACGGATAAGATCATCATCACGTTGAGCGGAACCGCGACCAATCACGCAGCGGCGAATAGTACGAGCGGTTTGGTTATCTCATTCCTGACCTGAGCATTTGTAGATAAGAATCCAAGCGAAGTCATCAATTCAACACAGACTGGCATAGCGGTGCAGTTCTATGACTATACCGTAGGCGAACAGTTCCGAGTGAATGGAACAAGTGTCGGTACGAGATTCTATGATGTAGGACCGTACAATACGCTCTTTACGTGATATGGAAACGCAGCTACGGAGACGTGGTCAGGAGAATCAGTGATGAGAGTGGATGGAATAGGTGATTATATAGAGAACAGCAAATCGGTGATTACTGATTATCCGTTTACGATGTCTGTCCGAGCAAAACGTTCGAGGACAGCTACTACCGAGTGAATATTTACCTTCGGTAAAAATCCTGAAGCAACCTACAATGATCGGCGAGGTATTGCATTCCAAAACTCTGGGTATCCTGCGGTGATTGCAAAAGGTACAGATGGTACTGAACAAATAACTACGGCAGCGTCGATCACTCCTATCGGAGAACGGGTGCACATTGCTGTTGTCTTCAATTCTGCTACCAATAGGCAATTGTATGTCAATGGAGTGCTTGTGGCTACAGGAACCACTAGTCCAGGTAGTCTTTCTACGGGTGCAGCGCAAAATCGGAGAATTGGCGCTTGGGCAGGGCAGACAACTCATAACTTCCTTAGTGGACGGGTCGATGAGGCACGTCTCTTCAATACTAGTCTCGACGCCACACAAGTAGAATCATTATATATGCAAAAACCAAGTTATGTTGCTCCGAAAACGATATATACGAGTACAGGAATTTTGACGGGATTGGTGAATGATCCGAAGATGTATTCCGTGACGCTGACCATCAGCGGAGCAACCTATACGTGAACTATCCAATCTGGCGTTCGATCAAATATGGTCTGACCGCTTGCAGCGGGAACGTATGATGTCCAGCTCAACTACATGAATGTCTACGGTGCGACAGGAAGCATATATTATACCGGAGGATTGGTTGTTTCTGTTTCTTCGATTAGTTATTCGTCACTGATATTCTACGAAAATTCATGAACCAATAATGGAAGCATTACCGGAAATAGTATTGCAACGCTTACATGATGAACATTTAGTTCTACGGTGGTAAGCAGCGGATATGTAACGATCAGCAATGTGCCGGCAGGATTGACCGGTATATTCACCTTGAGCGGAAGTAATCAGGTTGTCATTACTTTGAGCGGTAATGCGACAAGTCATGCATCTGCAAATAGTGTAAATAATCTCATTGTCTTATTCTTGACCTGAGCATTCAGCGGTATGAATCCAAGCGATGTTGGTAATGCTACACAGACATGAATAGCGATTCAATTCTATGACGATCAATATTATATTGGCGGAGGACAGCTACGATTGGATGGATCTTTGTCGGGTGCATGATTCGATGATCTGACGGATATGCACATCACGACAGGAGCCGGCGGTATAAGCAATAGCATATGGACAGGGGAGATTGCAACAGAAACAGTGATCTGATCGTTCAATGGAAGTAGTCAGTATGTAAGCATAGGAAATTATACATTATCGAATTATACCATAGCGACTTGGATTAAAACCGATGATTTGGATTCGTATCATCCGATCATCACTAATGGAAGCGAAGAATTTATATATCTTTATACAGACAACAAGATAACACTTCCTAGTCATGGTAGTCTGAAGTCTACGACTACGCTTGGCTTATGAAAACGGTATCATGTGGCTTTAGTACAGAGTGGCTGATCGGTTTCTCTGTATATAGATGGAAAGGAACAAGCTTCTGGTACTACAACATTCAATATTAATAATTTAGCGCTATATGCGGGATATAATCCAAGTTATACTGAATATTGGCAAGGATTGATGGATGAAATTCATATCTATTCGGGCGGTATTACATCAGGACAGGTATACAGTCTCTACATGAAAGATCCTAGCTTTACCCCGAAAAGCACGATTACAGCAACCCCAGATTTGAGATGATCAGCACCAGATTCGCAGATGGTGATGTCAGTTGAGATTGATAGAATAGTATATCCGATAACCAATAATCAAGATGGAACACGAAAGACATTGGCAATTTGACCATTGGCAAGTGGTGTATATGATGTACAACTCAATTATATGAATGTTTATGGAAAGACAGGAATGATATATTACACATGATGATTGACGGTAAATCCTATCATACGTATTAATTATAATCCAGAAACGCCGACATCATGAAATGTTATTGCAACAGTGACAGGCTATCAGGGTATTACAGGAGCATATGTCGTAAATAACTGATGATCACCAAACTATACCTTTACGGGAAATGGTTCATTTACTTTCCAATTAATGAATGCTAGCTGAGATACGATATCGATTACCGCAATAGTGGATTGGATACAAAAAGCAGCTGTAAGTTATTCTACAGGCATATTTTATGAAGATATAGGATTGAATAATGGAAGCATCGCAAATACTATCGTTGCTACAATAACTGACGATACGTTCTCGTCAGATATCATCAATAGTTGATTAATACAGATGACGAATATTCCAGCAGGACTTACCGGTACTTACATCTTAAGTGGAAACAATACGGTGATTATAGGATTGACTGGAAATGCGACGTATCATAGTAATGATTATGATGTGCATGATGCAAGCATTACATTCTTGACGTGAGCGTTTGTAGATAAAAATCCAAGCGAAGTGCTTAATTCCACGCAGACTGGTATAGCGGTACAATTTTATGATGATCCATCATATATCGCTGGAGGCCAATTACGATTGGATGGATCTTTGTCTGGTGCGGGATTTGATGATCTGACAGATACACACATCACGACAGGAGCCGGTGGTATAAGCAACAGTATTCGGACAGGGGAAATAGCTACAGAAACCGTGATAGGACCATTTGATGGAAGTAGTAAATATGTAAGTATAGGAAATTATACATTATCGAATTATACCATAGCGACTTGGATTAAAACCGATGATTTGGATTCGTATCATCCGATCATCACTAATGGAAGCGAAGAATTTATATATCTTTATACAGACAACAAGATAACACTTCCTAGTCATGGTAGTCTGAAGTCTACGACTACGCTTGGCTTATGAACACGGTATCATGTAGCTTTGGTGCAGAGTGGTTGATCGGTTTCTCTGTATGTAGATGGAAAGGAACAAGCTTCCGGTACGACAACATTCAATATCAGTAACTTGGCGCTCTATTTAGGATACAATCCAAATTATACTGAATATCGGCAAGGATTGATGGATGAAGTGCATATCTATTCGGGCGGTATCACTTCAGGACAAATATATAATCTGTATATGAAAGATCCTAGCTTTACACCAAGAAGCACAATTACAGCAACACCAGACTTGAGAGGATTGGCTCCAGATCCAAAGATGACGATATGATTGACGATAGATGGAAAGAATTATTCTGCAACTAATAATCAAGATGGGACACGAAGCGCTTTGCATATTTGACCATTAGCAAGTGGTGTATACGATGTTCAGGTCAATTATATGAATGTCTATGGAAAGACAGGTGTGCTATATTATACATGAGGATTGACAGTAAATCCGCTTATATATATTGAGTATGCACCAGAAACACAGACATCATGAAATGTTGTTGCAACAGTGACGGGATATCAGAGTATCACCGGGGCACATGTTACCAATAACGGATGATCGCCAAACTATACGTTTACGAGCAATGGTTCATTCACTTTTGAATTGGCTAACGCTAGCGGAGATACAATATCGATCACGGCTATAGTAGATCGAATACATAAAGCAGAGATAACATATTCTACAGATTCATTTTATGAAAATACCTGACTGAATAACGGAAGTATTGCTAACGCCATGGTTGCTACACTAACAAATGATACGTTCTCATCAGACATCATAACAAATTGATTGATCCAAATGACAAATATTCCAGCGGGACTTACTGGTAAATATACATTGAGCGGAAATACACAACTTATTATAGAGCTGACCGGAAACGCAATCAATCATAATAGCGATGATGGTGTATATGATATAACTCTCAGCTTTTTGACTTGAGCTTTTTCTACCTATACGCCAGGTGAGGTAGGGGGATCAACCAAAACAGATATCCATCTCCACTTTTATGATGCAATCATTGGATCTGGAACATTACGATTGGATGGATCGTATTCATGAACAAATTACTATGACCTTTCAAACACCAATATTACAACAGGAACTGCAGTGATTACATGACTTTCTCAATCTTGAGAAACAATTATGGGATTCAATGGTAGTACATCGTATATAGATATCTGAACATATACGCTTCCTGAGTATTCGATGAGCGCATGGATCTATCGTAGCAATATGAGTACATCATATCAAAGTATCATCGCACGTAATCGTATTGGTACGGCATTTGAGATTACTATCTACAACAATTTAGTTGATCTGTATTCTAATAATAGGCTTCAATCAACATTCACTATTCAATCAGGGCAATGGTATCATATAGCAGTGGTGAAAGATACGGTAGGCACTAAGCTATATGTCAATGGAGAGCTGAACAACTCAAATACCTTTACGTGAGGACTTTCCGCTACCGCATTGGCAGTAGGTAGATGGAATACAAGCCAATACCGATCTGGAAATATCGATGAGGTCCATATTTATGATGATACCCTCAGTGCGACACAAGTAAAAAATCTCTATCTGCTAGAACCGAGCTATGCGCCTACAACTATATATACTGACACGACGACATTGACGGGATTGGTAAATGATCCTAAGATGTATTCTGTGAACGTGACGATTAGTTGAACGATATATACGGGCAGTATTCAATCTGGCATTCGATCAAATGCCGTCGGACCGCTTGCTACTGGAATATACGATGTACAGATCAATTACATGAATGTTTACGGCAAGACAGGAACATTGTATTTTACAGGTGGATTGATTGTTACTACAGAAAGTACAGGATCATTGACTATCAGCGGTCCGGTAAGTTTCGATTTCTGATGATGGGATGCAAGTACTGAGATGTTCAGTATAGAAAAGACGTTTAGCTGAACGAACGACTACTTTGAAGTTATCGATACACTCTGAGCGGACACAGGATATTATACAACCATATCGATCAGCAATATGACGAACGGTGAAGGAGATATAATTTCCTCTTCGGCAATGGCAGTGAAGTCGTTGACCGGAATTGTGACGTTATTAGGAACGGATAACCCAAGAATATATTCGGCTATTACATGAGCATATCAGTATTTTAGTTGACCACCATTGACCTTTATCGCTAGGGATACCGCAGCAAATGGAGGAGTGAAGTGAACATACGGACTCCATGCGATACGGAAGATTGATATTCCAGCTTTGCAAGATCCTGGTAATTATACCGGTGTGATTACTTATACCTTATATTAGCATAGGTAGATAAATATATTGTAAATTACTGTCAAAAGAATATAAGAACAGTGTTTTATCTTTTTTATGTATATCCATGAAAAAATTAGTATTTTCTCTCTCATTGCTTCTCGGACTTTTCATGTTCGCAGGATGCGGAAATCAAACAATCACTGATGACACGGCAGCTCCAACTGACACAACAACAGAAGGTGATACGGTATCTCAGGAAGAATTTGAATCTACTTTTATCAAGATGTACAAGAAGTGAGGTAAAGCGACTTGCGACATTGCTATGACTCAAGAAGGTGTAGAGATGAAAGGAAAAATGTATCTCGATGGCAAGAATATGAGATATGACTTCAATGGTTCAGCAGCCGGTATGAATTATAGTATGAGTACTATCACCAAGGATGGATATTCATATGTACGAAGCAGTATGTCAAAGGACGGTATGAAGATAGCGTTCAATGAAGATGAAATAGAATCCGAAACTGCAACTGCTGATCAAAGCGGAATGAGCAGTCCTGTAAAATTCAATTGTACAAAATGAGTGGATAAGGCTGATGCGTTTGAATTACCTAGCGATATTACCTTCCAAGAAATGTCTTACTAAAAATTTCCATATCAAAATTGCCTAAAGGCAAGAAGATTCCGCTTGATTCGTCAGGCGGAATTTTTATAAAATATCGGAAATTTTACTCCTTTTTTTGTATATATGAAAAAATTGATAGGATTGCTTTCTGTGCTGCTTGTCACAGGAAGCTGTGTGTTCGCAGATGATCTAGCTAATGTTTCGCTCGAGTATTGCGATACTCCAGAAAAAACATTACAATATCAGATGGATCCTGGTACGGAAACCGGTATCTGTTATACGCTTTCCAATGGCTCAAAAAATCCCGTTACCGTAAAATTATCGTTTGTTGATGGGACATTTACCAATGATCAATGGCAGAATAAAGCATGTCTCAGCGATGCGGATGTCGAGAATTTCGGAAAATATGTTACCGATTATGATCAGCTCGTTACCTTGAAGGCAGGCGAGACGATAAAAAAAGAAGCTACACTCAAGTATCCAGAAGGAATGGATGGACTCTATCATGGCTGTGTTGTGTATTCCGTTGTTGAAAAGACAAAAGGTGAGGCTTCTACAGCTGCTGCAAGTTTTTCTATCCTCATGCGCAGAGCAAAATTCATCGATGTGATTGTAGGAAATCCGGAGAATGCCAAAGAGAGAGGTATTATCTTGGAAGAATTTACTGATGCAGATGGAGAAAATATCTCTCACAATCCTAAAATCAGAATCTACAAAGACACATCAGACAACAAATATGTCATGCAGATCAAGGTAAAGAATATCTCTCCTGTAGAGCAGGATGTGGTGATGACATGAGTAGCTTCCAATATCTTGATGTACAAAAATACCTTTGTAGAAGTACGTAAAATCCTCAAAGGTGAATCGTTGCTTATCACCAAAAAAATCGATAAAGTACCTTTGTACAATCTTAGGATAAAACTGGATATCACCAATACACCATTCACCTTCTATGACAAGAAGCCAATGGTCGGACATCTCAAGGAAAAAGCGACCATCGTAATCCGAAATATGATAACGTTCATTACGATATTGGGATTGTTGTTGCTTGCAGGTATCGTTACATTGCTTGTCAAAGATCTCAAGAAAAAGACGGCAGTTAAAATAAAAATCGTTCATGACAAAACCCCTATTAAAAAACAATCGACCAAAAAAATAAGCAAGAAAATAAAATAATTTATTCTTCTGAATATTTTTCTATGAAATACTTTGCTTTGATTGCGATCCTTTTTTCCACGTTTGGTCTTTGTATCGCACAGACGTGAATGGTAGAGGTGGAGGCTAATTTCGATGCTGCAAAATTAGAAGAAGCAAATGCTGATTTGTCTCAGATAGAGATAGATTTTTGCGATAGGCCAGGAGAAAAAAATATTGAATACACACTCGTTCCGGGATGAAAACAGGATGTATGTTTCAAGGCGAGCAATGCTTCTGATAGGGATATCGAAGTCACGATATGATTTGTAGATGGATGATTTACCAATGATCAACGAAAAAATAAAGCTTGTATGCAGCAAGGAGAAGATGAAAATTTCTGACAATATGTAACGTGATATATGGAAACATTCACCGTGTTGGCCAAGAATATCCTGTTTCAACACGCAACAATACAATTACCCAAAGAGTCCAAATGAATCGTAAATGGCTGTTTGGTCTATTATACCAAGGGAGTAGAAATGTGAGGACAGATGAATTTCACGGTGCTTATGCGCAAAGCAAAATTTATCGATATAACTATTACGCATAAGGCTCAAGGTTTAAGGTTTAAGGCTGTATGATTATTGTTGGGTATGATTGTACTTATGTTATTCTTCACAAAAATTCGTAATAAACCAAAAAAACTGCCTAAGAAATAAGCAGTTATTTTGGCTATCGTACGCGTACGTTCCCCCGTTCTGGTAGATAGTAGAGTCTAGGAAGATCTCCCGTTGTGTAGAGAAGTTCCTAGACGTTTTTTTGTATGTCTAGTACGTGAAGGTCAATACTCCAGTATAACTTCCAGGAGCTTGTGCAGCTGGAACAGCTACTAGGATAGTGATTTCTTGTGAGTATTTAGATAAACCGTCGTTATTGGTTCTAGAGACAAATGTCACTGGAGAATTCAAAGGAGTATTGAATGTTCCGGTAGCAGTCAATGCTTTACCAGTTCCATACCGATCAGTACCAGTATATGTTATATTTGACGCAGCAATAGTTCCATTGGTTGCAGTGAGATCGGAACTATAAAGCGTTACTGTAAACCCTGATCCGAGCATGTCGCTGACGGTGAATCTGTGATCTCCGCTAGATGAAGCAGAGATAGTGCTTATACTTGCTGCATAACTACCGATATCGATCGTGTCAGCTGTGTTAGGTGAATGAGGGACGGGAAAATATGAATTCATATCTGTTCCTGTATCCTTATAGAAAGTGAATTGTCCTGCAGTGATTGCAAGGGTTGTGTTTGTTGTAGTTGCTGCTAAAGATTGTCCTAGATTAAGTACTGCAAATGCAGCTACGATAAGCGTAGTAAATACGCCGATAAATTTAAGATGTTTCATGGTATTTTTTTGTTATAAAGAATAAAATTGTAAGAAGCGTACAGCTTCAGATAATAGAATGGGTGGTAATTCCTAGACTATACTATCCATCAAATGAATTCAGAACTTAGAATTCAAAATTCAGAAAAAGAAAAGTTTCTGCATTCTATATTCAGAATTCTGCATTGATGTTGGGGTGTATACTGTTAAATATCTCTTCTCGCTTTTTTAGCGTATGATAAGTATACTGACAGAGGTTGATTTTGTCAAATTTTTGAAGACTTTTTAATGGATCTAATTCGATACAATGTTGAAAAACATGAAAAAGGCGGTAATGAGTGTTTTATCGTTGCAAATTATTGTATTTTTTGTATAAGAAACTAAAGACTTTCGACGTTATGAACTTTAGACTTTACAGACTCTATTATGGACTTTACAGCTGAGATAAAAAGACTTCAAAAACTCTCTTGCATAGCGCTTTCTCCCGAACAGGAACAAAAACTCTGAAAACAATTGGAGGGAATTATCGCGTTTCTCGGACAACTCCCAGATTCAAAATTGAAAATTGAAAATTGAAAATTGCGGAAGCGAAGCTTACACTCAGGACTATTGCTGGAGTAAAAGAGGACATAGATAACAAGAAAATCATGAAAAATGTGAAACACGAGGTGGTTAACAATTCCATCGTCATAAAATCAGTATTATCTTAAATTTAGTGAAAAGTGAATAGTTAATAGCGAAAAGTGAAAGTATTGTTGGAATGGACTATTGTATTATGATAATAGGCGATAAAAATACCATTCATTCGCTTTTAGTTTTTCATTTTTAGTTATTCACTGGTATTTGTAGTTTTCCCTTGAATTTTTACAGCGATTTCCTATATATCATCCCGAAAAGAGATTTTTTTTATTCAAAGAAAAAAATCGACGTTTAAACTAACATACATCGTTTAATCGTTTCATTATTTTATCATTTTATCGTTTACTAGTATGGCCGAGCGAAAGCCCTTAGAAAAAGTGAGAAACATTGGAATCATGGCTCACATTGATGCGGGAAAAACAACCTTTACAGAAAGGGTACTTTTTTATACAGGAAAAAAACACAAGATCTGAGAAACTCACGATGGAGAGGCAGATATGGACTGGATGGAACAAGAAAAAGAGAGGGGAATCACCATCACCTCCGCTGCTACGACATGTTTTCGGTATGATAATCAAATAAATATCATCGACACTCCAGGACACGTGGACTTCACAGTTGAGGTAGAAAGATCATTGAGGATCTTGGATGGTGCTGTAGCACTATTGGATGGATCTCAAGGAGTAGAACCCCAGACAGAAACGGTTTGGAGACAGGCTGATAAATACGGAGTTCCAAGAATCATCTTCGTAAACAAGATGGATAAGCTTGGTGCTGATTTCTACATGTCAGTAGAGTCCGTGAAATCTAGGATCACTGATAAGGGAGTTGCAATCGAGCTTCCTGTAGGACAAGCTGATGAATTCAAAGCGATCATCTCATTGCTTACCATGAAGATGTATACATTCACAGGAGAAAAAGGTACGGAAATCCATGAAGAAGAAATACCAGCTGATATGCTCGAAAAAGCAAAACAATACAGAGAAGAAATGATCGATAAGGTCTCTATGTTCGATGACGAGTTGGCGGAAAAATTCCTCGCAGGCGAAGAGATATCTCTAGAGCTCATCAAGAGAGCGATCAGAAAAGGAACAACAACCAATGAATTGTATCCTATCATGTGTGGATCAGCTTTGGGAAACAAGGGTGTCCAGCTAGCTTTGGATGCAGTTATCGATTTCTTGCCTTCTCCATTGGATAGAGGAACTATGAAAGGAATCGATCCAGATGATGAAACCAAAATGTTGGAAAGAAAACCTGATGATAAGGAACCTGTAGCAGCTATTGCATTCAAGATCGCAACTGATCCGTTCGTAGGTACGTTGACGTTCGTAAGAGTATACTCAGGTACGATAAAGACAGGAGACACATTACTCAATCCTATCACCAGACAAAAAGAAAGAGTAGGAAGGTTGTTGCTTATGCATGCCAACAAGAGAGAAGAGATTTCAGAGATTCACGCAGGTCATATCTGCGCGTTCCTCGGACTTAAGGATACAAGAACAGGACACACGCTTTGTGATCCAAAAGATGCTATCATCCTAGAAAAGATGGAGTTCCCTGCACCGGTTATCGATATCGCTATCGAGCCAAAATCAAAGGCTGATCAGGAAAAGATGGGTATTGCATTATCAAAGCTAGCTTACGAAGATCCTTCATTCAAATACTATTCAGATCCAGAAAGCAATCAGACTATCATTGCGGGAATGGGAGAGCTGCATTTGGAGATTATCGTAGATAGATTAAAAAGAGAACATAAAGTAGAAGTAAATACCGGTAAACCTCAGGTTGCTTACAGAGAGACTATTATGAATGATGCTGATGGAGAAGGAGTATTCAAGAGACAGACAGGAGGTAGAGGACAATTCGGACATGTATTGTTGCATCTCCAAAAAAATATGGAAAAAGAGTATGAGTTCAAAGATGAAGTATCTGGAGGTACTATCCCTAAGGAGTTCATTCCAGCTATCGATAAGGGAGCAAAAGAAACTGTTGCACAAGGAGTGTTGGCTGGATTCCCTATTATCAACGTAAGAGTTGTTCCATACGACGGATCTTACCATGATGTGGATTCATCAGAAATCGCGTTCAAGATCGCTACGTATAGAGCGTTCAAAGATGCCTTTATGAAAGCTAATCCAGTGCTTCTCGAACCAGTGATGGACGTAGAAGTGGTTACTCCAGAAGACTATGTTGGAGACGTAATGGGAGATCTTTCTTCAAGAAGAGGAATGATCCAAGGACAAGATAAGAGAGGAAATGCTGCAGTCATCAAAGCTAAAGTTCCTTTGGCAGAGATGTTTGGATATACAACAGACTTGAGATCAAATACCCAAGGAAGAGCACAATCATCTATGCACTTCGCTTCTTACGAAAGAGTGCCAGAAAACGTAGCTAAGAAAATCATCGAAGAAAGATCAGGAAAAATCAAAGCTATGGACGCTGAATAATAAACAGGATTACAGATGATTATTCTGAGGATTTCAGAAGATAAAAATAGATTGTCATCCTGAGAGAAATCGAAGGATATATTATAAAAAAGAGCTCTGCTGCAAGGTGGGGCTTTTTTGCTTGCAAAAAATACTTCAAGCGCTATATTTATTGCATGAATAAGAAAGTCGTCGTCAACGACACTATGCAAAAAAACTATACCTATTATCTGACTCAGCCGATGGGGAAGAATTTTTCTCCGATGTTTCATCCGGAATTGACGCCGCAAGAGATGCTCGAGATGGGCGTATTCGGGGGGAAATACATGACGGATTGTCAGAAAGAATTTCCTTCGTCCCGATTCAAAAAAGCAAAACTTTCTCCAGAAAAATCAAATCCAAAAATAAATTTTTTTTGAGTGAATGCATCGCAGTCATTAAAAGTTCGACAGGAAAAATGATGGATTTACGAAGAAGATCCACGCGGACGATTTCAGCGATATTGTAGATATTATATGGGAAGGAGGGGACCGGACGATGAGCGCCAGATCAAGCGCTGGAGAGCAATCAAAAGACATATCGTCCAGATAAAGAAAGGTTGTTATCCCTTAGATCGGGACTGCAGAAAAAGACAGAGGCAGGCTGTCTTGCACCGAGCCTACGATAGCAGGAAAATATAATATTATTCCTTCTTTTCTACGTCTATAGGAATCACATTCCCGTCTTTTTTCTCTAGTGCAAATACCAATGAAAAATCATTATCATCAATCCCTTGTCACAAGATATAATCGACCGCATCAGTTGGAGAGACATATAATCTTCATAAGATAGAGCTCCTTATCTTCAATTTGATTCAGATTTTTTTGAGCGATTCGTAAATGAGTTCAGAACAGTAAAGAGCGCTGGTGTCTTCGGTCATGAGATCGAAATCGTATTTTTTTCCAAGGTTATCGAGTGCGTGCTGTAAAAATTTCTGAAGGTTGCTGCTATCTGTCAGTATTCTGAAGGCGATGATCGATTCTAGGTGGGAATTACCATTATTCTTGATGTTCGCTACATCCATTAGACTTCTGATATGCACGCCATCAGATGTACTATCTATGATGAGTTCTTCTATATCGTTCGTGAAATACGGTGCCAATGATATATAGATATCGCTTGTTGTGCTAAATGTTTCAGCGAGTTTCGGACGGGTGCCAAGATAGATGATAGAATGCTGCCATTTACCTGGGATGAAGAAACTGCTTGCGTATCTGCTATCCGTAAAGAAGATGTCGCCAGGTTGTAATTGCGCTATAGAATTTTTGATATCTGTCCATGCTAATGATGTTCATTGGTCGGTGATGATATTGTAGTTTTCATCCAATGCTAATTCTCTGATCGCTACATGGCTAATGCTTGCCATAAGTGTCGATTGGATGGGGAGTCTGATAGTACCGTCCACGACAGGCATCGTATTGGGAAATATCAGCGAAAAGAGTATCAACACCAAAAAGATTCAACCGATAGTGGAAACTATCATTACTCATATTTTTATCATAATCCTCATTTTTGCCATATAGCTTGATAGGTGATAAATGAGTTTTATTTCATGCTTTCGGCCAATAATCTCGTTTGGTTCTCGAGCACTAATGCGTTGATCATGTCTTCTATTTCTCCCGTCATGAATACGGGAATATTAGACCAAGACTGATGAATACGATGGTCGGTGATCCTATCTTGAGGGAAGTTGTAGGTTCTGATTTTTTCTGATCTGTCGCCGTTCCCGATTTGATCACCTCTCAGGGTTTTCGTTTCCGCGGTTTTCTTATCCATCTCTATCTGATACAATCTCGCTTTCAAAACGGATCGTGCCTTATCTTTGTTTTGTAATTGCGACTTGCTATCGCCGATATTGACGATAAGTCCGCTCGGAAGGTGGCGTAATCTGACTCCCGTCTGATTCTTGTTCGCATTTTGTCCTCCGCTTGATGAAGCTGCATACGTATCCATCTCTACATCTTTTGGATCGATGACAAAATCTATATCTTCCGCTTCCGGCATGATCGCTACGGTTACGGTCGAAGTATGGACTCTGCCTTGTGATTCTGTTTCAGGGATTCTCTGTACTCTATGGACTCCGCTTTCAAATTTCATAATGGAATAGACTTTATTTCCACTGATTTTTACCATAACGAATTTGATCCCTCCGATATCGGACAGTTGTTCTTCGACGATTTCTGCTTTCCATCACTTTTTTGTAGCATATCATAAGTACATTTTCAATAATTCCGCTGCGAATAATCCTGCTTCATCTCCTCAGGCTGCCGGTCTGATTTCCAAGAAGATATTTTTGTCGTCATTTGGATCTTTTGGTAAAAGCTCAACCTTGATTTTTTGGTCTATGATTCCCAATTGCTGTTCTCATTCCTTAAGCTCTTCTTTTGCCATTTCCAGCATTTCCGCGTCATTTTCATTGTTGATGATTTCCTTTGCTCCTTGAATTTGTGCTTCGTATTTTCTGTAGTCCTGTATCAGATCATACATGTCTTGCATCGAGGAAATCTCTTTGTTGATGGCGATGGATTTTTTTTGATCGGAAATAATCTCAGGATCCATGGATTGTTCTCTGAGGTCGAGATATTTTTTTTCTATATTGCTTAATTTATCCAACATTTTTTTATGATTAACGAATAAATAATTTGAATGTAGGGGCGGATACTATCCGCCTAGGCGATTGATAATCGCCCCTACAAATATACCAAATTATATAGCGCTAATAGAAGATTTGTCCGATTATGGTGAAGAGGAAATTGAAGATACTTGTCGTGATTTTAACGAAAACTGGACTTGCGATATAGACCAATGCGATGACAAAAATGATACCGAAACGAGAATTTCTTTCCATTCGTTCTGCTCCTTGATGTCGTCGGATTTTGATCAGTCTATATCCATCCAATGGTGCGATAGGGATGAGATTGAAGATAGCAAGCGCTATATTGAGAAAGCTAAAATTGATCCGGAAGCTAATCATAATATCAATATTGTTGGTGAAGATATCGTTTGGTGTTCCTCACATGATATTTACATAGATAAGCATGACGACAATTCCGATAATTGCGAGGAGGAGATTCGTCGCAGGTCCTGCAAGTGATACCATAAGTTCTCATTTACGAGGATTCTTATAGTAGAGTGGATTGACTTGTACAGGTTTACCTCGTCAGAAGTGAGCCACAAACACCATAAGAAACCCTATAGGATCAAGATGCTTCAATGGATTCGGCGTTAATCTTCCTTGTAATTTTGGTGTGGGATCTCCGAGACGATACGAAACATATGCATGAGCGTATTCGTGCATACCTATAGAGACAGCGAGAATAATCGCTAGTTGTATGATCTCTCGGATTCACATATGAGGTAAAATTCAATTAAATACTTATAGAGGGTATACTAAATCATTCATAATTCGCAATTGAAAACTTGATACATGATTATTTCATGGCTTTGGTGAGAAAGCTTTCAAAGTTCTCGAAATTTCGGACTTTTTTGCCATCGATATGGATATTGCTCACAAGTTTGAGCTGCTTATAGATATAGGTTCTCCGGTTGTATTCATCGAGGTCTATATCGCTATTTCCTGTGCCAAAAAGCGTTTCCATGAGACTAGGCTCAATGTTGAGATTAAGATATTCTTTTCCTAGAATAACGAAAGGCATATCTTTGGAATAGATACTATTGATTTCTAACAACGGCTTTTTCTTGCCTTTTTCATCAGCTGCGATATATTGCGTCAGGAGACTAGTGAGTTTTTGACTTTGATATTGAGATGGGTTGATTTCAGATTTGTCCGTACTGAAGAGCTTGGTAAGATCCTGCTTGAGTCCCATATCCACAGAGCTGATCAAAAGGTCGTAATCTCAGACCATGAGTCTTCATTGAAGCTGTTCAGGAGCAGTCATATTTTCAAAGACAAAATTGTCTGCAATGCCGGCCTCATTGAAGATGCGTTTCAATCTTGCAACGACGAAATCATTCATATCATTGCTATAGTAGATGATAGTGAGTTTTACGGGTTCTCCCACAAAATCTTCAGGTACGGTTTCAGGGATGACATTATAGATATCTATGGATGCAAGCGTGATTTTTTTGGTGCCTACATATCCGTAAAGCGTATATTTATTCAATCATGATCAGAAATTGCCTTCAGCAAGACCAAATGTATATCGTCATGATTTTCCTCATTTGACGAAATGTTTGGGGGTATAGATTTTCCCTTTGTATTCTATAGTGATCTTACCATAGTCGCCGTTGAAGATGAATTCCGTAGGGAGTGAAGCTCACGTATCTATAAAATAGACGAATTTTTTACCCTCGCCTTGGATAGCGATAGATTTTGGTAATGATTGGATGTTGATATCTATGAGATCTTCTTTGGTGATGATGTTCTCACTATATTCGCGGTTGAGCAAGTCTTGGACGCCTGCACCTGTAGATTGGAAAACATCAAAGAGTCCGTCGTCATTTTTTTTGAAATAGTCTTCATAGCCGGTACTATAGAAATTATGTTTGATGAGTCCACCCAACACTCTTCTGCCTCTGACACGGAGCTTTTCAGAGTTGGTATTGAAAAAAATCATGATAAGCTGATTGGTGGAAAGCTTTTTGGTTGTGTACCCCTTGAGCGTTTCCTCACCGACATAAGCATCTATGATAGATTTTTCTCAGTTCTCTATTGATTTTTTGAATGCATCAAAGGATGTTGTGTTCTTGACCTGATAGAAGTTTAGATTGCTCTGATTACAGTTTACCAGATTAAAGACCAAAGAGTATTCATCATTGGATTGGCCCATAAGATTAGCGCAATTGGTATAGACGGGTTTAAACGCAAAGATTGATTTGTAATCATTCAATTCAGCATTGATAAGCATATGTTTAGGTAATATATAGTTGGTGAAAAAGAGAATATTGTCGGATGATGCAGTCGGAAAAGTAACCTTGAGGGTATTGTTTACGTCCTTGTTGATGGTGACGGTATTGTATTGGGTCAGTAAGGTTAATTTTCGCATATTGTTTTTGAGGATTTCGTTGTAGGTGAAAAAGATGTCTTCCAACGAGACAGGCGTTCCATCAGATCGGATGAATCCTTTGTTGAGACTTATCGTATAGTTTTGGTTATCTTTTGTGGTTACCGTACACAAATCAGGGACATACGCTGATGTTCAGCTATCATATGATGGTTTCAAACATCCATTGAAGAGGAGTCCTTGGTAAAAATTGCTTTGGATATCATTGCGGAGATAGGGTAGATATGAAGTGTTGCCAAAAATTCCTTCCACGAAAGTTCCTCATTTGGTGCTGACTTGGGTAGATGAGTACGCTACATATTGGTAACCGATGTAGATACTTGCAAGTATCCAAAAAAACAAGGACAGAAAAAAAACATATCTCAGAATATCCCTAATGAGTTTTCTTTTGATAGTGAATCCCATTATTTATTTGGTATACGGTAAAATAAGCGAAGCAAGAAGAAAAGCAACACCAGAAACAAGAGCAACTTTCTTGAGCTTATTTTCGAGAGTTTTTTTGCTTCCATATTCGTTGCCTCCAGCCATTCCGCCGATACCTAACCCAAGACCTCCTTTGGGAGACATAAGCAAGACTGATCAAATGAATGCTATTCCTGCGAGAATAAGTACAATAATCAAAAGAGTACGCATTTTTTTATCATAACAAAAAATAAAGTGGATTTACTATACATATCTGGCTTGGAAATTCAACTGGAATGCAAAAAGACAAAAATAGCTAAAAATTGCTGTAATCACAGCAATCTTTAGTTGATCTTGGTTGTATATTGGTAGATCTGAGCACTAATTGAGTATAGCAAAGTTGACTATCAGATATCCGGCTCATAGGACCAAGATACCTATGAACATATACATCAAGCTATTTTTGATGCTTTTGATTTGTGCGGGATCGTCCGGCTTAGTAAGGAGCTTTACCGTCTGTATGATGATGATGACTAAGATGACTAATGATGCTATCCCTAGGGCATAATTGATGATCTGATAGAGGATAGGGATGTTTTTGCTTGCAAGAACTCCGGTTCCTATCTCTCAGAGGTTCGTGATGTTTTCATTGACTACCTTGTCTTGTGCACCATAAATCACTTCAACGATCTGCTTAGCACCTATGATGACGAACATAGAAATGACGTTCCATCAAATGAGCGTACCGGCTTTTTTCTGGGCGTCTGCATCGGTTCCGAAGATAAACGTGATGACGCGTCCTACAAGAATGACGAACATTGCGCCGAGAACGAGATAGATAGCGAGCTTGATAAATGGGAATATGATTTTCTCGTACAATCATTGAGCCATGGTCTTACCTACGATTTCAGTGCCTGTAAGCATATCGAAAACATTTTGTCCGATGAATTTTGCACTCATGATGAGGATGATACCAATGATTCCGAAAATGATATATCTGGTGCCTTCTTGTGTGGCCTTTTCATCACTAGAAAACATAAGCTTATAGAAACCGAGGATAGCAGAAAGAATACCTATGAGGATAATCAATGGTACCAGAACATTCATAATCTTGTTGTAGAGAAAATTTTGGAGTCCTTGGGTGCCGGTAGCACCTTCAGCAGCTTCCAGATTTTCACTGATGGATTGGATACTCTTGCTGAGTGCTAGATCGAATCTGTCAGCTTCTACGATCTCAAAAGTTCCTGTCCGGATATTGTTTATAGATAGATCTCCCGCAGTTCATAAG
This sequence comes from uncultured Candidatus Peribacteria bacterium, assembly GCA_964545415.1. GTDB lineage: Bacteria > Patescibacteriota > Gracilibacteria > Absconditabacterales > Absconditicoccaceae > CAJBLF01. The sequence continues at coordinate 19,622 of CAZJFP010000009.1, forward strand.
AGTGACGGATTGATCTTACATACCATGGTTTTTTTGCCTGTCGCTTGGGTGAAAATAGGTTTGATCCTGATATTTACCCCGAGTTTTGTACCTGGCGCTAGGCTGAAATGACTGATGGTGTTGGAACCATAGACATTGATGTTAATAGTATTGTCTGTATCTATTCGGTTGCAGGTAAGGAATCCGGCAGGTAGGTCGTAGATGTCAGCTCAGGACATTCCATTATTGTAGAAGATGATATTTACTTCAGGACTTGAGCCTTGCGCCATAGGATAATAATTGGTACGTGCAGGTGATTTGTTGATAGTGATATCTACGCCGTTTACGAGACCTCAGCTGACGTTGCATCCAGCATAATGATAGGTCTGTCGATTGCCTTGAAGAGTTCCTCAGCTACAGCTCAATGTGGTAGAATATTGTCCGCAGCTCTTTGGAAAATCTACGCCAGTAAAGGAATAGCCAATAACGCTTGATCATTCTGCAAGTACAGATCACCGTGGAGTAATGCATCCTGCACAACTTGCGAAATAGTTCGTCGTAGGGAATGTCGTACCGATGAGAGGCCCTGATCAGGTGAATTTATGTCGATTGCCTGCATTGCAGGTCACTGCCATCTTGACGCTATTGCATCAGAATTCTTCCGTAGGAGATGATCCTGTATAGACGAAGATCGATTGGAGGTGTGGTATATATCTATTGGAAAGGTTATCATAACAAGCTCCAGATTCGATATTCTGACATCCCGTATAATGCAGAGAGGAATTGTATCCTGACCGTATCCCATTGATACATTGTACAGTAAGATCGACATCCGAACATGATTCGTTGTTGGTTTGCATTCTGAGTGCATCAGTGAATACGGTTGCAAATGATCCATGCAAGACCATTCCAGTTCCATCGATGATATTTGCACATGGAGCAGTACCTGCTTGGGTGCATCCGCTATAGAGTCATGCCTGTTGAGTAAGGCCGTTTCCTGATCGAGCGCCATTGATGCAGGTAAGTGGCTTGAGTACTGTATTGCATGTTCCTGTTCCTAGAGATATAGGACTGGTATATGCGTTGAGTGATGAATTGTGAGGTACAGTGATTGCTGGACTAACCCGTGTATTGACGCATCCAGTGAAATAGGATGGATCGGTACAACCAGTTGATAATCCTGCTTGTCCAAACGTACCATTGCCTGATCGTGTTCCGTTGTAGCAGGTGAGTGTTCTTTTCTGGGTTGTACAGGTTTGTCCGATTCCCGGCGTAGTGCCAGCATAGCCGATCACGGTTTCACCATGATCCCTATAACTATTAGTCCGGACATCGACGCATTGAGCTCGATTCGGATCGGTACAAGAAGCGAAACTATAGAGTGATGCATTAGCTACACCAGTAAATACTCCGTTGAGACATTGGAGATTCTGACTTAATTGCTGGCAAGTCTGTGTATACGTTGCCGTGGATGCTTTGTAGAGTACTTTAAATTCAAGATGGTTGGCCACGGTAGGAGTAGTGCAATTGTTCCATGCATGTGGGATACATGATGCATATTTGTAGATTTCACCATTAGCAACGCTTCCACTGACACACGTAATCGTACCTAAGGACTGATAGCAGCTTTGGGTGTACGTAGCTTCAGGGATGGAAAATCATGTCCTCGAGTGACCATCTGCAAGGGTTGTGTACGGACTCCGAGTAGGAAGCAGTGAACAATTCTGTGCATATGCGAACGCAAAAAGAGAAACCGCAATCGTCATAAGCGATCAGATGATTTTACTTAACCGTACCGTTGCGTTGATTTTGTACTTTGTCATCTTATTGTTTTGGTATAAAAGGTTTTTTGAAGAACGATCAGATTCCTTTAACGAGTAATATGAGTTCTCTCGCTATAGGGAGATGGGGGAGGTGTCTCAGCTGTACAGCCATGGTCGCATATCTTGCAACAATCAATATGAGTCATGTATAATATGTCCGTACAGTGAAATCTGGTTTGATGAGATATATGAGTCATATGGCTATAGCTATACCGACGAGATATTCTGTGATGATAGCGATGTTGTCTTGGGTATGTATGATGCGGCTGTATATTTCCTTTTCTTGTGCAATCTCATTATCCAAGCTATACGGTTCCATTTTTTTAAATACATGGAGAGATGCTTTGGCAAGGTAACGTAAGAATCCTGTGATATATCATCGGATCTCTTCAGGATTTTTGAAGAAGATGGTATTGAGATGATATTTTATTTTGGTATTGAACATATCGATATCTGACATGAGAGACGCTATCCTCAGAATGATGACGATAATGATACAACTACTGATCACGACACTGCCCATCATACAAGAAACAACAAATAGCATCCATCGAAAGAGGGATTCTTTGATCCATCGATTTGGTTTGTCAAAACTATGCGTATGATATCGTAGATATATATTATAGATAGGTAAATATTTGAGGATGATATCTTTTTTGTTGCCTTCGATAGCATATCAGGGAGAAACCTGATCTCCATGCGTCTTTATGAGCGAGATGTCTGACAAAATACTGACGACACTGATAATCAGAAGGCCGATGAGGATGAAAATGCTGATAGTATACGTTATACTGAGGATGTTGATATCGAAGAGATAATTCAATACGCCTGTTGTGATAGCAATGATTCAGAAAAGCAGGGTGATATATCCAAATTTTATATATCCTTGGATAAATTGTTTGTCTTGGTCCGTGATATCCCATGAAGCTCTTTTGAGTATATTTTGCACCAATGGAGAAAAAAACAAGGCAGCGGCTAATGAAAGCTGCGTTTTAACATTTGTATCTCTTGTTTTTGTTTCTTCTACCATACTACAATGCAATGATAAATGATAAATGTTTTATTCTGAATTCTACATTCTACATTCTGCATTCTATTTCACGTCAGTGGTGATAAATGCTTTTTCTTCTGGGGAGGCGAGTATCTTAACGCCAATATGTTGATTGCCAGCAAAGATCAAGCCTTCTCCGATACCTGATGCAACCAGTCTTCTTTGCTCTGCTTCAGATAAACCAAGTAATTCATTCAACGCTTTGATGGATGTCGTAGATTGCTTCAAAAGTACTTGGAGCGCACAGTTGGAGATGATTGGTTTTCCATATTTGCTTCTGATAAAATCTTCGATGTCTTGTGAGATTACCGTGATTCCTAGTCCGTATTTTCTCGCTCTTTTCGTGATCCCAAAAAGGAATTCTGCTGAGGTTTCATTTTGGAACATGATCCAGGCCTCATCGCAGGCGAGCATCCTTTTTTTCTTTTGAGATCTTACTTTGGTCCAGATCCGGTTGAGAACGTTGAACATCGCAGGCGTTTTTAATGCGTCTTCCAGATCTCTGATACTGACGACGGTCAACTTGTTGTTGATGTCTATGTTTGTGTAGTTGTTGAATACTTTACCGAATGTTCCGTTCACATATTTGCTCAGTCTCAATGCTAATCTGTCTCCACCTTCCATGCCTTCGAGGACATTCATAAGGTCACCCATGATCGGTGGCTGTTTCCCTTCGTAATTGTCCGCATCAAGAGAAAATCATTTGAGTGAATACGTGCTCTGTAATGCCTTATCAAGTAACGCTTCCTCTTCCGGTGTACATCCGCCGATAAGAATTTGGATCATACCTATCAATGACATGATATGTGATCTAAGGAGATCTCCTTTGCCGTATTCCACATCTTCGATCTTTGGCGGAATATCGAAAGGATTCAGATATTGCTGTGAATTCGTTGCAATATTTACATAGGTTCCGCCTACTTTTTCGCAGAGCGCTTTGTATTCGTTTTCCGGATCGATGATGATGACGTCGATACCGTTGATGAGATATCTCAACGCCTCCAATTTGACCGTGAATGATTTTCCGGCTCCGGAAGTAGCGAGGATGACGCTGTTCATATTCGGCAGTTTTTGATTGTATCTATCGAAAATAACGAGTCCACCGGTGTGAAGATTGACTCCATACAGGATTCCCGTGTCTTGGACCATGTCATTGGAAATGAATGGAAATCCGCCAGCAAGTGAAGAAGTTACTGCACTTCTGCTGATACCCAATTCATCAGAACAAACAGGCAATCCGGAAACGAAGCCTTCGTCCATCCTTTGGATAGCGTTCTTGATTCTGATTCCGTATCCTGAAATTTTTTGTTCCATCTTTTTTCCGGTTTCTTTGAGTTTTTCCTCGTTATCATCATAGATATTGATATAGAAAGCATTTTCGAAATATCTCTCTTCTCTGGTGGTGAGTTTTTCTCTGATCATCTCGACATCTCTGTATTGTTGTTCTATCTCGGTATCGAGTGTGATCCCTTTTTGCATAGCATCTTTCACTTCCGCTTTGAGTTGGGTTGCTCTGTTTTTGAGCATTGATTGGATAGCTGCATCATCTTCAGGATAGATAAATCGGCTCATATCCCGTTTAGCATGGAATCCGAAGATATCTCTTGTCCGCAATGCATCGATATAGGACGGATAGCTTTGTGCATAATACGTTTTACCAAAAAGACCTGATACGTTGAAATGGGTCGGTTTGAATTCTCGATAAGATGGCGCTATATGTGTTTTGTAATCATTGATCACATTGGTGTATTCTCTCTCTGTTTCGCTGATGAATTGTCTGAGTTTGCTGGTAAGTAATTTGTCGTTGTATTGATCATCAGGGAGTTCGAGAAGGTATTTTACTTGATCTCTGAGCTCTTTATCTTTGATCGCTACGTTTTCTGGTAATGGCTCCTGAGGTTTCTTGCCTATGAGCGCTGCTGTGGTAGGGGTCCCTTTGGTTGCAAAAAGACTCGGGAAAATCCCTGATAAGAGCTTATCAAAGAATCACAGTTTCTGAGTTGCCACAGGCGCTTGGAATAGCGGATATCCGCCGTCAGCGATTTGTTGGCTGTAGTTGGTATCGTAGACTACGTTGTTGATGATGTCGTTCATTCGTGCTAGAGAGCTATACTAAAAGACATATTTTTTACCTTCTAAGTATACTCGGCAAAGCGCTAGAAGCAAAAAAACTCCCCATATCGCTACTATTTAGCGTTGACAAATAAAAAAACATCTAATAGTTGTTGACTTTATGGTATAAATATATACAATATAAGAGAAAAACAAACAAAAAAACAATTAAAAACAAATACATATGAACACCGACAAAAATTTTCAAACAAAAAAGGAGCGGATGCTTCTATTGCTGACGTGGGGGATGCCCTCAATTCTCATTGAGAAGGTGCTTGCCATCTCTCAAGAGACAGCCCGTGTCTACGCCAAGAAATTGGGAACAGAACAGCTTCCCGCAAAGGCAGATGCAAAACCTCAAATGCTGAAAATTTATGCCAAACTGCATCATGCTTCTCTATCGGAATATGGAGATGATGCTTTTGGACAGGCGCTACGCGTGGTTTTGGCTGAAGTGTTGGAAGAACAACGAATTCTCCAGATGTTGGAGTATGCTATCCAAGGCATATACGCTTTTAGTGCAATCCGCTATGCGGATGATGTTCCTGAAGGATATCGTCGACTGATTAATCAAGTCTATTGGCATCCTTCTTGCCAAAGTCCTCGAACAGTCTGGGAACGCTATCTTAAACGATTGTCTGCTGATCAGGTCAGTTTAACTTCTGACCAATTCTGCTGGGAAAAGGGAAAACATTTTGTCCAAACTATTATCAACGAAGAAGTTGAGGATATGAGAGCAGATGTTGCGCCTCTTTTGACACATCGTATATGTGATATTATCGATACCTATGGCATACATCCGGTAATCAAGCAATATCACGGAATCGAATGTGCTCCCAAAACCTTTGCGGAGATAGCCACAGAACGTGGTCAAAGTCCAGAGAGGATCAGACAAATATACGCCAGTGCGTTCAGAGAGCTAAAAGGGTATCTGAAGGAAAAAATCTTCCCCATAGGCAATGCGTGGGATCGAATTCATCAGATGGAGAAAACCCATACTGCGGAAATAGATCGTATCAAGGAGCTTGCTGCTGAAAAGAAGTATCAGGATATAATAAAACTCAATCCGATTCTTCTGAAAAGCATCAAAGAAGCTCACTTCAGTACACAAGTGAGTAATTGCCTGAAATTTGCCGATATCAACTATGTGTGGCAACTGCTTATTTGCGAGGAGGATGCCTTATGGAAAATAAGGAATATCGGAAAAAGAAGTATGATAGAAATCAAAGAATTCCTTGAGGCAAATGGGCTTAAGCTGGGGGTGAAATTCACGCCGGCAGAAGTCGCTTATTTGCAATCAAACTAACCAATAAAGATCCCGGAGTTTTTCCCGGGATTTTTTTTGTAAACAGAAAGATTGATTTTTTGGAGAGGAAAAATAATGTATCAAAAAAAATAAAATGAAAAACATCGTAAAAAAATTTCATCAAAAAAGATACATGAAGCTGTTTGAAAAGTCTCTTGCTCTTGAACAGCCATATCTTCCTCCTTTGGATGAATGCAATTGTCCGTTATGTACTGTGATAAGAGATAGGAAGGAAGTGATATATCCTCCAAGAGTCAAAAAAAAAATGGCACGCATAGCAAAAAAAATGGCTCGTCTGTATCCATTATTAGTATAATCTAGTTCCCGGGGTTCCCGGGATTTTTTTTATTTTTTATAAAAGATTGACTTATCAAAAGGAAAAGATACAAAATAAAAAACACAATCAGTATGAAAACAAAACAAGAACTTCGTGAAGGAGAAATCGCCCGTTATGTCTGGAACAAAAAAAAAGGCACTATTGTCTGTATATCATTGATTATTGTTTTCGTGGCAGTAAGTGTATGGAAGTGGGATAGATTATTTGTGGATTTGTATACATTCATAAAAATATATCTGATTGCTTTCGGCTTTGGTTATTCCATAGGATATGTAATGGCTTTTTTACTGTCTTGGAATAAAAATTATCTTGAAACTATAGTGAGTAATGCAAGATTTCGTCACCACCAACGCTATCAAAGATTCTGGACGCGGTATCTTCAAAATCTTCCAGAAGAAGAATATAAACATCTTCCGGAAAAAATTCGCCATCGGGATAATAAACTCGCTGTCGAAAGCATGATGTTACACAATGAATTTGATTCTTATTCCCGGTAATTCCGGGATTTTTTTATTCTTCATAAAATGTTGACATTAATAAATAAATATATATAAAAATAAAAAAAACAAAACATATGAAACCAAAAATTTTGATCTTAAGTATTGAAGAGTATCGACACGAAGGCATGAGGAATCGTGAGCTAAAAGCCCTATCAGAAAAGTATGATGTTTTACTCTCACATTCGATCACAGATGCCTTGGACCAAATAGCCAGGGCTAAATTACTTAAAAAAAGCCCTATTCGGGGTCTGGTATTCCAAAGAAACACTTTGGTGGCAAATCGTGGAAAATGTAGAGTTGTTCGCGAATTTGCTGAAGCATATTCAGATAAACGGGTGACCGCTATCAATATGATTCACAATGATCAGGATAGTGAGGCTTGTGATTATGCCGTAAGTGCTACCTTTTGTAAGGTAGAGGACTGGGAGTATGTTCAGGTTATTTTTGAACACGATTTCAGATAAAGAAAATAAAAAAATCCCTGGCTTTCCCGGGATTTTTTTTTGTTCTTTATTATTCAAAAAAATCCTGGATCGCTTCGACGAGTGGCTCGTATTCAGTAATTGCGCTCAATTTCTGTTTCAGCTCTTTGGATCACGGGATTCACTTGAGATATTGAAATAAATGTTTTCTGAATTCTACGATGACTATTTGTGGAATATCTTTTTTCGTGATTTTTGGCTTGTTGGGCATTTCAAATATGCCTGTGAATTTCTCCTTCTGCTTCTGAAAAAACTGTTCATAAGCAACCATATACTTCAGATGTTTCAGTATGGTTTCCTTTATTTCTTTTTTGCTCGGCGTATGAGGAGTGAAAATTCGCGGATTTCAAATAGCGGCTTGCCCGATCATTATTCAATCTAAGATTGTTCATCCACGAAGGTGGGCTTCGTTTCACTCGCAATGACTTTTTATATCTTCGTAGTTCTTAATGCCACCATTCCCGATGATGAGACATTGCTTGTTCGCTTGCTTCTTCAAGTCGTAAATGAATTTCCAATCGACATCGCCTGAATAGATCTGTTTCGTTGATCTGCCATGCACGGAAATCATATCCACATATTTGCTCGCTTCGATGAGGAATTTCATTTGTTCGTTTCTGTCTTTTTCATGGAGTCCTATTCTTGTTTTGATACTAAATGGCATTTTCACTGCTTTGCGTAACGCTTTCAATATTTCCAAAGATTTCTTTCTGTCCTTCATCAACGCGCTTCCTCATCCGGTGTTCATCACGTTCCTCGCCGGACATCCCATATTCAATTCGATATACGAAAAACTGAATTCAGAATTCAGAATTCAAATTTCAGAATTTTTTTCTGCATTCTGCATTCTGCATTCTGTATTCGAGGAATATTTAGTCTCGATGTCTTTGAAACACTTGGTTAGCATCTTCTCGTCCGATCAGAAAATTTGCATGATTACATTCTTCTGGTCTTTGTCCGTCAAAAGGTGCTTAGCAACCCCGATGGGATTGATGACATAACCGTCCGCGTTCATGAATTCGGTCCGAAGAAATAATTCATATGTTTTTCCTCCATATTTGTCAAAAATCTCCTTCACGATCTGGCGGAAGGCGCAATCCGTATATCCATCCATTGGAGCTAAACCTAATATCATCAAAAAAACAATGTTAAGTGTTAAATGCTAAGTGCTAAGTATTGGTATTTGTTTTATTATTTACTATCGTGCAATTACTATAGTTCATAAACGTATAAGTCTTTCACTTAAAACTTAGAACATAGAACTCAAAACTTAAAATAAGGAAAGTCCTGAAAATTTCCAGCGGGAAGCTAATGATTTGTAGGGTTGACTTTTGTTATATAATCTCTATAAGAGTGGTCCAAAATAAAAAATCAGCATATGAGAAAACAACCATTACCCCCAACGCTTGAAGAAAAGAAAAAGAACTTGCTTATTATGGGTGCAAACATTCGTTCATATAAACGGCAAATAATTGCACTCCAGAACAAATTCAGTAAAGCAGAAAGTGATGCTGTCAAAGCTTCTTTACTGAAGGAGGTGAAGAAACTTTCTTTACGGCGAAAAAGAATGAGTAAAATCTATCGCTATTGTCATATAGCATACAGCGAACTCCGTGGAGCACCACGAGAGAGGATAGAATCTCGTACACCCAAAGCAGAAGCGTTGAACGAAGCTCGTATTGCCAGTCTCAAATAATGACTGGTGCCAAAACAACATACTATGCCGGTAATCGGCATAGTTTTTTTATCGGCAGAACTCTTTGTTTTTTGTTTCATAAAATATATATATACCGTATGTTCAATAGAGTACGTCGACACATCAATAACTTTTTTCGAAGACTAGAAGGGCGATTCAGGTCGTTACTATTTTTTTTGTTTATTCTTTCGCTCTTTCTCATACTTCAATACAAACGACAAAATCCTTGAATGACGCCGCTTATGCCGATCAGACTTGTTGACCAGGTTGTTGATAGCAGACCGATCGTGCTCAAACACTTCCGAGTGCCGATAGAGCAAATTTCAAACAATATGATTTACGGGGTGATCGCAGGCGAGGATCAAAGATATCTCGAACATCGGGGTGTGGATTTCCAGGCGTTGCGAGCGGCGATGAAAAAGAACGTCAAAAATCAATCGTTGAGCATTGGCGGTAGTACGATCACCCAACAGACAGCGAAAAACGTTTTTCTCCGGCCAGATCGCTCATTATTCAGAAAAGCCATAGAATTCTATTTTGCATTGGCGATGGAACTTATGCGGAGCAAGGAAAGGATCATGGAAGTCTATCTCAATATCATAGAATTCTGAGACGGTATCTACGGAGTAGAGCAGGCGTCGCAGTATTATTTCGATAAGCACGCAGCGGATCTTACGCAGAGCCAAGCAAGTTTCCTCGTAGCCATCATGCCCAATCCGAGGTATTATCAATTACACAGATACAACAGACGAGTGTCCTTCAGAAAAGGCGTCATCAGTAGAAGTATCTCTAGCATGAAAAGGAATAAGGAAATTAAAGCCTTCGTCGAAGGCACCAAAGAATAACCCCGCAGGAATGCGGGATAATTTCGACGTCGTAAAAAAACTCAATGCTTCGATTTTTTTACTGCATCTCAATTAAAAAAAAGAGCCGGAGGATTCTCCAGCTCAACAATGTCTTATAAGAAGAGTAATGTTATAGAGAGGATGAACAGTATAATAGCTCCGATTTTCCCTATACAGTCTTCGTTCTCTTGTGGTATTGGCTGTCTCACATGATTCCATCTGGATGCTCGAGAAGATGGTGGGGTATTCATGGGAAACGTTTTCGTGGCTTTGCTCTTGTCGACGACAATACCGAAGCCTGATGCTTGTAGTGGTTTCATATTATTTATATTTACGTTTATGTTTTTTTCTAAGTTGACGATAGATAAATCGTCCGATGATTCAAACCAAAATAGCGAGTACGACGATATCGACGGTATGACTGTATTTCATGACGAGCTCTCGATTCTCTTTCAGGTATTTACCGACGAGCGTGAGGAAGGTGTTTCGCATACCTGCGCCGATGATAGTATAGATAATGAATTTGGTTAGGTTCATCTTTCCCATTCCCGCAGGCAATGAAATTAAGTGTCTTACAACGGGGATGAATCTACTGATGAAGATAGTGATACTTCCTCTTTTTTTGAAGAAGTGTTCTGTATTTTCCAATTCCTCTTCATCGAGAAGGAAATATTTTCCGAATCTTCTGATGAACGGTTTACCTCAGTAATAGCCGATCGCATACGACAACAAAGATCAGATGATACTTCATACCGTACTTACTACGATCACTCATCGTAAACTGAAATGCTTCGTCGCTACCAAGAATCCTGCAAACGGCATGATCGCTTCGCTCGGTATCGGGAAGATCATGCTTTCCATCATCATTCAGAGAAAGACGGTGATATATCAAGTTTGCTGGATGAAAGCCGTGATATAGGTTGCGAGAAATTCGGTGATTCACATAAAAAAACAGTTACAAGTTAAAGGTTGCAGGTTAAAAGGTTAACATTCTAAACATTCAAAACCTTTTAACTTTCAAAACAAAAAAAATACTGATGTCGTGAAGTAATTCAACCCTTATTGAAAAAATGAAGGAAATGAGTATAGATAAAAGTGTTTATTCTTTATCATCCGTGATGGAAAAAAGAACGCACTATGAAGAAAAATATGTTACTAATGGCATCAATAATGGTTTACTTGTGGCGCCACAGACACCAGGATCAGAAATCCTAAGAGTTTTGGGGATAAAAAAACAAGGAGAGATCTATCCTGAATTTAAGGATAAACAGGTGACGGATATCGGAGGAGGGTTGAGTAGTCTGGCATTCGAATTATCTTCAAGTGTGAAAGGGATTATAGTCGTGGATCCCATATTCCATTATGACGATATCAAGGAGCGTATGGAAATACAAAGACAAAGTTCAGAAAAAAGATTTAATGATAAAAATCCTCAGGTACTAAAAGAGAGATTGCTGGAAGTACTTAGAGTGGAAAGAGAAGTGTGCGAAGGTATAGAAAAACGGCAGAAAAACACAGAAGATCCGGATCCAAAAATAGTAACCAATGATTCGCTTGCACAGCACATCGAATGAATACCTGCAGATAGTCAAGACGCAGTGTTTATAAATTTCGTACTGGACAAGTTGAAGGGGAATACCCTTCCCGGTGAAATTATATTAGCTTTGGAAAATGCATATCGTATAACCAAACCATGAGGAAAAATCTATTGCGTCCACGATAGGACTTCTCATGAATATGATATCATTAAAGGAATGAACGATACTTGATATCCATTGCTGCTGGATAAATATATAGGGAGATATATGGTTTTTATCATAGAGAAAAAATAATATCATGAACATCGTCATCCTCGAAAATATCCGTTCCGCCTACAATGTGGGCAATATCATCCGTACCGCTGATTCGCTCGGACGAAAAGTTCGGCTTACCTGATATACGCCATCTCCCGAAGACACGCAGAAAGTCGTGAAGACTTCGCTATGAGCGGAAAAGAATGTCGGACTACAGCAGTTCGGCCATACGCCGGAAGCTATCGATTTCGCGAAAAAGGAATGAATGCTTGTCATCGCTGCGGAGATTACCAAAGATTCAATTCCCCTCGATACGCTCAAAAAAGGAAAGGAATCCTGAATAGCTGTCATATTCTGAAACGAGGTCGACGGGGTATTGGATTCTACATTGAAGTTCGTGGATCACGTTGTCCATATCCCGATGCATGGCGTCAAGGAATCGATGAATGTAGGTCAGAGCTCAGCTATTTTTATGCGAGCGTGTAATCAGCTTAGTACAAAATAAACACTTGCTATTTTGTATAAAATATATATATTATTGAATAATAAACCAAAAATAAAAAAAATATGGCACGAACAAGAAAAAAGGTAGAGGGAATCAAGATCATACTCCCTGTTGATGAAACTATTCAACAAAAAGATCTTAACGAAGAGTTTGTTGATGTAACAAACGAAGAAATTTTTGAGATGATGACCAAAGAGGTTATTCTCCCTCATGAACTCAAAAAAGTAACAAGCATTTCAAATTGTTTACCAAATCAGGAAGAAGAAGTTTTGCCGGTAAAGAAGCGAGTCAAAACAATCATTCTTAAAGAAAAATTGACTCCTGATTACTGCAAAAACCATGGTCTGTTCAGATGTGATGATCCTATGGATACGTGCCCCAACCCATGCGGAGCATGTTTGGAATCATCAATGACTGCCAAACGTATGGGTACTCGCTATGAGCATGAAACAGTCCTGGATGTCGAAAAATACAACAGGATTGCTGTTTAGCTTACTAAACTACCTTATTATTCCAAAAGAAAAGCTCATATATGTATGGGCTTTTTTCTATAATTTTTCTCTAAAGAGAATAGCTATCTCTATGCTTGCTATTTTTTTTATAATGGTTATAGTATTTTGGCTGAAACAAAATTGTCCAACCCAAAAACAGAACATTATGACAAAAGAAACCAAAACAAAAAAGACTCAGAGAGTCTCAGAAGACGTTCCGTATTTGGAACCGATTCCACTTCCTCAAGAGCTCAAAAAACGAGTGCTCTCACTCATCAATCGTGTGTCAGACAAAAAGATTGTAGAGGAGTATGTCTATCTCCAAAACAAACAAACTGACCCTAATTTTCACCCCAATGATTATTTGAAGTTTGAATCGCCCAGTGATTTCAGGTTTGAGTATGTACTTACACTCTGCAAAAGCGTGTATTCGTTGCGTGATCTAAATGCAGCTTTGCCTATGGACAAAGACATCTTCATAACCACCAATCAAAAGATGATGGAGGATGTGTTGCGGAGTGATGAAGTGGATGATGACTTGGATGCTCTCGAAAACGGTTTGGATCTTTCTGAATTTCCCGACGAGGAATTCTCTGATATCTCTGAAGATATGCGAGAATCGGGGTTTGGAGAAGATATCTCGGAAATGAAAATCCATGAAGCATTCGCGTACTTCCAAGAAAATTGCTGTGCAAAACGCAAAGATGGCATCTGCCATCTGCGCCATTATCTCATTGGTATCGGAGATATATTTATCAATGATGAAGTCTATTCGGGTGTGCATATCTATCTGTATCCCGATAAACACATCTATCAGGTAGATATCCCTGAAGAAAGCATCAAGGATCCATTGTACCTCCGCCTGCATACGGAGAAGAATCTCAACCACGAGGAGTTTCGTAAGATGTGCAAAAAAACATATCTCAAGGACTTCGAAGCGGTATTAGCTCAATTGCCCAAGTAATGTATTCAGATTACAAAAAAAGCCTTCCCGTATAGTTGGAAGGCTTTCCTTATATATCTATTTGTACTATTTGACTTCTAATGTAGCAGCCATTTCTTCTGCTTTTTGTAAGAATTCATTGAAAGTCGATTCGGTTGCAGTGTAAGTGATAGTGTATAAGGTAGTATTCTTGATGAGATATATACTCATATATTGTATTGTTATGTCATTATTACGTGACGTATAGAGTATTTTTTTTGCATCTATATCATTGATCTTTATGCTTTCATTGCTAATTTCCTTGAAGCTAGTGATACGTTCATTCAATGCAGGTTTGATCATAGCATCAAAATATTCATTGATAGTATACTCTTTGTCCAAAGTTCCTGTCATGATACCAATATTTTCCCTGATTTGATCTCATTCTGTTATTGGTGTAAAGAACATGACTGAAGCACTATAGACGTTTTCTTGGAACGTTCGGGTTCCAGGATATTGGATTACGAAACCATCATTTTTGCTTTCATATGTCTGTCGTTCAGAGATCTCTGGTTGATCAGCAGGAGTCGTTGTAGTAGTATCGGGAGCGGGTGTAGCTGTTCCGTTTTTTGTACATCCAAAGAGTACAAGAAGCGATGCAGCAAATACGAGAGAAAGAATTTTTTTCATGTTTTTGTATGATTAAACGATAAAACGTGGAAACGACTAAATGAAATTAGATACAAGATTCAAGAACTATTTAGTTGTATTGTTTATACATCTATACATTAGCTAATCAATTTCATTTTTCAAGAAAACAGTCTTTTTGGCTACTACAAGTGAGTTTTGAGAATCTTTCCATGATGTGATTTTTTTGCCTTTGTTTAGATAACCTACGCTTTCTATAATAAATCCACTGAGTGATACGAGTTTTTTCAATTCTGCTAAGGTATAGATATGATAGAATCTCTTGGATATGCTTTTCCCGTTTTTTCGAGGTATCATCAGATCATTCCGTTTCCGTTTACCGAACGTACTGATATATTTTCGGGATGACAAGAGTATGTCTTTTTGATATTTTTTTAAGAATCGTCGGGAGAAAGATCGGTTGGTCATAAGGAGTTTTCCATCGTAATGCAATACCCTATAGATGTTTTTGATCAGAAAAAATTTTTCCTGGGTCGTGGGAATGTGTTGGAAACTTGCCACACCAATAACGAAATCAAACGATTCTTGGCGTAGTCATTTCATATAGGTAACGATATCTTGGTGAACAAATTCCGCTTTGATATGTTTCGGTGATGATTTTCCGCTGATCTGTTTCTTCGCGAACGCCAAGAGCTTTTTTGAAATATCAACTCAGATATATTTGATGGTTATTCCTTTTAGCTGAGCAAGATGGGCGAGCAGTCTGCCGCTTCCACATCCGAATTCCAAGATACTGATCGTCTTTTTTTTGCTATTTTTTATTTCATCCAAAAAAATATCTGCATCAGCTCGATGCTTGTTTCTTGTGTGATAATACTTTTCTGCTTGAGCGTCATAGAAGCTCGCGAGTGATTGCTTGATATCCATAAATTGAAAGATTGAAAGATTGAAACATTGAAAGATTGAAAGGTTGAAAGAGTAATTCTCCATTTTTCCATCCTCCATCTTTCCATAGTTAATGAGTTATCAAAAGATATTCTGTCCCACCATGCGTCAGGTCTCTTTGATTTCTTGGCGAGATTTTTCTACGAGGTCTTCGATAGTGAAAGTGATTTCATCTCCTTCGATAAAAAGCTTCTTGAAATGCATGAGATAGAGGAAAACGAGCATAGTCATCCTTACATCGTTTTTACAGTATTTTTTGAATTCTTCCAAGGCGTTCAGGTCGTTTTCTTCAAGATATTTTTTGTACAATATTTCTCCTTCAGCTCCTGAGCTAAGCGTTTTGCTGACATTGACGAGCGCTTCAGCTATTTTGTTTAATCCCAGCCTTTTGCCAGTCATAGCTCGAACGAACAAAAAAAGATCAATGCTTTTTTCATTCAATTTTTTGATATCTTCTTCAGTGCCTCCGACATTATATACAGAGACCATGTTATCGAACGCTATACTGTTGAATCCTACGATATAGCCGTCGAAATCGAGCATCTTCTGGACAAATTTTTTCAATCCTTCTTGGTCGATATATTCATAGGTCATCTTGTTGTCTCAAGTAGGATGCATCGCATATGCGAGCAAAAATTTCGTATCTTTGAGGTTCTCGATATTGGTGTCGGTTTCGATATCGTAGACCATATAGCTTTTGCCTCATATCGTAGAATATTGTCCGGTATGGAATTCGTCGAGAAGGATCTGCTCGATGGATTTTTGTCCAGTGATTTTCTCTTTTTTCAATATATAATTTTTCATCAGACTCTGGAATTCCCTTTTGCCTTGCTCATCGAGGATCACCTGGATCTTCTCTTTTTCATCCATGAGAACGACTTCATTCGGGGTATTTTGAAGCCTAAAGGTAAAATCACCTCTGTACATATAATAGATTTCATCGCCTTCTTTGAATATTTTTTTGAAGAGATCTATAGGCATCATACAATGCTCTTTTTTGAGAACACTATAAAAATTGCCGAGAAAATTGCTCTGCACCGTTTTGATATCATTGAGTGAAAATCTTTTGTACATACTTCAAAAACTAATGAATAATGAATAATGAACAATGAATGATGTCGGATTTTTGTCATACAGACTATTGTAAATTTACGATAGCCGATATATAAACGTATCCTGCATTATTCATCATTAATCTTTAATCGTTCATTATAATTTTGCCATGCCGTGAGATCAGCATTTTTGATCACTGTCAACGGATCTATGACAAAAGAATTTATACTGTTTTGGTGCGTATCATCAAGCAATAAATTCAGATTTTGTATCATATACGGTTTGCCTCATACAAGAATATCCTTGAAATACCAAGGTCCAAGCGTGTTTGTACTGAGAGTATAATTGATGATGAACTGTATTCCTCCGAGGGTGAGATCGACAAGAATTTTCCCGTCTTTGTCTGCGATGTCGTTGGCTTTGATTCAGAGATATTGCTGTATTTTTTCGAAGACGAGGATGGCGTTCGTAGTGCCTTCGTATATCTGTTTCGGTGCTTGATAGTCTACAATTTTTCTGATGATGGCGTCCAAGGAATACGTGTCGGCGACAAGCGTGCTATAGGACATTTTGATAGCGTTTTCCAAAGCAGTATCAGAAACCGTGATATCCTCTATACCTCCGTCTTTGATGGTGAATCCGTAACGGATTGCTCATTTATCTATAACGATATCTGTTTTTGTACATGAAATGATAGTGAGAGATGATAGCGCTTTGAGTGTAGGACATAGATCGCTTTCGGTACTGATTGGGGCATTATCCTGCTCGTAGAAAATAAGGTTTTTGGAAATATAGCTATAGAGCTCTCCGATAGAGAATTCTTGGATAAGAAGCAGGTTTTTGATGACATCATTGAGTGCGGGTTTGTTCTGGAGCTCGATGCTTTTTACCAGGAGCATATCGTTCTTGTATGACATGATGATATGTGTTTTGGCAGTCTCGTTTTTGTCCGGGGAGAAAAATTTGAGATAGCCAACAATATCGATAGTCGTATCTGAAATGCTTTTTTTGTCTATCGTAAGATAGGAAATGCTTTGCAGTTTTTTGGCAATCTTCTCTTCCATACTCAGAGAGGTGCTCGCTCAGGTTGCGGTTTCTTTCTGAGTTATCAGATTGCTGTTGGTGACTTCTCAATGCAATCAGGTGAATCAGAGGAGCGGTTCTCCTTCATTCAATGTAGTAATAGTGGTAAGTAATGCAGTGATTTTATTCGCTCCAAGATTTTGGGTGAAAGTCGAGGTTTGATAAGCGGATTTTCCCAATGAGAGAGAAAGATATTTGTTGTTGTATCGATAGATCTCATCTTTGTAGAAGGGATCGATGCTATTTTTTTTGAGTACTTCTTTGACAAAATCCAGGTACATGCTGATTTTGTAGGTATCCGCTTTGTTGATGAGAAAGTCTTGATAGATCTGCTGCTGATAGGAGAGAAGTTTATATTCGTTGAGCATCTGGTCTTTGTAGCTGATCTTTTCGAAGGATTGATTCTCTATATCAGTTTGGATTTTCATAAAAAGCGTTGTTCTTTTGAACATTTCTGCATAGGTATCGCCACAGCGACCAAAGAGAGTTTCTATAGGTCCGCTCTGATCGTTGGAGTAAAGAAGATATTTGGAGAGGCCTTCGCAAAATCTCTGTGAATTCGTGGTGTTACCCTGAATAGCATTGAAGATGTCCTCGAGTCCTGCATAATCTTTGGAAAGTGCGTAGATAAAAAAACTATCAAGGAAATTGTTCAGATAATAGTTGCATGTGTTTTTGGAGATTTTGTTTTCAAAGACACAGGAAAGGTTGAAACTATCTATGAGAGAAATCTCTAGCGGAAGCTGTACACGAGTAAAAGGCTTGTTGACAGTGATTTTTTTGGTAAATACGAAGGTGTTCATGAAGTTTTCCAGTTCTGCAGTATCGTATGATCATCAAGAAAAATACGTCATGCTTTTGACAGGTAATGTACTATAGAAATAGAAGTATCTGGGAATGATGAATCATTTGTAGCTGATGAGGTTGTTGACGGATTTGATGAATCCTTCTTCTGTTTGAAGGTCTCCCTGGAGAATGTGGATTTCAAGATCATTGTCCTTGATATTCTGCTTTAGGAATTTACTGAATTCAGCGATAAGTTTGGTCTTCTGCATGAGGAGCGTGTCGTTTCCTTGGAAAACCTCGATATGCAGCGACTTGGAGAGAAGGACCTGAAACACCAGGAATCCTACAATGAGGGCGATAAAAAAAATAAGATAATGAAAGAAAAATCTCGATACTTTTTTGTACATGGTTACGATTTTTGTTTGTGTTCGTTCCATACTCGTGTTCCAGGTAAAGAAGGTGTATACGAAGATAAGTATACGGTTTTTGGCCTCATTTGTCAACTTTAAGACTATTTAATGGTAGTATCCATAAGCTTCAAAATTTCTCTGTCAAAAATGTCAATAATACTCTTGCAATTGTGTCAGATTTTTTTATACAGCGTGTGCGTTAAACGGTTTGTTAAACGTATTTTTATATAGTAAACATTTGTTGCTATGAAAAAATTGCTTACTCTTACAGCTCTCGTAGCTGGTGTTGCTCTTTTCGCTGGATGCATGAACAAGCCAGTTGAAGAAGAAGTAATCGTTGATGAGACTCCAGCAGTAGAAGAAGTAGTTACTGAAGAAGTTGCTCCTGAAGCAGTTACTGAAGAGACTACAACTACAACTGAAGAAGCTACAACTGAAGTTGCTCCTGAAGCTACAGCAGAATAATTCCCCACCATAGAGGCGGGTTGAAATCCTCTGGTAAAAAAGTAAAAGGAAGTCGAAAGGCTTCTTTTTTTTTATTATCTCTACACATGCGCTTAACTACGTATATCCAAACCCATCATCAGATCTCCCGCAGAACCTTCGTTACCCTGGTGAAAGAAGGATATGTTTCCGTTAATGGAAAAAACATCGAATCCTATACGCAGGAAGTGCAGCAAGGTGATGCGTTGGAAATAAAAGCGCCGAACTTCGCACTAAAAACTGTCGTTGTTACCGGACAGAAGGGCTCTAAGATCATTCTTTTCAATAAGCCAAAAGGCTATGTCGCTTCCAAATCCGACCCCCACAACAAGACCATCTATGATATCTTGCCTGATGATTTCAAAAATTATTATTATATCTGAAGACTAGACAAAGATTCGCATTGACTACTACTTCTGACTGATGACCCCGGATTAGTCAATTCTTATGAGCATCCCAAAAACGGTATCGAAAAAGAGTACGACATAGAGCTAGACAAGGACCTCGCTATGAAAGATCGCATCCAGGTACTTGAGGGAGTAAAAGATGATGGCGATATTCTGAAAGCGCTCAAGATATTCCAAATCAAAAGGTATCATTACCGCGTCCTCCTTAACGAAGGAAAAAAACGTCACATCCGCAGATTGTTTCAGACATTAGGATATCATGTCCTGGATCTGCAGAGGATCCGTGAGGGAAAATATTCGTTATGAAAATTGAAAGTCTGAGAGTGGAAAATAGCATACAACCTTCCCATAAAAAGATATCAGAAAACATAAAAAAACTGCCGGATATGCCGGCAGTAATGGCTGTGTTGCAAGCAAACTTATTTTTGGCTGTGGAGATATTTTTCTACAGCTTTTTTGGTTTCTTCAAGTTCGCTTGTTGTTCTGCAAAGTTTTTTCGGAACGCTAACATTGTAGGTTCCACCCATGGATGACCAAATACCTTTGTAATTGTTTTTGGTCGCGCTCTTTACATGGATGCAAGATCCTTTAGGGATTTTTTCATACTCTTCTTTGAGCCAGATTTTTTCTGGTAGTTGTTGTTTTTCCATAATATATGAGGTTTTTATTTTGCTTATTTCAACGCATCTTTGATCTTGTCCAATAATTGCAGTGCCTGCAGGGGAGTGATGTTGTTGAGATCGTATGTCTCGAGTATTGTTTTTACTTTTTCATATCTACCGTCCACTTGCGCTTGGAAACTGAAGTCAAATGCTAGCGGAGCTTTCTCTATTCATTTCTGCGGTTCTCTTTCGTTCTCCAATTCGTCGAGATGTCATTTTGCTCTTTCTACTACTGCAGCCGGAATTCCCGCTAGCTTAGCGACATCGAGGCCGTAGCTTTTGCTTGCTCATCACTTCACGATTTTCTTCATGAAGATGACTTCTTTCTCCGTTTCATAGACGCTGACGGAATAGTTTTTTACCCCCGGGTGCGTTTCTTCCAATTGGATTAGTTCATGGTAATGTGTAGCGATCAATGTTTTTGCTCCTATCTTGCTGACGAGATATTCCAGTATCGATTTGGTCAATGCGAGGCCATCATAGGTCGCTGTCCCGCGTCCGAGTTCATCAAAGATGATGAATGATTTTTTCGTTGCATTATTCAATATGTTCGCTACCTCGATCATCTCGGTCATGAACGTGGACTGATTTTTCGCGATATTATCTCCGCTTCCGATGCGCGCGAACAATGCGTCCATTACTGGCAGCTGACATTCCTTGGCTGGGACAAATAGTCCGCAATGCGCCATGAGCACAATCAACGCGTTCTGTCTCAGATACGTCGATTTACCGCCCATATTCGGTCACGTAATGATATGGAGAAATCCATCTTCATTTCATTCTGCATTCTGCACTCTGCATTCTGAATTCAGTTTCAAGTCGTTTGGTATGAATTGCTGATCGAGTGGTAAAAATTCTTCGATGACCGGATGCCTTCCTTCGATGATATGTACGGTATCATTTTTTACGAATAACGGTTTGGTATACTTCTTCTCATGTGCCAATATCGCTTGCGAGACGAACAAATCCAGCCATGAAATTTTCTCTGCAGCTTCATGGAGTTCTTTCATGCCTTCACCTACTTTTGTTTTCGCTTGTTGAAGAAATTCATATTCGATCTTGCTCAATTCGGCTTTTGCTTCCAAAATTTTTCATTCCAAATTTTCCAGATACGGAGAAGAATATCTCTGACCTCATTTCAGCGTGTTCCTGCGGATTACATTAAATTTTCATTCTGCATCCTGCATTCTGCATTCTGAACTTGAGAATTTTTTTTCAAAAGTCTCTATGTCTTTATTTGTTACCTCTAAGAAATATCCTTGGTTCAATATAAACTTCACTTTGACCGTCGGTATTCCCGCTCTCTGTGCCAATTCCTGCTGGTACTGTAAGAGGAGTTCATCACTATGATAAGCGATTTTTCTGAGTTCATCTATTTGGACATTGTATCCATCGCGGATGTAGTCGATATCATCTTTATACTCTTCATCATTTTTTAACACTTGTTCCAGATAATTATACAAGTGTTGCAGATAATTGAGGCTCGCATCATTCAATCATAACGCTTTCAGTTCGTCGAGCAAAAATGCATTCTCGAAGAAAATCCTTAGGGTAGACCTGAGTTTGATGAAAGTATTCGGTAACAGCTTTTTGTACAAAATCGTCGTAACTAATTTTGGAATATCACGGACATTCGCTAATAATTGGTGGATATGTTTACTCTTTTCTTGATCAGAAAAAAAATTTTCTATCATATCCAATCTCCGCTGAAGCTGTTCGAGGTCTTTGATCGGATTCGTGAGTGTGTGGTGCAGAAGCCTTGCGCCGCCTGCGGTCTGCGTGGTATTCAGAATATGAAAAAGACTATATCTTTCGCTGCCTTCATAGCTGGAAGACAATAGTTCAAGATTTTTGATCGTGACCTCATCCAAGAGAAGATACGTATCTTGCGAATGAAAGGAGATCTTCGTGATATTGGTCAGGGAAGATTTTTGGGTATGATTGAGATACGAAAGCAGCAACGCCATCGTCGCTAATTTGCCGTCCTCGAGTGCTTTACCGTAACTCGCAATCTGCTGGACTCCCGTCATTCAATGTATGAATTTTTCTGGATCAGGTGGTACGTCTCGGATAGAAATCAATGCTTTCATCGCTTGCTGCACCGGCACGGAAATGCTTTCCTTCTCAGGAAAATCGACATCGAAGACCAATTCGACCGGTCTAACGGAGATGATGAATTTCTGTAGTTCTCCGATGTCAGAGAAACTCTTGGTCCGATACTCGCCGACACTGAAATCACCTCGAGCGAGATGATAGCTATTCCCGTTCGTATGTGGGATAAATGTCACTGCCATGGTGTAGGTGTATGACTTCTTTGTTTCTTGAATATAGGTTCATGGCGTTATTATAGAAACAACTTCTCTTTCCACTATTTTCCCTGGAATCGGCTCTGTCGTCTGTTCCGCTATCGCTACTTTATATCCGTGAGCTATTAATTTGCTGATATATTTCTCCGCACTATGATAGGGAATACCTGCCATCGGCACGGCATTCTCGGAATTCTTATTTTTGCTGGTCAGGATAATATCGAGCGTTTTGCTGCAGATCTTCGCGTCCTCGAAAAATGTCTCGTAGAAATCTCCCATGCGAAAAAAGAGGATGCAATCCTCGTGCTGCTTCTTGATATCTAAGTATTGAAGTATCGCTGGAGTGAATGCCATACTAAACAGCTAGCAATGAACAACTAAAAACTAACAATTATTTATATAAATTATAGTAGAAAAGTCAAGTAAGAAAAAAGAGCCGGAAACACCGACTCTTTTTTACTAGGTTT
Organism: uncultured Candidatus Peribacteria bacterium; assembly: GCA_964545415.1. Classification (GTDB taxonomy): domain Bacteria; phylum Patescibacteriota; class Gracilibacteria; order Absconditabacterales; family Absconditicoccaceae; genus CAJBLF01. The sequence continues at coordinate 42,714 of CAZJFP010000009.1, forward strand.
TGATTGGTTAATGCCAGTTCATTCTGCTGGCATCGATCTTTGTTTTGACCAAGAGAACAGGGCGTCGTTTGGGACCATTTTTTGTCGTAGATTTTGGTAACGACATCAAAGTCTCAATATTCTGTTCTACCTCATCTTGGATACTCCCTTCAGGGATCTCCATGACAGCGACATCTGCATGTTTCGCTGTGTACTTACAGAAACGGGTAATGAATTTTGTCTGTTTACGCACCATTTCTGTCTGGAAAGCAATACCAGCTTTTTGCAATTTTTTCCCCAAATACAGGAATACATTATTCAGAATAAGCTCTTCATTTGTTGTTTTTGGTCTATCCATAAAGATGTTCACCGAAGCATTGAATGCTTGAGCTAACACGATTACTGCTTTGATTTTTTGGACATTTCTCTCCATATCAATCGCTATGCTGATCGTGTTGAGTTTAGTAAGTTCATATGCATCCGGCAGCAAAAGTACTGGAAGTCGGGAATTTTTGGTGATTCTCCACATATCCTTATGGAATTCTGGAGTATCTCCGATCACTATCATTACCGCATTCTGTTTCTCTGTGATGCTGTTGATAGATGGAAAGAAGTGAAAGAATTTTGGCTCACAGATACTTACCTGGAGTGCGGCATACCTATTTCGTATGCTTTTTTCTATTTCCTCGACCCAAAGCGTCTCGATAGCAGATCGGCCTTTGTTTTTTGGATACAGTTTGAGCTGTAATCCTGTAGCGTTGGCTATGCGTGCTGCTGAAATAGCGACGCTTTTTTGACTTTCTAACGGAGAAGATAAATCAATGACACCGATGATCGATTTCTTCTCCTTTTGCACTTCTGTTTCTGTCATGTGTGTTTTACTTTTTTTGTTAGACATTTTTTGGTTTTTATTTTTGAGTGTGCTCTTATAAGGATTTTGTCATACAAAGCAAACAAATAAAAAGACTGCCGAAACGTCGGCAGGCATAATCTTATTGGTGTATAAGATTAACGTAGAGTATTTGGATCTTTATATCGAGAGATATGATATATAAATAAACAAAAAAGTCAAGTCCAATATACCAGGAAGTGCTGGTAAAACTTTGAAAAAACTCCTATCGCGGATATACTTAGAACATGGCAAAGATATTTACTTCAGAACCATGAAGATTGTATGCCAACAGAAATCACAAAAAGCATTTTGGAAATAGACGACTTGCAGGGGATAAGTCCTAATTTTGATCAACTCAGGATTTTACCCAAAGAGACGGCTCAAAAAATAGAGACGCTTATTTTTGCAAAAGACAAGAATACCCTGAAAGTATTGACGACCAATACCTACACGGAAAATCTCAATGCCTTGCTCAAAAACCTAGAAGAAAAGTGATATACCTACGAAGTGTTTTATACATCCACATCAGGATTCCAATATGCTATGAGTCGATATATGGATATGGAAGGTATTGCCGAGCAAAAAAGAAAAGCGGATCAGGAACAGAAACAAGCGGCAGGAAAAGGCGCTATCGCGATGATCCAGAAAATTTTTGAAAAGAGAGATACGATGGAACCAGGTGATTTTATCATGGAATTGATCAGATTGGCATTCCAGACATGAGCGTCCGATCTCCATTTCCAACCGCAGGAAGATGGCGTAGTTGTAAGGATCAGGATTGATGGAGTACTGCAAGAATTGCTTGAGTTTACTCATGATGATTTCAGAAAATATCTTCAGAAAATAAAATTCATCTCAGGCACCAAAATGAATATCGATTACCTTCCTCAGGATGGAAGATTCTCTTTTGAAGCGACCGATATTCATGGAGAAAATAGGAAAGTGGACGTGAGAGTCAATTTTATGCCGGGGGTAGAATCAGAAAGTACGGTGCTTAGATTTCTTGATCCGACCAAGGGAATAACGACATTCGAAAAAATCGGATTCACGGAAAGGACCTACGAAATATTAAAAAGGAATCTCGAAAAAAATACCTGAATCACCATCTTCACGGGACCTACCGGATCATGAAAGACGACGACTCTCTATACGATATTGAATACCTTGAATGACGGCAAGAGAAAAATCATCACCCTTGAAGATCCGATCGAATATGAGGTCAAAGGCATTCAACAATCGCAGATAAATTACAGTAAATGATATACCTACGAAATTTGACTTAAGGCAATTCTCAGACACGATCCCGATATTATCCTCATCTGAGAGACGAGAACGCAGGAAACCGCGGAGATCGCTATCAATGCGGCGTTGACCGGACACTTGGTATTTACTACCTTACATACCAATTCTGCTATCGAATCTATTCCGAGATTGACGAGTATGGATGTCAAACCGTACATGTTGGCGCCATCCTTGAATCTGATCGTAGCGCAGAGATTGGTCAGAAGAATATGTCCTCATTGTTGAACCAAAAGAGAGGCAAATTATAGTGAACAAGCAGAAATCAAAGATATGCTCAAAAAGATGAAAGATTTGGATCCGAAGCTTGATTTTCCATTTGATGGAAAAATTCCTCAGGCAGTCGGATGTGATGCATGTAATGGAAGTGGATATCAAGGAAGAATTGCCATTATAGAAACATTGGAAATAACTGAAGCACTCAAAAAAATGATCGTTGACAATAAAATCGGTATCGATCTCTACGCAAAAGCGAGAGAGGAGTGATTCCTGACGCTCAAGGAAGACGGTATCATCAAAATGCTCAAAGGAGATACTACCTTGGATGAATTGAGAAGAGTTTTATAAATTAGCTTTTTTTTGTATGAACTGAATTATGGAATGAACAGCGGAACCGATGGGAAGAGAAGATCTGCAAATACATACCATCACAAATACGGAAGAACTTATCCAAATCACCAACAATCAGATTGAGGATGTTTTGTACATCTCAGAAAAGATATGCATTCCGGAGACAAAAAACATCAAACATATCTATCGATCGGATTTTGAACTTAAAAGCAAAAAAGAAGCTAACGAATTAGTGAAACAAAAAAAGGCGATGTTTTATCATAAAGACAAAAATAATGATTTTTTTGTATACAACGAAAGAGCAGGAGAATTGATTGCATTCAAAAAAAATGATTATCTGATATTTCCTCAATGATATCTTACTTATGATGGGGTAAATTACATATCCTATGATGATCTGGGCAAGGAAATCGGAAGATTTTAATAGAGAAATTAGAATTTAGAAATAAGAATTTAAAATTGAGAATTTAGAATTGAGAAATAAGAAATTAAAAGGTATACAATACCTTCATCGCTTCGGCGGTGAATTTTTTTTATAAAAAAACCATAAACGAAAACGCTTATGGCTACGATGAAATGAGTGGATCAATGCCGGAGTCTTTTCTTATGTACATAACGGATTTCAGTACTGAAAAGCGTGAAAAAAAATACAAGGAAAATACTCGTAGGGAGTGCAATGATCGGGGTAAGCAACATGTTTACAATCATAGGGATTTTTGTTTTTTTGTTTGGGAGTATTCTGTATATTGTATTTTTGATTTCAAGAGGCTTTTTTTTGAAAGAGTTTTTTTTATTTCCTTTGATAGCACAATGAAAAATCATTTTTCCGCAATAAAGAAAACCCTGCATTTCTGCAGGGTTTCTCAAAAGTCTTCGTTATTATAGTATATAATTAGTATTATATCCGATATAATAATTGAGATCTTTTTGTACGTAGGATGATTAGTCAGCCATAACATCAGCTCCACCAACTTTTCTTACGTCCTTTGCTTCAGGACCTTTTCTTCCTTCTCCGATTTCATACGTTACGCTATCACCATCAGCGATAGATTCTCCGATTACGTTTGTTCCGTGTACGAATACATCCTTGCTTCCATCTTCTGGAGTGATGAATCCGAAGTTTTTAGTTCTGTTGAAGAACTTTACAATTCCTTGCATTAATTAATTGGGTAATGAATAAAATTTTGGAGATATCTCCGTCCAAGAGTATACGATACTCCCAGGGAAATACAAGAGATAATTTAATGAAGAAATAATTGACAAAGAAAGATAAATAAGTATAATAAATAAAATTAGGGTCTAGAGTAGTTGAAGTGATTTAAATAATCATTATAACTAGTTCATGA
>CAZJFP010000010.1:0-11374 GCA_964545415.1 uncultured Candidatus Peribacteria bacterium
TGAAATTCTAAAAGAGTATGTAAAAATTTTTGCTAAAGTACTCTAGACCCAAAAACAAAATCAAAACCAAAAAACATGAAAACAAGTAAAAAAATAAAACTGATCATCGCGGTTATTGTAGCGGTAATGTCGCTTACAGCAGTGTTAAGTCTGCTTTGTAGTGCAGAATCAAATGTCTTTGTACTCAAAAAAACTCCGGGAGTTAAACTGTTGATGGTACGATTATTTGAAAAGGATGTAGTCGAGTACCAGCGATTGGATAGCTTAATCGTTGCAAAGAACATTCAGATAGATTCTCTTGTGTGTAGCCAACAAAAAACAGATGCTGATAAGCTTTTAAAAAACAATTATGAGCTTATAAAAGCTGACTATCAACAACAAAGAAGGTTTATCGAGTTTGATGTGAATATTAAGCTTTTTTTGGTAAGGTTCATGGTAGTTCTGATCTATCTCGGTTTATTCGTATTTGCGATAATATATATTTGTTGCAATTGGAGTGTAGTTATGAGCGAAATACGTAAAAAAACTTGATTTGTAGGACGGGAAATCCCGTCCTTTTTTTATTTTTTTAAGCTTTTTGTACCTGGACCTGTCTGTCCGGTAGGCAGGTGGATACTTTTTTGTCGTTTTGTCAATCCAAAATGGAGATAGTAAGGGCGTATTTTGGTATTTCAAGCCGTTCGTGGATATAATCAGAATGTGAGATTTTATTCAAAGAGTCTCGATGGAAGAACAAAAAGAACAACAAAACTCACCACAGACCAATCCGAATGCTTCAGGTTCCTCAGGGCCAGATTTTTGATGAATCGGGAATTTGAAACTTAACGATCTAGAATCCACTGCTCCTGCACAGAGTGTGATTTCCCAATTGAACGTCGAAGAAGCGAAGATCATCCCCAAAGAAGAAGTGAAAATCGAGAATATACATATTGCTGTTCAATCTGCTGAGCCAAAGAAAGAAAGTGTATCATTGGGCGAAAGCGGCATTATTGGAGGTAAAAAATCAAAATACCATGATCAATATCGAAAGCTTTTTCTCTTATCGTTTTTTGTGATCATCGTTAGTGGCGTAGCGTCTGTCGTGTTGCGTTTGTATAGCAGATATATCTATTTCGCTTCTCAAGCGGTGCCTGATGTAAGTTATCAGGCCTATATCGATACCTACAAAAAAGGCCAGCAGTTCCTCGATAAGACATTGAACCTCAGCAATTATCAAAAATATCATGCGTTATCTTTGATCGGAACTTGAGGACAAGCGAATATCGAAGCAGTCATAGCAGACAAAAGCTTAAGCTATATCCAAAAAAAAGATATCCTTCAGCAGGGATTGAATGACTTTTCCACGGTGTTTATTGCAAATACCCAGAAGCTCAGCACTTTCAAGGAAAGCATATCAAAATACGGATTCTTCTCACAGGAACTCTACAATCTGGTGGAAAGTCAGACCTCTTCGACTTCGATCAAAAAATATCTCCTTTCATTGGAGATCATAAAATTTAGCAGCGCGATCAAAGTGTTCAGTTACTTGGATACTTTTGTTTCCAGTCTCGCAAATGCGCTCAAGGCGCCTACATCATTGGTTCAGGAAAAGATGCAATGATTCGCCGATAGAGGAGAAAAAGATATTCTTGTTTATCTCAACAATTGCTATCTCAATCCGTATGAGATTGACTATGACTGCAATATGGTCGGTGATTTTGATAGATATTATGATTTGGTCGACAAAGAAGATCCGAGACCGGATAAGGCATTTTTCAAGAAGATGATCTACTACGTAGACAATAAATTGGAACAGACGGATCTGCCGAGTTTCTCGATCACGTTCAAAAAATATGATCCGACACAGAAACAGATCAGTTTTACCGTCGATGTAAATACGTTCAAACAGGATGAGGTCGCATTGATCAAAAAAGGAATCATCAATCCGCATATTTTTATCTTGAGCAATTTATTGAATCTGATCAAACAGAGCATATTCGTAGTTTCAGAAAATATTGATGCAAAATCTATTAAGATCATACCAAAAATAATCAAGATCGGAACTTCAGTCTACAATGTAAACAATTCTACGCTCGATTTTGTGTTGCCGATCCAGAGATGATCGGAAAGAGAGATTAGCGATTATATCGATCCGATTTTTACTTCTTCCGAATAACGGGAAATGATAGAGCAGACACAACAGAAACCGACATTGAAGATAGATCTGCAGAAGATACAATCTTTTCTCGATGTGATGAAAAAATATATCGTAGGTATCTACCGTTTTTTCAAGGACAACAAAAATAATAGCAAGGTGATGTTATTCATAGCAGTGATTACCTTTGGTATAGCGATATATTTCGGTATCCAGTTGTATAGTGATATAGCTTATCTCAAAGGCAAAACACCTGAGCTCATGAATCTCAAGAGCTATGATCTCAGTCCTCTGCAAGATAATGTATTGACACAACCTATCGTAAAAACATCAGACACGCTCAAAGATCTCATTGATGAAAATGCTTTGATGCAAAATGAGATAAGCAAATATAACGACTATCTCTCAGCACTTCAAGTGCCGTATACGTATCTGCTTCAATACATCTATCTTCCTTCTCTCAATGTGTGGAAAGAAAAATATACCGACAAAATAGATATCAATCTGATCTGATTGAAATTCCTCGAACAGAATCCATTCAACGATATCACATTGCTTCAGAAGCGATGAGATTTCTTCAAGAATCTCTGAGATAACAACGAATCCAACGAAGTGCTCGATATGAAGATTGGTGATATCACCGAAAACAATTCAGGATTCTTTAGTATGCCGATTACCGTATCGTTTATGGCAAATTCCAAACGTGCATTTCTCCTGCTCTCGGATAAATTGTCTATGACATCCAACAAAGAGAATGTTTCGCTGATAGATGAGTTCTTTTACTATCTCCGAAATGAGATCAAAAAAAGCAAGGATAAGGAAATCAAAGCGTTGGAATCTGATTATGATACGATTTTCGGGTCCGGGCAAGATATGCATCAGGATAAAATGATAGGATATCATCTCTATAATCGGATCTTCAAGGGCGGCAAGAATACGCTCATCGATGATACCGTCATCGACAAAACCATCAAGAGCGTCATCTCCTGTAATAACGAATCCGATGAAGTATGTTATTATAAATTCAGAGAGAGATATAGGAATATTCCAAGTTTCGGCTATCTCATATGAACTGATTTTGGAAGCAATGGAGCAGAAAATTTAAAAAAATTTATCCAGCAATTGCCTCCGGTATTCTCTATCAAAGAATTCGAATTTGATAAGATAAAATCACCTACGCTTTCTGATGTAAGCAATAGTGCATATCAAGGCAAAGTTACTATCGTAGTATATGGAAGGAGTGCAACATCACAGGAAGTCGATGAGATAGCGCAGGCTTTGTGACAAAAGTGTCTAGGAGAGAAAAAACCTTTGACTACTCAGGATGGTCTCAATATAATACAGTCAGCTATCGTAAAATTATCGGAAATAAGCACTATAGATAAAGGATATGGCGATAATCTTCGAGAACTAAAATGAATCATAGAACAGCTGGACAAGGACTATCCTACCCTCAACAACTACAAAAAAACTATAAAGCTCTTTGAGCTCTACAGGATGCTTAGTGACTCAGGACTTTGTAAATAGTCATCGCGAGCCCCGCTTTGTGCGGGATAAACTCCGTGTGGCGATCTTGGTGTAAGATTGCTTCGTCGTTTCACTCCTCGCAATGACTTTTTTAATTTCCCATATTGTGCCGGACGTGGTCGACATCTTCATCATCTTCGAGTGCATCTAGAAGTTTGTAGAGTTTTTCTGTGCTTTCTTCGTTCAGCTTGACTGTATTTTCTGGGATGAATTGAATATCTGCTTCGGCCATATGATAATGATATTGGGATAGTCCATCTTGTACGACTGAGAAATCTTTTTTGTCAGAATAGATAATGGCTGAATGTTCTTCGATTTCTATATCACTTATCGGAAGATCCATTGCACGTTCTTCCAATTCGCCCGTATTGAGCGGTAAAACTTTATCTACTGTTTTTCCTTTGTCTTGTACGGTCTCTGAAATTCCATCGATAACGAACACGCCTTGTTCTTTGAATTGTCGTGCTACAGAACCGATAGCTCACATAGTACCCCCATGTTTTTGCATGATCTGTTTGACGCTAGAAGCGCTTCTATTGGTATTTGATGTTAGCGTTTTGATAAGCAATGCAACTCCTTCTGGACCATATCCTTCGTAGAATACTTCTTCGAGATTCTCTCCTTCGAGCTGACCTGATCCTTTCAAAATAGCTTTTTCCACCACTTCTCTTGGTAGGTTATATTGCTTCGCTTTGCTGAGCGCGAGCTCAAGCGCAGGGTTCATTTTTGGATCAGCGCCTTTTTTGGCGGCTATCTGGATGATCTTACCGATCTTTGCGTAGTTTTGTGATTTTTGTGCATCTCCGCTAGCTTTTCTTGCTGCGATGCTATGTCGTCTTCCCATCTTACTTTTATAACAATATAAATAATTTTAAATTTTGAATTTAAAATTTACAATTTTACAATATCTCTAAGTGGTTTTGTTTTCAAATTTAAAATTTCGAATTGTAAATTTCAAATTGTGTAATTACTTGTTTTCTATAACATGCTTTATGTCGGCTAGTTTATATCCTTTTCTCATCAGTTTCTGGATGATATCGAATCATTCCACGTTCTTTTTCTTGTATGCTGCGATCTCTCTCTTGATTTTTGTGTGAATTCCTTCACTCATACCGTCTTGATATTTTTTCAACATCTCTTTGAGAATGTCTGGAGGGATGCCTTTCTGCTGAAGCTTCTGTATGATTCTGATGGCTGGCTTTCCTTTATTCACTATCTCACTTCTGATATAACTTTCGGCGAACATCTCGTCATTCACATAATTCTTTTTTTTCAACTCATTGATGGTCCGATCGACGTCGCTAGTAGGATATCCTTTGAGATACAGCTGAATCTTCAACTCTTTTTCAGTCTTGGGGAAACGGTTGATGTACTTGAGTGCGTAATCGAGACACTGCATAACTTTTCTACGAAAAGATTAAAAGACATTAAGATTACAGATTAAAAAATTGAGTGTTTTTGTAACTGAACGATGTAAAGACAAAATATTTTAATCTTTTAATTTTTTTAATCTTTTAATTATTTTTTTTAACGTTTTAATGCGAAGTTAATCGTAGCTTCATTGTTCGTAAACAAAGCCACGACATCGCCTTCAGGGTTTTCCATAGGAACGAATTCTGAGATCAACGCTTCGTGTTTGAAGAATGTCTCGAATTCATTCAGGATATTTTTGAGATGTTCGTCGGTGGTAGAGTAGAGCGCTTTGACCTTATCGGCAACATTGTAGTTCGCGTCTTTTCTCATCTGATTCAAGAATCTGGAGATCTCGCGTGCGACTCACTCTCTTTCGAGTTCTGGCGTCAGTTGCAGATCTAGTTTCGCTATGATATTCTGATCGACCGCCATGTTGTCTCATTCAAGACCTTCATACGCTATTTCATATTCACCTGGTTCAAGCATCCATTCATTCCCTTCATGGTCAAAAATTATGACCTTACCATCACCGCCGTCCTTGATATTTCCTTGTTTTCCATACTGGATGATCTTGCCGGTGTCTTTGCCGAATTTTGCGCTCAATTGGGATCATATAGGTTTGAATATCTTCGTGATCTTCATGGAGTCATCCATGGGATCGATTTTTTTCACGTTCACTTCTTCTTTGATAATCTCTCCGTATTTCTTCAGGAGATCCTGTGCTGCTATCGTCATTAATATCTGTCAAAAGAGTAAAAAAAATAGCCACAACTATATAGTAATATGAGCTAAAAAAGCAATTGAAAAATCAGGAGGAATGGGTACCTTACGATGTAATGTATTGTAATGTGCTCTACGGGCGTAATGCATAGTAATGGAATATTCGTCCGTCTATACAGATTCATTACACCCGCCATTGCGGGTGCATTATACAAAGCACATTACTTTTATTTTTTAGTATGAGAGTATGATAATCAATATGATCGCCGCGATGGCTTCCAATAGGATCGTCGGAAACAAGAATCAATTACCGCGACATTACTCGCAGGACTTGCAGCATTTCAAAAAAGTGACGTCAGATCATATCGTCGTTATGGGGTACAATACGTTTTTGTCTATCGGCAAACCCCTTCCCAACAGGAGAAACATTATTCTTTCCAAAGAACCGGTCGAAGGATTGGAGACGTATACGAGTATTGAAGATATGATGAAACAGCTTGTATCGGAAAAGGTGGATCAGATATTCATTATTTGATGAGCGAGCATCTATCGTCAATTTCTCCCAATCGCCAATTACATCTATCTGACGGAAATCAAAAAAGCTTATGAATGAGACACAAGCTTTCCTGAGTTTGAACATGAATTCACTGAGATAGAAAGAGTTCCTGACGAATCCTGAGAGATGGATTTCGTTGTCTACAAGAGGCATTAATTGATATTTTCTTCATGAGTATTTCTATAGCTGAATTTTGTAGGAGCTGTCCTTGGTTCACTGGTTTCGTACATTCTAAATAATACTTCAGGATATTTTCGCATGAGACCGGTAGATTTGGTGCGTATAAAATGATGAAGCCCTTCGATATTTTTGAATGTATCGTCACTGAATCCTACACGCATTTTTCTATGAGCCATGAAGTTTGATCAGTAATAGTTTTCAAATGTTTTTTTTGCATGAACGACAAAAGCTTCAAAGGCAGTGTTTTTTCTGTCAGGCATAGGATTAGAAAGAGTTTTGCCTATAGTGCGCAAAAAATCCTCATTGGAACAAGGAGCATAAAAATTGCTGTCTAGATATGTTTGTATAAGATCGTCGTCTTTTGTCTTGTATTCTCAGAGGCGTTCTTTTATGCTATAGAGAAAATCTTCATGTTCGTCACTGGTTAATATATCTGTTATGATTTTTTTGTGCGTTTCTTTGAGCTCTTCCGCTGGATGTCCGCGTGCGGTGATGATGGCTATCGGACTAGCATATCTATTTGCTTCTATGAATTTTTTCCAACTCGGTCATTCGCCTTGATGCTGCGGTTTTGCTAACGCGTCGAAGATGGCTTGTTCGAATTTCCCGGTTCATCTAAAATTTTGCATAGCTTCTTCTATGTTGTCGTTGAGATATCTATGGGTTTTCTTTTGTTTGTATACGCCTTTTTCAGCCAGTTCGGCATCTTCTTTTTGAGAGACTTGTGTCGGCACCCGTTTACCATCTTGCCGTACATCGATCCAGATGGTGTCGTCGGTAAAAACGAGATTGGCGTCTACATCGAACGCATAAGATTTTAACATCATATAGTGTTATCGATAAAATTAGTATCTAGGATTCGGGTGGATGCCAGAACCTTCTTCTATTCTATAACGATTGGGCATATCTCTCAAGTTGTGAGTCCTCCCAGAGATTCTGACTTCTTCATCACTAGCTCCTTGGATAGCAGCGATAAGTTCCGCTGATACGTTGGTCTCAGGAAGAGTGTTTCCTTCTTCAGGAATGGTGTTTTTGAGTTCGTCCATGGTAAAAAAAGATTAGGCGATAAAAATTTTATGATTCAAATATATTGAGGATGATTAGCTGAGTGTTTTTTGTAGCTCTGTTTGAAATTTTTGTCTGAGGAGTTGATATTTTTTCCTGATGTGAGGATATATGTGAAGAAACATATCGCTTCGTTCTTTACTTCTGATTTTCTCTCATTTCCTTTTTGTGACTATTTCATGATCGAATTGTTCTTCACAGAAGCGATATTCTTTTCCGGCTTTGTCTTTGTTGAAATAATGATAGTCATTGAACCCATGTTTAAGTGTAACCTTTTCTGAATACACTTCTAGTCAGAGAATCTCATTGGCAAGCAGGGCGGTGACTAGGCATTGCCTGTACGACGGATTTGTATCCGATCGGTGTTCTGGATCTCCAGACGTCTCCCTGGACCATGAGTTCTTGAGTGCACGCGTGAAGTCGCGTTCAGAGATATTCATCGTTTTCCAATAAAATAAAGTATATCTCTTATAGATATTTAAAAGAAAATGTCAATACGTAGAAAAATATAAAAAAAGCCGGGCGAAAACGCTACCGGCTATGAAATGTTACACAGAAAATTTGAATGTCTGAATTCCTTTTTGCTTGATGTTTTCCATATGGAAAACAAAATGCGTGGATGTATACTCCCATTTTCGGAGAAGGTATTTGTCTCCATTTATGTTGAGTATAAGACGCTCTTGCAATGCATCACCCAGGTCATAGGAATCACCGGTAAATTCACCATCGTACCAGTAATATCCTTGCATAGCCTCGACGAGAGAGGATCGGAATGTAGGAGAGAGGGTAAAGTGCTTTTGAAGGCACGTTATCATAGAGTCCAAAAACTCCGTAGTACCGAATGTCTTGGCTTCTCTGATAATCGATTGAGTAAAGGCATCTCTGAATTTTGATTTTGGATACAAATCCAATCGAAAAATAAACGCGATGCTTATCGAAAATACAATGACGATCAATAATGGTGTCAAGGGCTCATTGTAGAGCATAAGATAGAGTTCATTCCAAGCGTATCCACGGCAGAGTATGGCGATGAAATATACAAGGAATGTAACAAAGAAGGTTATTAAGCTAAAAATCAGTCTGATCTTTCTGATTTTTCTTTTCTCTTCTTTTTTGTATGCCTCATATAAATCCTCTTCTTTTTGTTCAAATAGTTGTTTGAAGTTTTTCATGGGGTGATGTTTTTTTTGTTTTTTTGATAATATAAAGATTTTATATAAAATGTCAATATTAATACAAAATTATTTTCCCAACAAAAAAAGCCGGCGAATCGCCGGCTTGAGAAAAAAATTTACTTTAATTTTGGGATGTCCACTTCATTGGACTTAATGAATTTTGTTTCATCCATAAAGCCAATAAAGAGACTTTTGTAATTATGAGCAGTTGCTGCATCAATTCGGGAAAAATCAAAAAAACATGGAATGGAATCGATTTTTACAACATTTTGTTGTTCATCAACTCCGAAGATAAAAATGGTAAAGTAATCATCTATTGGAACACTTATATCCCATCTCATTGCTATTTCACCAGGACATTCTTCAGACGGTCCACTATACAGATTGATACCGTATATGGTATCTTTCTGTGCGGACATGCTGTTCAGCCCAATCAAAAAAATGATCAGTACTGAGATAATGATTTTTTCTTTCATGGTAGATATTTTTTTGTTTTTTGTTTTCGAAAATTATTATATATTTTATATATATTTAAAACAAAATGTCAATAGAATATGTTTTTTCTATCTAAATCAAAAAAAGCCGGCGATTCGCCGGCTTGAGAAATCTGTTGTTACGAAACAAACCAATGTTCTTTCATGTCATCAATGGCTCCGAAGAGAGAAAAGAATCCTAATCCGATGATGCCAAAGTGAGCCCAAAAAGAGATTTTTTCCTCTTTGTCTTTGGTTAATTTGGTTAAATAGATAAGTGCCAGAGCCATGAGTCCCAAAAGGATCCATACTCCGACGAACAACAGGGGAGTATTCAAAAACCATTCCATAGTGTATTGTTTTTTATATTTTTACTGAATGTAGTTTTTCTCCTTAAGATGTCAAACTAGAGTTTACAATATCTCACAATTTCCTCTTTTTCTTTATACGTATTATGCAAATCTTCCCAGTTCTGGAGGTGATCGATGTCGATGTCTCCGATCTTAGTTCTTCTCAGTTGAATTAATGTTCCTCCCAGTCCGAGTTGTTGTCCCAGTCGATATGCGATAGATCTGATATAGGTTCCCGATCCGACATCAAGTTTGAGTTGCAATATCGGAAATTCATATTTCAAAATTTCATATTTCTGGACCTTCATCACTTTATTTTCTTCTCTGATTGTCCCGGCTCTTGCATCGTCGTACGACTTTTTTCACGCTATTTTTTTTGCACTGAAAGCGGGGAGTGGTAATTCATATTCCGGGATCAATTTCTGCAGTTTTCTTTCTATTTCGCTTAACGTCGGCGCTTCGACACTTCCATTTTCCATCTCCAGACCTATTATTTTTCAATTCTGCATTCTGCATTCAAAATTCTTAATTTCTTTTCGTATTTCCATATCTCGTGTATCCGTCACCTTAGAAAAATCGATTGTCGCAATATAGGATTTATCATGTCCAATGATGTCAGTCAGTTTTTTTGTATCATCATCCAATGCCAAGATCATGAGCCCGGTTGCCATAGGATCAAGCGTTCATCCGTGTCACATTTTTTTATGTGGAAAATGTTTTCTGATTATGCGGATGACGTCAAAACTGGTTATCCGTCCGGGTTTATCGACTGCGAGAAACATAAAAAAACTAATGAATAATTAAAAATTGAGAATGAATAATATTGGAATTGTTCTTTATGGACTATCGTTGTATAGCAATAGTCTATGGGTTTACAATTCAATCATTATTAATCATTCATTATTCATCATTCATCAAATTTTAGTTGATTTTATACGCCAAACCGCTATTACTGTAGGTGATTTTTTTTATCCTATATAAACAAAAGAATGAAAAAACTAGTATATTTCGTGATAGTAGTTGGAATCGCTGTCGGAGGACGATATGTCTACAAAACATTCATTACTCCTACGCTCCCTGTAGAGACACCGCAGAGTACTTGAGAAATCGTGACAGGTGAAGTGATGACATGAGTTGAGACAACATGAGAAGCATTGACAGGTGAAGCAGTGACTACAGAAGAATCATTTGATTCTGGTACGGTTCCTATGGTTGAAGGTAGCGTGAGCATCACTACGGGAGAAAATACGGTAGCTACTCGATTAAAAAGTCTTTTTAAGAAGAGAGATGAACAGCCCAAAGACGATACCAAGCTCACTGAAGATGATATCGATCTCATGCAGAATGTTATAGACAAAGTTCAAAGCATAGGAAAATAATTTCCTTATACAGTAAGAAACACATAAGGAATAGATAAAAAGATACTCATGTAGCTGTTTTATTGTTTAGTTGTTTTTTGTATGAACACCTTTTTTGAAATCATTAAGTGAATTTTCTTTTTTTTGACGGTGGTTGTAGGGATTTTCCTCCTTAGAGGAAGCGTGATCTTCGGACCAGAATATCATGTAGTGATCAAACAAATGCTGATGCCGGGATATCTCGTATTCTGTGGAACTATGTTTGGATATATTGTTGCACGCATCCAGCTCGGCTATGAAGATGATCATCCGCACAAAAACAAGATTTATGTCAGATCTTTCATATTTGGTGTGATCCTCGGAATACTTCTCGCAGTGATCTATATGTTTATCTAAAATAGACTATTAGACAGATTAGATTGA
>CAZJFP010000010.1:11474-33995 GCA_964545415.1 uncultured Candidatus Peribacteria bacterium
CTTAGACAGATTAGATTGACTTAGACAGATTAGATTGACTTAGACAGATTAGATTGACTTAGACAGATTAGATTCATCTATCCCATCTATTCTATCTATCCCATCTATTCTATCTATCCCATCTAATCTAATTTAGTCTCCTTATATTGCCTCATGAAACGATATTCTCTGATTGTACTATGTATGTTGCTTATATTGACTGGGTGCTGATCCAAATCATCATTTTCATTGAAATTTGACGAATTCACTATGAAACTCTATGATAATGAGAAGCAATATGTTGAGAGTAATACGGTAGATATGAGTATGGAAGGCATGACAGTAATCAAACAAATGAAAGAGAAGACACCAGATGGATATACAGGATTTATCAATTCGCTTGTTATCTTCAAGGTGCCGGTCTATTCATGAATCAATGCAAAAGAGCTTTTTGATGCTAATACGAAAGAACTTCAAATCAATCTCTTCAAGTTTGCTTCACTCAGTACAGACACTAACCAATTAGAATGTTGAAATCTACAATATTCTTGATATACGATGACATTTTCCTATCAAATAGACAAGGATGTTGTTTATGGAGGACAATATCTCTTCATGGACGATGAGACACTCTATCTCCTTTCCTTGAATAGTATGGATATGGACGATATCAAAAAGTTCGTCAAAAGTCTAAAGACCTTAGTGTGTATAGAATAGATTTTTACTCTCTTATCACGGTATTATGGCAAACCAATCAGATTTCTTTAATGAGCCGAGCAATCTCACCTGACGGCAATTGGTGGGAAAGGTAGCTATCGGTATTCTTATCTGAGGAGTGATCGCCGCGTTGTTGTTTGTCATTCTTTCTTTCATTGGTGGAATGTTTACGACAGCATTCTGAGCGCAATTAGGGACTACCGTCAATCCTATGCTTTCATTGATCTTGCTTTTCATAGGCTTTTTGAGCACGTTTATCGGCAATATCGGTGTTGGAGGAATATATAGTCTGTTCTATAGCAGAAAATACTACAACACAAGCAAAATGTTCGGATTGTTATTTCTAACGAACGGAATACTCTTCTTCTTTCTTGCTCCTATCTATATCATATTTGCAAATCAGATAGATATATTGTTTCTTGTTTTGTGATTCCATGTGCTGTTTTCTGTATTCGTATCAGCAGCTCAGATAGAGTTTTCTACTAATCCCAATTATAGTGCATCAGCGTTGATGGGGAATGTTTTATGATTTGTCTTGGCGTTTTTCTTGTATGCGTTGATCTACAAAATGTCATGATCCGCAGAAGTCCAACAAAAAATTTACTTATTTATGCTTGTCCCTCCAGTAGTCGGATATGGGTTGATCCCATTCGGTTCAGGCATCCGAGAAAAAATCTATTACAAGTTCTACGAGATAGGAAACAATGGATTGTATATACCATCAGTTACCGAAGTCGACGAAGAAGAGGAGTCAGCACCTGGAACAAGTACGAGCGGAGGAGAAGATGTTAACGTAGAAAATTAATCAGAAATAATTTAGAATTTAGAAAAATATCAATTTAGAATTTAGAAAAATATTCTAAATTTAGAAATTCTAAATTTTAAATTCTGCATTTTAAATTCTAAATTCGTTTCGTAGTATGCAGTTGTATCATATAGCATCACTTATCAAACTATTGCTTGGAGCCGGAATTTTCTTGATTACGTATACATCCATCAATGTATATGAGGATCCTGTTGTCGGTATAGGGTTATTGATTCTTTGATTGTTTATCGCTTCACGAGGAGCGAGCTTCTACCTTTTTCTTGCAATACAAAAACGGTTTCGCGAGATATCACAGACGCGTTTGATCAAAGATAGCTATAAGTTGTCGCTCCTGTTTGGAATCTATGTGCTCATCAATGCACTATTCTTGTTGTTGGGATATCGAAGCAAATTTCTCTGACTCATATTGCTCGTAGGATTCATCGTCCTGCAGGTAACTTTATTCTCTGAACAGAAGAAGACGACCAATGAATTCCCTCACATCTAAGACAAGAGAGAAAATAATCGAGAAGCTCAAGACGGTCTATGATCCTGAGTTTCCTATGATAGATATGTATACGTTGTGACTTATGTACAAGGTAGATATTGATGAAACCAAAAAAATCGTACATATCCTGATGACGTTTACGACGCCGTTCTGCCCTATGGCAGAGATGATCCAAGAGATGGTGAAGAATGCAATATTGGAGGTCGCTCCTGATTTTGCTGTAGAGATAGCAGTCACCTTCGAACCGCCACGGAACCAATCCATGATAAAAGATCCTGATCTCCAGAGAATGTTCCAATAATCAGGAAACACTATGAGGTAAATCTGCTAGAAGGTGGATTTTTTTATACTTGAAAAAAAATTAAAATTAGCTATATGCTATATTGACATTTATATGAAAAAATCCTATATGGAACAAAGAACAACTAAAGTTTCGTATGTAAGAAAAACGCTTGAAGAAAAAATCGTTTCAGGAAAATCCAGCGAAACAGCCAAAAAGGAAGTCAGGAAACAAATTACTGATGTGCTTTCTATATTGCCACATTTGATTTACACAACACTACATGATGCTACTTGTCCTGAAATAATCAAAAAAAAGCGTCTCTTGTCTGCAATCATGTCGTGAAAATCGACTGAGATATCTATGGATACATCGTATATGTTTGATATCACACAAGAGAAATTGCCACCTATGCAAGATGTTCTCAAACAAGATGTATTTCTCTGTGACAGAATACTCGATGACGTTGAAGAATATGAAGATATGCTTTCTGAATATACGATGAAGCATATACGTGAGACAGTTCAAGAGTTTCTCGCAAAAAGACGTGAAGGAATAGAGCTGTTTTATCGCTATCACGATCGTCCTCATCGTCTTTTGGATAAGTTATTGAGCGTATATCTTCCTTTGAATAAGGATGAATGAGAAGATGAAGAAACACTCAAAGGATATCTTGCCAACAAAAATATGATAATCAATCTGGATATTACCTATGGCGCAATATATTTTTTTGTTGCACCGAAATATACCAAACAATACAACATTCCGCATGCAGGTAAATTTAGGACACAGATGTTTTTGGATGATATAGATATGGGTGTGGATAATGATACCGAGAATGGTGTGAACGACACTAAAACGCACGAAGTATATGTGATTTTCGGAGAATGAGACAAGACGCTCAAGACCACTATCATACATGAAAGACAGCATCTCATCAATCATCAGCTTAGTGATTATTATGTAGATGATTATCTTACTGCAGGACAGAACGAGATCGTCGCATATATGAAGCAAGGTATGAATATCGATGATATGAAATATGTTCTCATCAATAGCGGACATTATGATTATTACGATGATGTTCTAGATAATGAGGAGAAATGGATACGTAATTTGGAACAACGCATAGCAGATTTGGAAGAGAGAGAAGCTCCCAAAATAGTTATTACCTGACAGAAGAAAAACCTTGAAAAACACAAAAAGGAAATGGAAGCATACAAAAATGACCATCGTGAAATGTGGGAAGAGTATGTTGCAAATATAGAAAGCTACATAGATGTCGCATATAGAATCCAGAAAGCGAATATACCTAATTATATTACCTTGCTTGCAATTACCCCCATCAGAGCATGGAAATCTCTACTCAATACCTATGATATAGAATAAAAAAACCTGGCCATGCATCCAGGTTTTTTTGTTTACGTTATTTCCAGTTCTTTGCTGGTGTAATTATTCCGCACGTATTTCAGCGGGTGTTGTTTGTACAGGTGAGTTTTGTATACTCCCTGTCTCATTTGTATTGAATCTTTGTCTCATTATGTTCCCTCTTTGCTGGAAATCCTGCTGCATCATTCTTTGGTTTCCCATTGTACCTATTCTGTCTCATCTGCATCCGCGTCCGTTGCTGGCAACTCCTACGATTCAGAGGATGAGTGCAGTTACACTGATGGCCCCGATAATAGTTAAAGCGATGTGTTCTTTGGTGAATGTCATGGTGTAATATACAAAAAGTAAAATGTCATTTTGACGAGAATGAATATAGATATTCACCTTAAATCAATCTTAAATAAAAAAACCCGGCCATGCATTCCGGGTTCTCTTCGCACCTAGGTGGGTGCTAATATATCAAGTTTTTACTGGCTACATATCCATTCCGCGTCATTCTCCCTTCATTCATCTTCCCATACCTATGCCTTCGCCTTTTTTTTGAGTTATGCCTAAGTCTTCTCTAATCGTTCTAGCTTTTTCATTGTAGGTGTGCATTTCTTGGAGCTTTTTGAATTCTGCTTCGGTATCGATGATGTCGAGGATAGGACGTCATGCGTTCAAAGTTTTTCGTGTCGCGTAATCTCATACTTCGAGAGCAGCTTGAACCTTTTCTTGATTAGCTCTTCTGGTAAGCATGTCATTGAATTCTGATTCTGTAGAATACCTAGTGATTCCGTATTTCTTATGCGCTGCTACGAATGCAGGGTAATTTTTATCCGTAATAGCTTTTTCTACAGCAATCCTAAACGCTTGTGCCTCTGCCATGCTAGCAAATGAGGACATCATGTTTTGTCCAGATCACATACCCATTCTTTGCCCAGAACCAGTTCTCATACCATGAGAGGTTGTAGTAGTGGTGTTTCCTGCTACTGTTACCGCACCCACGATCATGCTAGTTATCCCAAGCAAACCGATAGTACTCGCTACGATAGATTTTGTTTTCATGTCATTGTTTATAAGAATCTAAAAGGCGTCTGTCTATTTCTAGATGACGCCCTCAGTATAGTTATGTAGCTTAAAGAAAGCTAAATTTTACCTTAAGAAAAATTTAAGCTGGAATCTGATAGCCGAAACCCTTGATTGTCTCTATTGTTGTCTTCCCCAATTTTTTTCTTAGATTGGAAATATAGACGTCGAGCTTTGCGTCTTCTTCAAAGACTTGATCGTTTCATCGAATCTCTTCTATGATCTCTGTCCTGGAAATACTTCTGCCCTTTCTTTCCAAAAGATATTCTATGATCTGAAATTCCTTCAAGGTCAGCTTGATGTCTTTGCTTTCCTTGATGACTTTTTTCTGATCCTTATCCAGACGAAGGGATTTATATTCCAAAATATTCTTCGGCCCATTCCTTTTTGTTATCGCTTGGATTCTGACATCCAATTCTTTTAGATCGAATGGTTTGACGAGATAATCATCTGCCCCAGACTCGAATCATTCGAGCTTATCGTCCAATTGCCCTTTAGCGGTCGCCATGATGATAGGGACTTCGGGCTGTGATTTCCTTATATTCTTACACAAGGTGATGCCATCCATTCCTGGCAGCATCAGATCGAGGACAATGACATCGAATTCTTGGTGTTTCGTTACTTCGAGTGCATACAAACCATTTTCTGCCCACACAACAGAATGATTCTCGAGCTCGAGATATCTCTTGATATTGTTGCCGATAGTTTTGTTGTCTTCGACGACTAAAATTCTCATGGATACAATAGCTAAACGATAAAACTTCATTAGTCATTGCGAGCGAAGCGAAGCAATCTTAATTAAGATCGCCACGTCATTATATTCCTCGCGATGACACTTAAAATATTATAGTACATATAGTTCCTTTGTTTACTTTGCTGGTTATATCTATTGTCCAGCCATGTTTTTCTACAAGCAACTTGGTGAGATATAATCCTAGTCCAAAACTTTTGGTATCCGTTTTCGATTGATCAGCTTGTCGGAATCTTTCTCGGATATGCTCGAGATCCTTTTCCGTTATCCCCTTACCGGTATCTTTGATGATGAGATTTTTATTATCTAAACTTATCTCGATTTTTCATCCTTCAGAGGTGAATTTGTATGCGTTTTCAAGGATGTTCTTGATAATAATGCTCCAACTGTTCTTATGGACTTTTTTTGAAATATTTTTTTGTATATGTTCCGTGAGCATTATCTCCTTTTCATTATAGATCTTTTGTACATCATGCACGACCATGTCTGTAAATTCACTGATATCCGTTTGTTCTTTGGAAAGTGTTTCCAGTGCTTCAAGTCTACTAATGGTGACCAATGTCTCCAAAAGATTATTCATTCCTTTCAATTGTTGCTTGAGATTGTCCAATCCCTGTTCGTATCTTTTTGTTTTCATGGCATAATCGATTTCCGTACTCATACTCATGAGCGGTGTCTTCAATTCGTGCGATGCGTTGGTTACGAAATCTTTGAGACTCAATGTCTGCTTATGAATCTTTTCTAATACTTCATTGAATTTTTTGCTGACTCTATTGATCTCATCATCGGGATGCCCGTCAATCTCGATTTTCTCGTTCAGGTTGTCGATATGCAATGTGTCGAGGAATCAGAGAAGTGTATGTAATTTTTTTAATGATGTTCTTACGAAGAAGAGCGATAGAATATATGCTATGGCTCAAAAGACGACCATCAGATAGAGACTGATCCGGATCAGGTTCTTCTGTACGGTCATATGTTGGGTGACATTCGTTACGAGTAATTGATCGTTCATTTGTTTGTACATAAAGTACATATCATCCACTTTTGCGATATTTTTCCATCGATGGAGCTGGAGAAGTGTTTGTCATTCGGGGCTACTAATATTGAATATTTCTGCTTCAGGCATCCTGTTTTTTCCTAGTACCATCTTCTGCTTCATAAATGGATTCGGCCTTGGTGGTATCAAAGCGGCTTGTTTATTATACCGATTCTGAAAAAAAATCCCATTAGCCAAAAGACTGAACAACAACACAATAAGTATCGTGAAAAGCGTGAACTTTAGACTGATCTGCGTAGATGTTCTGAGATGCTTGAATGAAAATCACTTATTTCCCCGTAGTTCCTGAAAGTGCTCCTTGATGTCGTGGAGGATATTTTCCATATCCGATTAGAAAGGATAAAAACTATTTTTTTATATAGTCACTTACCTTAAATAAACATTAAATCGTAAATTACTAGGTTTAAAAAAAATCCGCCTAGTGTGGATTTTTTCTATAGTTCTGCTTCCAAAACCAAAGCATAATCTTTAAAATTGTTTTTCCTATAAAATTTAATTGCTCATTCGTTTTGGGCAGATGCCTCAACTCTGAGTTTACCTACATGTTTCGTTGTACACCATTCAACGAATGCAGTATACAATTGTTTACCAATTCACTGAGATCTAAATTCATCCAAAACGAAAGTGTTTTCTAACTCTGCAAGGATTGGCAGATTTCTATATGCTTCTCATGTACTTAGTCCGCCACATAAGTAGCCAACGATTTTTCAACTATGGCGACGAGTACACAGCCATCATCTTGAGAAATTCTATCCTGATAATATTTGGTTCCTGCTGCACTGAAAGTCCAATTCATATCTAATAAATGATCATATTCCTTCTGTTCTTTTTCAAATAATTTTAGATTCAACTCTTGCACTTTTTGTATATCATTCAGTGTCGCTTGTCTAATTGCTACATCCATGATAGTAGAGTAGATAGTAAAATACTAGCAATAAAAAATCCCCCAGAGGTTTGGAGGATTTCCATAGGAGAATTTTTTACAATGTTGTATCAGTGACTATCTTGCCTTTCACACATCCGTTCAATACATTTCTCTTCTCTGCTTCAGCTCGGAATTTTGTCAATACATTGGATGTAGTGTAGGTTACTGGCCGTTTTTCCAACAATCACTTCATCACGATATAGCTTTCGCAGACGATATATTTGCTTGGATTGGTTGTCTTTCCGATCATCTTGTTGGCATATGCTGTTCTTCGTTCGGCATAGTAAGGATTCTTGGTAGTGACATAAGTAAAGGACATGTCTTTTTTGGTGATCAACGGTATCTCGTTTTTTTTGAGAAGATAAATAACAGCATCCATAAGTGTTTGTTTGCCTATTGTGGTAGGAGTGATAGGGTCAGGAGTATCAAGTGTGTCTATAGATGTTCCTAGAACAGCACCTGTCTCTTCTTGGATATCTGTGCTAGTTCCACTGAATATATTGGAAGAGATATCCTGGATTCCTGTCATGTCTCACAATCACGTTCCCAATACCGTTCCTTCTCCTGTAAAGATGTACCCATCAGTAGGGATCTTATCTTGTCCGAGAAAATTCTGTGCTACATAATCTTGGAAGCTTGCTTGATATTCGTTATATACCTGATAATAGTCATATGCGGTCAATGCAACACTGACAATCAAGAGTATGAGATAAATCTTGGTTCCTATCAATGCCCAGAAATGCTTGCTGATACGATGTTTGAAGATCAACGTCAATGACAAGAAAAAAATGAATCCCAAGATTAATGAGAAGAGCAACATCGCTTCTACAGCTCCACTATTGTAGAGAAACATAAAGAAGATAATGATTGCTATGACAAAACTTATGATAAAAGGCATCACTAATTCTGATTTTTTCTTGTGCTCTTTGACCGTACTGCGAAAATGTTCATGGAAAGAGACACTAGGTTCTTTCATAATGACTTTTTTCTCTACATCTTTTTCTTCGGATGTATTACCCTCTACGGTAGAATATAATGCGCCTATCAAAATGATAGCTACTAGATTGATAGCACTCAACCGGAAAAAATTGCCTTGTCCTCGTAATAGTCCTATAATCAACGGCTGTAGCACGAAAAAATAGATGCTGAACAAAAGAAAGAGGTTTTTTTTCATAGAGCCATATAATATTAAATAAAGATGTCAACTATTTTTACATATATATGTGCATATATATAAAATACAGAGCATTTTTCAAGTCCAAAAGTTGCAAAATTTTTACAAAGGGATACAATTATATCGATAGTCAAAGTACTGTTTTGACGCTTTATATTCTCGACAAGCCTTATGAAAAAATTCATGCTCGCAGCTATCGTTATGTATGCAAGCCTGATCGTGGTCTGATACGCACAGATGATAGTCCCTGATTCTACTAATTATATCCTTACCGAACAGGAAAGTTCTGTGTTAGTGTCCGAGGATATAAAAGATCCGCTCAGAGGAGGAGCATACAATATCGTATCTCCAGAAGACGGATCAGGATTGGCTGCAGGTATCGTAGGTGTAGGAGATCAGATACAGACACACGAAACAGCGCAGACAAAAGTCATGGATCTCGTCAAGAGTATCATAAACTATGCATTATGAATGCTTGGCTTGGTAGCTTTGGTATATTTGATCTATCACGGATTCCTTATAGTGACCGCTACGGGTGATGATACCCAATACAAGAAAGGGCTCAAAGGAATCAAATTTGCCGCTATAGCTATAGCAGGTATCGGTGCTAGTTGGCTTATTGTGAGCGGAATATTCCGATTAATAGCTTTAATTATTTGATAATACGCTATGATTGAATCATTGTGGCACAAAACATTGTTTGGTATCTTCTCTATCTTCGGAACAGCTTTTGCGGTAATTGGATCTTTGCCTGGGGTAGTATCAGCTCAATTCTCAGAATCTGAGTCAGCGTTCCCTTACGAAATCCAAGGACAGGAATATGTCGAAGGCAGTGAAACAACGGACATCGCATCAGGACTTATCGCTCCTGAGATCAAAGAGAATACGAGTCTTATCAAGAGATTGACGGATTATTTCAGACTCAGTGATACGCAATACTATCAAGAGAATACAGAGACGCCAGCGACCAATTACGTCAAACGAATATTAAATATTCTTCTCGGGCTCGTGAGCTTCCTTTCGCTTGTTATGATCATCTTCGCATTCTATCTTATCTTCTTTTCCAAAGGAGAGGAGGCGGTCGGAAAGGCCAAGAAGATCTTGATCGGCGTGGGTATAGCGCTTGCTATCATGGGATTATCACGATTTATCGCAAGCTTCTTCTTCGATATCTATGGAACCGTAACAGGCACAGGAATATAGTTTTACCTTCTTTTTTGCTAACACATGTTGTTTGCTCTCTGAGATCAAAACAAAATCCAGAAAAAATCGCATGAGAATCTCTTCAATACCGAGACGATGTTACCGATCTCCGAAATCAGAAACGACACTATCATCATGAAGGATTGAGGGCTCAGAGCTATCCTCAGGATCAATGGACTGAATCTCGATCTCAAAAATTTTGATGAGCAGCAGATTGTCCTTGAACAATACAAAAAATTCCTCAACGGATTGGAGTTTCCTATGCAGATATTGGTTCGCAATACATTCTTGGATCTCTCAAGTTATCTTACCTATATCAAAGGCAATATAGATGTGATAGAAAATCCTGTCTTGAAGAGACAAGGAGAAGCATATTATAGATTCCTCCAAAATATCGATATGCAGCAAGGATTGATCTACAATAAGGAATTTTATATCATTGTGCCATATTACGAAAGTGAGCAGGATAAAAGTTCTATCCAGAGATCACGATGGGGAAAATTGCTCGATGTGCTCAATGCAAAAGATACCATAGAGAAGATAGTCCAAAGATACAGACAATTCCTTAAAGGAAGAAACGGATTGGAAACGAGAGTGAATCTTGTTGTCGATGGACTTGGTGGTATGTGAATAGGTGCAGAGAAACTGCCTACATCTGATGTTATCAGTCTTTTGTTCCGTTGCTACAATCCATTGCTTCATAGCTCTCAAGCACCGATTAAATAGTGATATTGTACGTCTATATCATACAAAAAAATCCGTGGATACGGATTTTTTTTCTAATTAACAATGAATAATGAAAAATGAATAATGTTGTTTCTTGTTTTGATATGAACTATTGTGTATTATAATAGTCTATGAACAAAACAAATCATACATTATTCATTCTCAATTTTCAATTCTCAATTTTTTATTATATCTTCATGTCGATATCATATTTCTTTTCTTCGCAATACTTTTTCGCTTTTTCGTAGATCTCATCACATTTCTGCACTCGTTCCTCTTTGCCTTCTCCTCTGTCGATTTGCTGTTGGTATCGTCCTTTTCTTCTTTCGATCTCCGCCAATGAAGCGACACAGCAGATTTCATCATTCGTTATTGCCATGCCTGCACAGCTGATACCCATATCGGTAGGGGATTGGTATTTGACCATATAATTTTTGTGATTGACTATTTTTTTTGCAATATTCATGACGACATCAAAAGCTTCCATATCCCTATTGTAATTTACTGCATCTATGCCATACGCTTTTTTGTGATAGGTATCCATCATATTTCCATCGCCGATATCGACAGTAGCAGCTTCGTAGGCAAGATTCACTGGATGATTGAAAGGGAGATTTCGGACTGGAAAAGTCTCGTATTTCGCATATCCTGATTTCACGTCGATCTGATGATCGTTGTAGATCTGTCCGAGACAGGTGGACATCTTTCCGCTGCTAGAGGCTGCTCATGTGACGAGAATAAGGTTCTTGGTCAGTGGGATGTGATCATCATTGCCGAATCCGTCTTCGCTGAGAATGGTATCTGTGTTGTAAGGATATCAGGTTATTTTGTATCTTTCTCGGACCCTATATTGTTTTCTTTGAAAATCTTTTTCGAATTCGAGGATGACATCAAACATATTGCCGATATCGATATTGTTGATGACGATATGCGGTTTGATGCCAGTATTTTTTTCTATGATTCTCACCATCTGATAGACATACTCCTTGTAGTCGATATCTTTGTTGCTCAATTGCCTATTGGATAAGATATCATTTGCATTCACACAAAATAATATTTCTGCCTGACTTTTTAACGATGTGAAAATCTCCTTCTTCGATTCCGGATCGAATCCTGGGAGGACTCTCGCTGCGTGTGCGTCATACATGAATTTTCCACCGATTTCAAGATACAATCTTCCTCATGAAAAATTAGCGATCCTATCGAGGATTTTCTCTTTTTGGAGTCTGATATATTTTTCACCATCGAAGCCATCTTTCTTGTAGTTGATGATGTCGGTTGAGTTGATTGTATTCATGCGGAAACGCAAAAGATAAAGATAACTAAGTATATGCGTTCCTCGGAATTTTTGCAAAAAATAGCAGTAAATACCGTATATTTACTTGCGTTTTATTCAAAAATTAACGTAATACGCTCGTTTTGCTCGCGTAATGAGCCCGTTGGGTGTAATGAGCCTCGCGTAATATCTATTACCATCCATTACGATTCATTACATTCCGAAGGAATACATTACGGACGAAGTCCAAATTACATCACGAAGTGATTTATTACTTAATTATTTTTCCGTTGTCTAGAGTAATAACATCATCTGCAAATTTCAAAATATTCCTGTCATGTTCGATCATCAGGATAGTATCTCATTTATCCAAGAACTCTTTGATCACTCTCATCAATTTTAAGATATCTTCAGCATGAAGTCAGACGGTAGGTTCATCTAGGAAATACATGGTATGTCCTTTGTATGATTTCAAGAGGTGCTTCACGAGTTTCAATCTCTGGCTCTCTCCTCACGAAAGCGTATGCGCCGGTTGTCCCATTCTCAGATAGCCGAGTCCGATATCCACCATCAGCTGCAGATCATCGCGGATATGATCGATTTCCGCAAAAAATTCCAAAGCGTCCTTTACATACATATGCAAGACTTCATCGATGCTTTTGCCTCTCCGTTTGATTCAGAGAATCTCTGTTTTATATCTTTTCCCATTACACAATTCGCACGGGATATAGGTGTCCGGCAAAAATTGCAGTTCCACTTTTTTGTATCCATAACCATCACAAGCAGGACAAGCTCATTTATTAGAATTGAAACTATAGTAACTTGCATTGAATCACAGATATTTGCTTTCCGTCGTTCCTGCAAAGAGCTGTCTGATGCTATCGAAGGTGCCGATAAAAGTAGCAGGGCATGATCTTGGTGTTTTACCTATGCTTGTCTGATCTACGTAGATAGTATTCTTGATTTCTTCATGACCGATGATAGTTTCCACTGCCAAGTCCTTGTGAAACTCTTGCATAGCTAAATTTTCAAAGTGTTCGTATTTTTCCTTGTTCATTACCGGTGCGGCAAGAATATCTGTCCGATTCCATCATTGTTTCAATAGTGCCAACCTGATGAAACTCTGGATGAATTTTTGTTTTTCATTCAAGAATCTGAACAGGGTGGTATACATCAACGTTGTTTTTCCTGCTCCGGACGGTCAGGTGATGATAGTGAATGTTCAGAGTCTAATCTGCACATCGATACCCTGAAGGTTGTATTTGGATGCTTTTTTGATCTTGATATAATTGTTGGATGGTGTATGTTCAAAATTCGCAGTCACTTTTTTCTTTCCCAAAATATATTGTGCGGTCAGCGTATTTGATTTTAAAAATTCATCGTAAGGTCCGTTGAACATTACTTCGCCTCAAAAATCTCAGGCTCCAGGACCGATTTCTACGACCCGATCGGATGCTTTGATGAATTCCTCATTATGTTCTACGACGACGATAGTATTTCCCATCTCTCTCAATTTTTTGATAGCGACGATAGCTCTATTGATCTCCCTGATGTCGAGTCCGATAGTCGGTTCATCGAGGACATAGATGATCCCTGTCAGTTTGTTTCCGAGTTGTTTCGCTAATCTCAATCTTTGGATCTCTCATCCGGAAAGCGTATCGATACCTCTATTTAAGCTCAGATATCCAAGTCACAATTCCTGGATGGTTTTGGCTCTGTCGGTGAGCGGATTGACGATCCTTTCCACGAGCGTAGCATCTTTGATAGTATTTGTTTTGTACAGATCGATGAATGCTATGAGGTCATTCAGTTGCATTCTCTGCAATTCCGCTATATTGAATTTAGCTCAAAGCTCCAAGCATCAACCAGAAAGCTGTGTTTTAGACGACTTTGTGCTTCAAACTTTAGGCTTCAAACTAAGGAATACATTCAGACTCTCTTTTTTTAGTCTTGCTCCATTGCACTCAGGACAGGTTTTCATATCGAGCATCGCCTGAAAGTCTAGGGTCAAAAGTCCTTTTGAATATTGATCTTTTATAATCTCTTCGATACCCTTATAATACATGCTCATATATTTCCCGCCATAATTCACTCTGATCAATTCTTCATCTCAGAATAATACGACATGTTGGAATCGTTCCGGCAGATCCTTCCATAATTTGTCGGGGTCGATACTGTATTTTTGTGCTAATTTCAATAGCAATGACTGTCCAAGATTGGAGTCTCTCCATGGCAAAATAGCTTTCATATACGGACTCATGGGATCTAAGATCTTATCAAAATCCACTTGCAGGATTTCTCCGATACCGTGACAGAGTGCACATGCTCATTCCTGTTTGTTTGGCGAAAAGTGCTGCGTAGTAAATTCCGGATAGGTGATGTTACAGTCAGGACAGTACATCTTATCGGTGAATCGTTGAATCTCACTTTTGGCTTTTGCTCTTTTGGTTCATTTTTCCGTTACGAAGATTCAGAATTTTTTGAATTCTCCGAGTATCTTGATGATATCTTCTTTTAATCTGGAAAGCTTCGCTTCTTCGACCGTCACTCTATCATAGATGCCGTAGATATTTAGGGGAAAATATTCTGATGGAATATTCGGCGTCTCGAGGTAGAAATACTCTATTGGATCAAGGTTTCAGATTTCAGGTTTCAGGTTTCAGGTTTTCTTTTTTGCTCCCTGCTCCTTGTTTCTATTCCCTTGTTCCTGTTCCCTCGTCGCGTCAGCAACAATTAAGTAGCGCGTGAATCACTTTCCCTTTTCAACTTTATTCCTATTTTTTCTGACGAATTCCATAAGATCCTCTTTTTTTTCAAAATGGCCTGACTCCTGGAGAAGGTATATTTTCTGACTCATATAATGCTCTTGGATTTCATTCATGACTTGCTCTATGGTCTGCGGCTTGATTTCTTTTCCGCAGTTGTAGCAGTAGCTATCGCCGAGTTTTGCATACAATAATCTCAGGTAATCATCGATTTCCGTCAACGTTCCGACCGAGCTTCTCGAATTACCTCATTTTTTGTTCTGTTCTATCGCTATGGCAGGGGAGAGTCAGCTGCAATGGTCGATATCCGGCCTTTCTCCTAAATTGAAAAATTGTCTCAGATATGAGCTCAAAGATTCTATGTATCTATATTGTCCTTCCTTGTAGATAGTATCGAAGGCGAGCGACGATTTTCCTGATCCGGAAACACCCGTGATAGTGATTAGCTTGTTCTTGGGGATCTCTACATCGATATCCTTCAGGTTGTGAGTTTTTACTCCTTGAAATTTTATCGTTGCTTCGAAAGCACTGAGAGATGATACGATTTTTTTTGGCATACGCAAAAAAACATACGAAAATAAAGCAATCAAAAAGCATATGGATTATTTTACGAAATGCAAGGAATGAAAGAGAGAATGTTCCTTGATGCCAGAAAAAATCTCAGATATGCCAAGAAAAAACAATATATGCTTTTGTGTGAATGTAAACATTATATTGAAATAGATATTAAAATGTATACCATCTATGCTAACGAAAAAATAATATAAACAAAAACACGGTCAAATATGTAAAAATCAAAATTTTTACAGCAGGTGGGAGATGAAAATAATGCATTATTTTTTCATTCTCTTCTGGGAAACCTATTCCTCTTGAATCAGGAATATATCGCGGTATTGAACAGTTTTCGTTCGCCGAGAGATATTACTGAAGAAGACAATCCTACGATCATACAAGAGCTTGTGGAAGCAAGATATCTTGTTGATTAAGATGAAGATGAGCGAAAGCTCCTGAGAGAGAAAAATATCTCTTGGCTGCAATCATTCCGTGAGAAGAAAACAATTCGTTTGTTGGATCTCATGATTTCTGAAAGCTGCAATTTCGGGTGCCCTCACTGCTTACATTCCCGTTCGGTTGATGTGACAGGATCTCATGGAAAAAAGAAATTCATGGACTTCGAGACTGCAAAAAAATCGGTGGATGCATACTATGAATTGTTGTGGAATACTGATCCTACCCTTGCAGGGAACATTCATTTCGGATCTGCGGAACCGCTGTTAAATTGGGAAGTCCTGAAACAAACATGTCTTTATGCAAAAGAGAAAGATCCCAAGTGTCTATTGAGCATGAATTCCAATATTACACTATTTACGGAAGAGCAAGCACGTTTTTGCACCGAAAATGATGTATATATCTCTACCTCGTTGGATGGCCCGCCTGAAGGGAATGATAAGATCCGTTTCTACAAGAATCATGGAGGGACATTTGAAGATATCATAGGAAAATACCGCTTGTTGAAAAGCGTTGGACATCCTATAGATGGCTTCAGTATCACTATGAATGACAGGAATTTCGATTCCATAACTCCTGAATTCATTAATTGGGGAGCGGAATTTGGTTGCAAGGGAATAGCTACGGACATCGATCTGATAAATACAGATAATTGTACGAAACCGATCGGTGCATACGTGGATAAGCTCATGGAGATCAGAAAGGCATGTCAACATCATGGCATTGAAAACTTCGGCTCGTGGACAGCGATCTATGAAAATCTTGTAAATCCGCCGGAAGATGCTATGCCTACATTCTGCAAGGCGATCAAAGGACGGAATCTTGCCGTAAATCCTGAAGGTAAAATCTTCCTGTGCGGGCACACGACTACGGTCATCGGTGATATCTCTGCTGTCGATAAGCTTTTTGATCCCGAAGGGATATTCTATCAGACGCTTGAGAAACGATTGCCGGGAAATGATCCGTTTTGCGTAGGATGCACTATTGAAGGGATGTGTGCAGGACAATGCCATATCACGAGAGAGATAAGCACCAATCTGAAAAACGAGAAGGCGAATATCCTCTGTGATTTCTATAAACAGGTGACGCAAAGATTGCTTGAAAGGAAACTCGAAATAGAATTGAATGAGTAATAATCCGTTAAAGCAGAAAGGAGGTTATAATGAGAAAAGTTGGTTCAGAAATCAAAATGAGCATGGGTAGCAGAAGGATGCAATGCAAGTAAACAGTAGTGTCAAACGTTCGTAAAGTTTAGAAAGGAGGTGTTAAAGTATGAAAAAGGTCAAATCAGAGATTAAACTCAGTATGGCTGGAAAAAGAACAGAATGCAAGTAATCAGTAATGATTATGACTGAGAGGGTGATTGTTTATCTCCCTCTCTTTTTTTTAAGAAAAAATATATGATGCCGATGATAAGGATAAGCGTTCAAGAGATGCAGATACCCGTTTGAAGAGATATTATTCACAACAGAATTCCGGCCACAGGTCATCCTACTATGCCTGCCAAGGATTCGATCATGGATTTTACCGAAAACATCGTGGCTCTTATCTTTGAAGGAGTGTGTTCGTGAAGCAGTGCTTCTTCCATAGGAAGAAAGAATTGTTCTATGGTATTTGCCAGGATAAAGATGATAGCTATGATGATAGGATTGTGTATGATGCCTACTAAGAGGAATCCGATAGCGAAAAGCAGCATGCTATACGCGATGATCGATTCTTTGCGATAACGTGAAAGACGTTGTTCCAGGAAGAGAGGAAGAACAATCGAAACAATGCTGATGATAGAGAAGATATATCAGATGGTGGCAGTAGTTATGCCTATTTCCTGAAGATAAGGAGTCCATGCTAGTCAGGATACTTCATCGACGAATCGATAGAGGAATGATCATGTCATTATCCGTAAAACAAAAGAATGTTTCCATATATATCCAAATGTCTTACCTGCGTGTGAGAATATGTTTTTGAGAGAAAATATGGAGAATTCTTCCTCATCTTCTTCTTCATCCGGCTCAGAGACGATGCGCGGCTCGCGGACATTCAAGAGAAATAATGTCCCTAAGAATACCCCTAAAGAAACAACGGGCCAAAGATACGCCATCCCAAAATAATGGACGATGAGTCATCAAAGAAGCGGAGCAATAACATATCCTATGTTTTTTATGATCCTATTCCTGATAAAGAAAGTGTCGAGGAGATGAGGTGATTCCTCTTTGATATGGTCTACGACAAGTGCGTTTTCAGCACCACTGAAGAATGTCTGAAAAAGTGCATCCAATCAGAGGAGCAGTGCGATGATCCATATGTTTGGCGCGAAAGGCACCAAGAAAAGCAATACTGCCTTCCCGAAATATCATAACAATACGCTGAATTTCCTTCCGTATTTGTCTGCGATGACACCGGTAGGGAGTTCAAATACAAATCAGATGATGCTTCTCAAACTTCAGATCAAAGCTATTGCTGCGAGGGATATATTGAGATCGACGAAATAGAGGATATAGAAAGGCATAATGACTTTCGTTATGCTTATCAGGAAATTCTGACCATAAAATGGCCATAGATACTTAAGCTCATCTTTTTTGAAAAATTTCATAGGGGAGAGTTGATGTTAAAATTCAGACGCTTCTTCGAGGATTATCCTTTTATCAAAACCTCCTGCTTTTTCGTCTTTCTTCTTTATGATGTCCGTTAATTCTTCATCGCTGATGTTATAGAGCTTCTTGATTTCCTGGGCTGTCCTGAATACGTCGCCGAGTTCGTTCTTGATTTCTTCGATGGTCTTCGCTTTGTTAAGCTCTTGAGCCTCTTCGATGACCTTCTCTTTGAGCTTCTGTTCGAATTCCGCATCATCTGCTGTGTGATGCTTCGCTGTTCATCAGGAGTTCTCTATCTTGTCGATGATCTTGTCTCTCACGAGCTTATTATAGGTTATCATATTTTTACAATTCAAAATTTAAAATTCGTCATTCGTAATTGGATAATTAATAATTTGTTTTGAGTTCCCGATCCAATATTTTGATGAATTTAGGCACTAATCCATATCTGGTGGCTCAACTATATTCAGGATCATATCCATCATAGAGATAATTGGGATGAAGAGGATTTACGATATTTCCTGAGATAACTCCTCCATTGTAGAGTCATGCATGGTTTACGAGACCCGTCATATCGAAGCCGGTATACGTCAACGAGATTCAGAGTTTAGATCGATATTGTCCTCGTTTCGCTTTGGAGAAGTCGATGAAGTCTTGTACGGTGGTCAGGAATTTCCCTTCCGTGATGGTTCATGTGCCATAGTCCTTGCTGATGATTTGGAACGGTCCATCGCCGTTGTTCGGAAGATAATATCCACAATTAGTCTCTCTATATCGGGTGGCTATAGTGAGCGCAGTAGGAAAATTGTTAGCATAGCTAATACTATCTATGGTGTTGTATCGTCCAGTGCAGGTATCTGCTGTAGGTATCTCTTTGCTGACACCACTATATTGGTTGATAAACTCCTGCTTGAAGGATTTTGATATTACCTTGGCTGCCGTCTTCTTGGCGTTGATCTGATTGATGAGATAGCTAGACATCGTATCGAGATAATAACTAAGCTTCTCATGAGAAGAAAATTGCTCTTTGAGATTTTTGAGCTGGATATAGAAATCGCCTTTGATCGTCATATCACCAGAGCTGATAGTATCAAATTGTGTTTTGAGTGCGGTGATAGCTGCAACATCTTGATTGGTTGGCGTGTATGCAAAAGTCATACCAAACAATAGTCCGATTACGATAAGCGGCATGCTGATTTTTTTCATGATGCTATTTTTTTATAAAGATAAATGCTTAGCTAAAAGCTCAGCGATACAGGTTAGCTTCTTACGCAAAAAACTTACCATGTATCAGACAAAAAGCTTTTGTCAATGGGTAAAAGTCCAACCTTCAATGTAGATTTATCGTATGCTGTTGCAAGGGAAAATATGCTATTGTTACGCTTATGGCTTCTTTTTGCCGGGATTGTGGAAAGTGATCTTTTTGAGATCTTCATAGGTAACAGGGGTGACTGAAGTCGATGCTGCAGCTGGTCATCATAACTTATTATAGAGCAATGTGATTGCAGGAATATTGTTTATTTGTATGTTGTTTCGTCTTTTCATATACTCATCAAACGATTCACTTCAATCCCAATCAGGTATATTATTTCAGAATGCTGTTCTTAGTTTGCTGTTATTTCCTCTAGCAAGCTCCAAGAACGCTTGATTCCAAACTGCATTGGTAACGTTGAGTCCTCAATCTCTTTCTTTGGCGAGCTCAGTAGTCTTGCTGAAGAAGTTTTGATATCAGATTTTAGCTTCTGTTTTGAGTTTGGCCTTGTCTTTTTCTCACCATCCTGGATAGTGACCCATCTGCTGGTTGAGATAGTCTCTGTATGCATCTTGGTTGGTGACGAAGCTTCCTTCCTCGAGTTTTCAGAATTCTCATCTCTCACTCACTCAGAGGCCTTGGAGAATCTGTTTTCTATTGGATTTCATAAATTGTCAGGCAGCAGTTAATGATTGACCTCATGCTATAGGGATGATACGCAAGGTCTTCGCAACATCTTCAATCCGTCAGGTGATATTTTTCATAACATCTTGTATCGGTCATTCACCTGCGGTCAACGATATCTTGATGAATTGTCGAAGCAGAAAAATCAGAAGGAAAAAAAGAATCAGATTAGCAAAAATGGTTTGTCCGATTTCTTTGGCATCTTTTATTGCAAATTTATCTGCTCAGAATAC
Source organism: uncultured Candidatus Peribacteria bacterium (assembly GCA_964545415.1). Classification (GTDB taxonomy): domain Bacteria; phylum Patescibacteriota; class Gracilibacteria; order Absconditabacterales; family Absconditicoccaceae; genus CAJBLF01. The sequence continues at coordinate 31,866 of CAZJFP010000010.1, forward strand.
ATTGTTTTCGTTGATTTGGATGCTGCTGATTCCTTCGATTTCCATCTTTGCTGCTGATCCCGTCACGGAAAGCACAACCCCATTGAATTCCTGAGGGATGCGAGTTTGCATGATGTTCTGCATGCTTGCTACCAGAATCAGCATAATCGAGAAACCGGCCATATAGATGATAGGCTTGAATATCATATCCAGCATGACAGAAAATTTGAGGTATTTTGTCATTCATCAGCTTGCTCATTTTCCTCAGCCGAGCGAATCCTTGAATATCTGTGCGAGGATGAGTAACGGTGCTGCAATGATGAATATCCATAGGAAGACCACTCTGATGATGTTTGCGATAAATAGCAACGCCAATCATAAGGTATATGCTAGGATCAAAGAAAATCTTAGTAGGAAGGCAAGCGTGATCTCCGTTCCTGTACTGATATTTTCTACATTGAGATAATTCTGGAATTTGAATACGCTGAATCCAAAATACATGAGAGGACCGCTTACGGATTTGTAGGTAGGCAGGATGCTATTCCGAGTCTCAGGATTTGCACGTTCATTGTCTGGTAGTTTTATATCCTCCAGTTTATTCATATCGATAACTATATCCTTAGGAGTCTGTATAATAGTATTTCTGATATGTTCCTCGAGTTTGGCATCGGATTTTAAAAAACTAGCAGGGAACGCTCCAATGGCCGAGGTAGCAACGGTAGAGATATCCACTGCCGCTCATACAAGGAACCAGCTCGCCTGGATGAGAATGCCGGCGATCAGCGTTTTGGTGATAATCTTTTTGACATCCATCTTCTCTTTGCCGATAAGGTTTTTTACGATGCTTCGCAATACGATAGCTACCAAGCCGAAGTTCGCAAAATTTTTCATGATATTCCATATTCTTCGAAGATAGATATCCATATGCAATACTGCTCCATATACCCGATCGTTGGTCATCAGCTTACCAGCTAGGACCGCTAGAATGATCCATAGCCATGAACAGAGAGAGAGGATATTGCTCAAGAGTGTCTTGAATTCTGCTAGACTCTTGTTGTCTGCAGCATAGGTAGGCAGAATAAAAAAATATCAGACGATAAAAATCACTGCGACAATCTTGATGGTCGTTGGATGAAACAATGTTTTGATAAGTCTCTTGATTTGCATAGTAGCGCTGATCGCAGTAAGACAGGATAAAAGATATGACGTATTAAGGAGTAGTAGGAGTAGTAGGAGTAGCTGTTGCAGTAACGGTGTATGATGTTATGTTGCCCTGAGGATCGGTAACAGGCGTTATCATGATTTTCGTCTTGTTGGCATCGGTAAGTTGTTTTTCAAAAGTGGCATTACTATGCTTTTTGAAATATGCATCTACATAGGATTTATTGGTAGTGATAAGACTTTGGATCAAAGCTGGGGTAGTGTTTTGTGTATCTGTTATCTGATCACTGATCTTAGTGTTGAAGTTGTTATCTATTTGTAGTAATTCCTCCTCTTGGAACCGATTTGCATTGTTACCAAACATAGGTGCAAGTCTTGTGATAGCAGCATCCTTAGCTGTTTGATCGTTTGCATACAATTCTTCGACGGCTTTGTATATGGTGGTTCTATTTTCAGTAGAACTGTACTCAGAGATATCTTTTGGTGTCTTCAATCCTGCTGCTTTTATACCTTCTGTAAGATTAGTGGATGTTGCAATGGTTTTGGCTTGATCACCTGAGATGAGAGGTGCTTCGCCAGTTCCTTCTATATATTTTCTGACTATATCTTTTTGTTCTGACTCTCTCTCTTCTACCCGCCTTGTCGGAACTTGTCTTAATTCTTCGAAAGCGCTTCCCAAACCAACTCTTTGTCCCTCTTTTCCAAATGGAAGGATAGGCAAGGTTTGGAAGACATTTGCTCAGAATCTTTGGATTTCTCCACCGATCTTTTCTCAGAGCGCATTTGCTTTTATAGCAGCAAATAATATTGTCCGTAGGATACCGATAGCAAAGAAATTGACGACTAACCAAGAGAATCGATCGAGTGATCATCATCGATCAAAACCTTTGAATTCAACATTCACGGAGTCGGCAAATTGATATTTTTCACTATCCGGTCAGGATTCGATAGGAGTTATCTGAAGATTTGAGGTGACGTTTTCAGAGATAC
>CAZJFP010000010.1:34095-41572 GCA_964545415.1 uncultured Candidatus Peribacteria bacterium
GATATACTCAATGCTGCTACGGTAACTACCGGAGCAAAAATAAGCTTGATTACGTTTCAGAGGTCGAGATGTTTATCGAGTTTTCCCAAGGCTTCTTTGGGTATAAGTTTATCGAAGACGTTTTTGATGATAAGGAACGGTGAAGCAGCGATATAGAGCCGGAGCAGCGCTATCCTAGCAACCAACACCACAGCGAGCGCCAATAGTGGAAAAAAGAGTCCTATGGCTACCAATGATTTGATAAGGAAAACACCAGAAGTCTCTCCTAGTGTAGTGGCTTGCGTATCAGTAAGTTCTGCAAAATTGAGCAATGAGGAATACATCGTCACCAATGGACCTACGAATCCTTTGGATCTATTGATGAGATCCGAGATGGTCATAGAGGTCGTATCATTTACATAGAAAGCTTTTCCAGTTACTATACCTGGGCTTTTGTTTCAGGAATCGAGGTTGATAGCGCCTGTTTTGACAAAATCTAAAGTATGCCATCAGCTGATATTTGTGAGATTTTTCATGACTTTTTTGTAGGATTGATGATCGTTGTACACTTTTCCTGTTGCTGGCCAACTAGCCATAGCTCAGGTATCCATGATTGCTTTCATAAAGTCGTCTTCCCTCCACATAGCCAATTGACTATGGAAGGCGACACAAACTTCGTTGCCTGCGTAGGGATCGTTGCCCGTAAAGATATTCGCATGTTTATATTGTGGGTCTCAAAGTTCTCTTCCTATGATAAAGCCGCTCTTGATCTTACACGGAGACATATCGATTCTGACAACACCAGTACCGGGTTGTTTGTAGTTGACGGAATATCGGACTTTGAATCCTTCTCCTTCCTCGCTAAAGACGCTGAATTTGTCGAGATCCAGAGTACTGTTGACCATAAGTATCCTTTTTTCGCCGATAGGTGTTTTTTTTAGTACATTAAGCGGAAGTCATCCTACGGCATAGGTCGCTACAGTAGAAACATCCACGAGCGCTGCCATAAGAAATCGGCTCGCTTGGATGAGAATACCTGCTATCAATGTTTTTTTGATGATACCCAAGGGACTTTTTTCGTCTTTCATCGATCACTCGCCACTGCCCGAGAGTACGCTTCTAATGATAGCAAAGAGGACCATGAATCACAGTGTAAAATTCGCGAAGTTTTTCATCATATTCCAAAATTTCCATAATGGCGCATCGAGATGGAATACGGATGCATAGACAAGGGTATTGTCGAGAGAGATTCCTGCGACAACCAAAAGCGGTCGGAGAAGAAGATAGATGAGCTTGAGAAAAAGGTTCAATATCTCCCAAATACCCATGGAAGCATTGGTATCTTCTGTATCTTCTGTGTTTGTTTCTATGGCTTGTGTACTATCGCTTGTTTGTGCATATGCTTCATTCACCCCTACATATCCGTTCAGGAAAATACCCGATCATCAGATGATGATAAGCGCTCAGAGGATCTTTTTGATTATGTGCGATGAAAATCGTTTCATGTATATCGGTATGGAGAGATAATAAATGATGTCGCAATATATAGTAATAAAGTATATCCACAAACATCGCAAACATCAAATAAACGGTCCGGTTTTCGTTTACTTACCTTGCAATTTTCGTAAAATTGTATATAACATGCAATCGCTCGTAAAAACTCGCGCAATTTGCTTGTTTTATTCGCGTAATTGCTACATACAATGATTACGAGTGAAACGTAAATATACGACCGAAGGTTTATAATACGCACGAAGTACAAATACCATTTTATTTAGTCAATTAGTCATGTTATTTCTCAATATTTCCAGCGATTACGTCCATCTGCTTGATGACCAAAGCGAACAATTCCTTGAACGCAATGGTATAGAACATACCCTATGACCTGCATTGCTCGACTATACCCAAAGTCATCCGGTAGAAAAAATCTTTTTGCTCAATGGTCCGTGAGGATTTACAAATCTCAGAGTAGGTACATTGACGATCAATACCATGAATGCTTTGCTGGAGCATGACACCGGCACCTTCATACCGATCGCTTCGATATCCAAACCGAATCTCTACGGTTTTGCATATGAACAAGGGCGGTTGCCGAGGTATGGCATCATCTATATCGGACAGAAACACAACGTCCGAAAATATGATTTCCAGGAAAAGACCAAGACACAGATTACGCTTGAAGATATCCAATATACTGATGATACGTTCGTGGATTGTGTTCATGATCGCTATCGGGAGACTGATGAACAGATGGTCTCCTTTTCGATGAATAACAATACCCTCTATCTCATCTACAAGGGCGATTCTCATGAAATTTCTTGATTGAAGATTCCGCTGACTATGGATGTCGCTCCAGAATATCTTATCGAACCGACTATGAACTAAAAATTCACCCCATATCCTGGCGTCATTCCCTTACATTACATTCCCTTACATTACATTCCCTTACATTACATTACATTCCCTTACATTACATTACATTCCCTTACATTACATTCCCTTACATTACATTCCCTTACATTACATTACATCATTACATTACATCATTACACTACGTCATTCCCTTACACTACACTACGTCATTCCCGCGAAAGCGGGAATCCATCTTGCTACATAGCCAACTGGATTCCCGATCAGGTCGGGAATGACGTGAGAGACGGGAAGTTAGGAATGAGGCTAAAACACAGGTAAATTATTTTATTGTTTCAATTATAAAATTATGCAGCAAAATCACCGCAAAACCAAGTCAATATTGGGTATCGATCGAGGAACAAAATATATCTGACTCGCTTACGCGCTTCCTGACAGCGAAGTGATTTTTCCTATCGGGTACATTCTCAACGACAAGATGATGTATTTCAATATCGCCGGTATCATCGAAAAACACAATATCGGGAAAATCATGCTCGGACGGCCAGCGAAGCAGAAGGATATCCAAGAGAAGATCACTGCGTTCATGAAGAGCCTGAATTATATCATAGAAAATAGGGAGATCGAAATTCAATTAGTCGAAGAAGATTATACGTCCGTCCAGTCAGGAGAGGTTATTTCCAATTTCAAAAAAAACGCTGCTACCGATACGGTGAGCGCGATGCTTATCTTGGAGAGATGAATAAAGAATTAACGGATTACTGATTAACGGATTTCGAATTACAAGCATAATAGTCATTGCGAGTCCCGCTTTGCGGGATAAATTCCGCGAAGCAATCGTAATCTATTCATTAGATTGCTTCGTCGTTTCACTCCTCGCAATGACCTTAATCTACTTGTAACAATTCAATATCGCCGCTCCGCTTCTTTGTCGGAGTTTTTTTCAAAAAAAACTTACTATAATTTTGTCCTTGCTCTGGATCTATCGGTAATTGGAACAAGAAGAGAATGTGCGATTTTTTTAGGTAGTGAAGTAGCTTCTTCGCTTCAGTATCCATGGTCAGAAAATCTGAAAAGATGACTATCGCACGTTTATTTTTTTCTTTTACTGCTTCTTCTAGAAATTTCTGCAACAGACTTTGATAGAATTTTTTCGTCTTTTTTACTCACGCTAAAATATCATGTAACGTCGTGAAAATCTCTTCGTTGTTTTTTTTTATAATTTTTTTTTCTACCTTTGCCATTCATCGGAAATTCGTTTTTGGCCAAAAAAATCTGAGACCAATCTGCTGATGCTGACAGTAGGAAATGATATCTTCGGCATAAGCAAGAACTTGCTCTTGATTTGGTATTTTTCCTCATCTTCGATTGTAATTGATATCGAGAAAAAGATCCAGCGTGAGCGATTTTTCCTGCTGGAAGATATTGGTGTAGAGTTCTTGGTATTTTGCTGAGAGTTTTCGATTGATCTGTGACGAGCTATCTCAGACAGAATATTTTCTCATATCAGTTTTTTCAATGCCGGCTCATTTCATGATACTCTGAAATGCACCGAATCGCTTTCATACGATCGGACGAGTGAGTTTTATGTTAAACTTCTTTTTCATATATGACGACTAAACGACTAAATGATTCATGATATATGATCCATGATGCATGAACTGTTTAGCTATATTGTTCTTGAATCTTGTATCTTGTATCTTGCATCTAAGTATGTAGATTTTTCAGTATTTCCTCTTTATCACTCCATTTCCTTTTCCCGAAATTCGTCAGTTGTACAGTTTCGTGCCCTTTCCCGGCAAACATTAGAACATCGCCTGGTTGAGCGATTTCACATGCGAATCTGATAGCAAGTGTTCTTTCTGGGATGATAAAAAGATCTTTTCCTTGAATTTTTTTGACGTTCATCGTCAATTGTTCGAGAATCTCCAATCTATTTTCGGTATCGGGATCATCGTCCGTTGCAATCAGGATATCACTGTATTGGTCTGCTAATTCTCCCATGGTAGGTCTTTTGGTCTTATCTCTGCATCCAGGTGCTCAGAAGAGCGTGATCAGTCTTCCCGGTCATTTTATCTTGTTGAGGTAGTCCAAGGTTTTTTCCAGTGCATCCGGCGTATGAGCGAAATCCACGAAGAAGTGTGCTCATTTTCCTATGATCGGTTCCATTCTTCCATTGACGATATCAAAAGCCATGATGGATTGGACCGCTTGTTCGATAGGTACGCCGATCTGCAAAACAACACTGAGCGCAGCGAGGATATTGTAGACATTGAATTCTCCAAGGAGTTTGGTGGTAACATCATAGGATTTACCCAAATAGCTGAAAGAAAAACGCGTACCAGTAGGTGATATCTGGATATTTTCCGCTTTGAGGTTGGATGATGCGATTACGCTATAATTGAGTTTTTTGTCGAATGGCATATCTTCGTATCGTTGTCTTCCGATTTTATCGTCGGCAGGGAATGCAGCATATTTGTTCTGTTTCTTGTTCTCGAGGACATATCTGAAAAGCTTCTCTTTCGCTTTGGTATAGCGCTCCATGGTGCCATGAAAATCCAAGTGATCATGCGTGATATTTGTTAGTACTGCAAAATCGAATTCCACCCCTTCGAATCTATATTGATTCAATCCATGGGAGGATGTTTCGAGAACAGCAATCTTACATCATGAGTCTTTAGCTGTTGCGAGAATGGATTGCAGATCATAGACGTCAAGCGAAGTCATCTTTTTCTTGTTTTCCAATTCCTGGTTGCCGATCTTGATGTTCGCCGTGCTGATCATGACCGTCTTGGCGACGTGATCGTTCAATATTTTATGGATGAGATTGACGGTAGTCGTTTTCCCATTCGTTCAAGTTACGCCGATAACGAAAAAAATCCTGGAAGGGTAGCCGTAAAGATTATTGGCTATCTGTCCGTTGAGCCTTTTCCAGAGCTGATAGATAACGCTATCCTTGAGCAAGAAATAGAGTTTATCGTAGAACGTGATTTTTTTGATAAGCGTCTTGAGCATTGTATATAGAAGAATTCATAAAGCATATATATATATATATACTGATGTAGCATCCAAAAAAAAGTTTTTTATATTACATTGTTTTGCTCTTCTTTGGTCTCGGATTTTGCGATATATTCTCATCAGAGAAATGTTTCCGCATCAGAATAATTCAGTTCGTTCGATATTTGGTCTGCCTGATATACGGACTCACCATATGTTTTGCCTTGTTGAAGCTGTTGTAGGAGTATTTTATAATATATCGTAGATCATGAATCTGGGGTGTTTGGCAAATAGTTTTTTGTCTGTGTAAAGATAAAGAGATTCTTGAGATCTTTTCATTCCTTAGTTATATCTACCAGTCATCATCCATAACATCCAATCGTGGAAATAAAAAATTTACAATCAGGGTAATCTTTGCTTAATTGGATAAGAAAGTTTGCAGTCAATGGTTTTTTAAATAGAAGTTGTGTAGGTGATCCATGAGCATAGAAATCGAAAAAAAAGTTCTTTTGAACAGGATAATTGTCTTTTATAACTAATTGTATCGCTGTTTCGGGATCTCATGTGATTTGGGGTTCGCTTGCATTTATTTTATATCATGTTTGTAGTTGTTGCTGTAATGCTAGGGATGATAACATTGTTGATCATACGGTATTTCAAGGGTCGTTATCTTGAAATATTCTCGTATATTGTATGGTTTCGTTTTTTGGTAAGTCGAAATTTTTGAGTATATTATTTTTTTCTTCAGTAGTGTTATTTTTCTTTTGCTTTATCTCTTCGATGATACTTTGCATATTTTCTTGATCTATTCTTTCTATCAAAAAGTCCAATAGCAAAAATATATGTCATTCGTTATTGCTTATTTTAATCACTTGCTGCGGACCAGGTTCTATTGTTAGATTCGTCTCTTCTTTACCGTTGATGAATGTTAAATCTACAGAATAATCATTTTTTTTCACATTGTAGCTTTTGTTGAGATCGAGTATTTGTGAATTGGTATTATACTTAGAACAAGTCTGATATATATTTTCATAAAGTGTTTCATTCCTTCTTGATAATCTGTCTTTCTTTTCGGTTTCTTCGCTTTTTATATCAATGTTTGCTATGATATCAGCATATTGTTTTCAATAGTTCCCTAATGATGAGAGGTGTTTTGTGTCTCATACAATCTGTGATAGTTGTATATAATAAAATATTTCTCCTGATATATCACTCATTTCAAATTTTTTTGTTTGCTTGTCATCCTTGATCTGTTTTTTTATGAGGGTTTCTATTAACAGTAATGTATTCTTAATGCTACTTTTGAATGTGTCGCTTATTTCTCAATTATGTATCGTTTTGTGTGTCATTACACATGTTGTTATAATCCTGATATAATTATCCGCATCATAAATAACTCCAGTATCATCGTCTATGTATTTCTGTATTTCTTGATTTAGATTTATGATATGGTCATTGATTTTTGTGTCATATGCTGCTTGGTTTTCTGATGGGTTTAGCTGCATGATTGATAATATTGTGTTGTAGACTCATATATTTTCTCTATCAGGATCTTTCATAACCACTTCTTTTCATCCTTCGCGTATGTTTTGTGTTATGGTGGTCCCTGAAAATACATCTAACCAAGAGATCATATTGGTATCCATTATTTCTTCGTATTTCTTGATATCCACCTTTTGAATTGGTGTGTCTAAGGATGTTATATATTCCTGTTCTTGTAACAATACATAAAAAGTATCGATAAACTTTATTTGATTGTCTTTGCTTGTTAGATCTTTTCCTGCTTCAGATAGCTTATTTACAAGGAATTCTTGCCATTTGTCTAATCATTGTGTGACTTTTGTCTGATCGTCCATTGATAATGATGTATAAGATAAGATATTCCATTCCAAAATACTAGAAAAATAATTCATGTTTTTATCTTCTGGAGATTGAAATATCATAATTAGTTCTTGGTTTTCATGCGTCTTATTGTCTTCAATAAGCGTTTTTGATTCTTTAGTTGGAGTTTTTTCGTTTTTTGTATCTTTTTCGAAAAATTCACTCATATGTAGATAAAAAATATGAAAATTAAAATAGGGTCTAGAGTACTTTAGCAAAAATTTTTACATACTCTTTTAGAATTTCAGAT
>CAZJFP010000011.1:0-40130 GCA_964545415.1 uncultured Candidatus Peribacteria bacterium
TTGCTCAGGATGGGACTCGAACCCACACGCCTTACGGCATACGAACCTCAATCGTACGTGTATACCAAATTCCACCACCTGAGCTTTTGGAGTACGGTTTACCATAGTAATTCACAAGTCAAATACAAGCTGATTTTTATCTATTATATTTATGCTATGACATTGTATGATCGTTTGCTTCATGATTACAAAGAAGCTATGAAAAATAAGCTGGAGGTCAAAAAAACCGTCCTCAATCTCGTACTCTCCAAGATAAAAAACAAGGAGATAGAGATACAAAAAGCTCTTGAAGACGTCGATATTATCAGTATCCTCAAAAAAGAAGTCAAAGAAATCCTTGAAACTATTTGATTTTTGGAAAAAGCCAATAAACTCGATGATATAGAAGTGGAAAAACAAAAAAAAGCACTTCTCGAATTCTATCTGCCTGCGACGATGACCAAAGAGCAGACTACGGAATTGATCAAACAACTTATGGCTGACCATACTATCACTGACCTCAAAACCCAGAGAGGATTGCTTATGAAAGAATTGATGGCCAAACATAAGGCAGATGTAGATGGTGCGATGGTAAATGAAGTGATCAATGAACTTTTAGCTTAAAGCTTAAGCTGTTTTATAGGTTTATAGTCTTCCATGAAAAAATATTTCCTTCTTGTTGTATTGATGATGGTGGTGTTTTTGTGATGGGGAAATTATACTATGGGACAAGATTGAACTCAGATTGATTTATGAGAATCTTCAAGTACTTATACTTGGCCAACAAATTCTGAAGTTCCAACAAATCCATATTCAGATCAAATAACAAATTATGAAATGGATCTTAATCAAATGTGATCTTCTGATTCTACAGATTTATGATCTCAGGTTGTTTTGCCTGTAACCGCTTGCACTAGATCATGATCAATCTTATATTTAGATCTTAATGCTGAAGATGTTGCCGTAGGATTGTTGTGTAAATGTAAGACAGGATATGGCGAATATTACGATACTGATCTTAACAAAACTACGTGTCAACCATGTTCTCGTAAGGATGTCTGCTGTGGGGTAAAATTGAACACTAATGTTCCTTTTATAGGAAATTGTCTTGAACAAGATACTAGTGATCCATCTGCGGTGAGTCCGGAAAGAGCTTTCCCCGTGCTCATGTCAAGCTTGACTAAGATATTGGTTACCGTAATATTGATTGTCTCTTTTGTCCTGATCGTGGTTGGAGGTATTATGATCGCTTCCGCATGAGCCAATCAAAGCAGAGCTTCCGAATGAAGGAAACTTATTATGAAAGTTGTTGTCGGTATTGCGCTTCTCGGAGCTTCCGGCGTCATCTTACGCTTGATAAATCCTAACTTCTTCGGATAAACCAAGAGATTCAAGATGCTAGATTCAAGATTCAAGAATGTTTTAGTTTGTTGGTGATGAAATATGGCAAACTATGAGAAATTGAATATACGACAAAATGCTGTTGAACTATCTGTGGATGTATATAAGTTTATGAATAATAATGAAAATATCCAAAAAGATTTTGCTTTGAAGGATCAGATACAAAGAGCTTCGTTGAGCATAGCATCTAATATTGCCGAAGGCGCTGATAGAGGAACCCAGAAAGAATTTAATAGATTTCTATATATTGCGAGAGGAAGTTGTAGTGAATTAAGAACACAAATGATTATAATAAAGAAGTTATGATATATTAGTGAGTCTGATTTTGTTCTTTTCGACAAAAAAATAGTTGATTTACATAAAATGATAAACGGAATGATTCAAAGAGTTTGAAAAAATGTAAAAGATAAATAAATCATGAATCATGTGTCATGAATCAAGTTTTAATCTGTAATATAGTGATTATGGTTAATGTAAAATTCAAAAATGGTTTCCTTATCGAAGGAAAATTGCTCTTTAGTTTTGAACATCCTGATACGAAATACATCAACTTGGCGTTGGAGCCTGGTAGCGATATGCGTTATGAAAAGCTTGATTATGTATTGGTAGATTATCCCGGAGAATATGATATTCAAGGTGTTGGTATCGAATGCTTTCTCGGTACAAATAATAAACTCAATTATATTATCGATCTATGAACCAAAAAAATCGGTATCATCCAATCCGCTGATGTTTTAGACTTGGATGAGGTCGGTGAGGTAAATTTCCGATTGTATCAAGATGATAAAGTAGCAAACAAAATAGATCAATTGGAGCTCGAATGAGAGAAACAAAAATTAGAAATACCTGCTGAATAAAAATAAAAAACAATGAATAATTAATAATTAATAATTAATAATTAAGAATGAATAATGTTGGAATTGTTGAAATGAACTATTGTATCTGCAATAATCAATAAAATCATTACTGACATCATTCATCATTCATCTTTCATTATTCATTAGGTATGTCATTTGAACCGCTTTCATCATATCTCAGACCCCAAAGCTTAGAGGAGTTTGTGGGACAATCCCATCTTGTGGGACCTGGCAAACCGCTGAGCGTTTTTTTGCAGTCGGACAAAGTACCATCCATGCTCTTTTGGGGGCCACCCGGCTGCGGTAAGACCACGATAGCGCATATCATCTCCCAAACATTGAACGCAGATTTTTTTCCATTGTCCGGCGTTACCAGCAAAAAAGAGGATTTGCTCAAATTAGTTGCACAAGCAAAAACCAATTTTCAATATGGAAAATCCACTATCATATTCTTGGATGAAATCCATCGTCGGAACAAAGCACAACAAGATACTTTGCTCCCGTATGTAGAAAAATGAACGGTTATCCTTATCTGAGCGACGACGGAGAATCCCAGTTTCACCGTGAATAACGCGCTGCTCAGCAGATGTAGGGTGTTTGTCTTCGAAAAGTTGTCCGAAGAAGAAATCTTTTCTTTCATCAAAAATAAATTTCCTCTGATTCTCAAAAAACATCCGGACTTGCAATTGACGGATGATCATATCCTTCTTATCTCCAAACTCGGCAACGGCGATCTCCGCAATGCGTTGAATATCTTGGAATCCGCTATTTTTCTTGCTAAGGACTGAATTGTTACTGATCAGATAATTTTGCAGGCAGGGCAGAAAAATATCTATTATGACAGAGATGGTGAAGAACATTACAACATCATTTCCGCTATCCACAAATCGCTCCGTGACAGTGATGGCGATGCTGCCTGTTATCGGATCCAGAGGATGCTCATGGGAGGAGAGGATCCATTGTATTTGGCTAGAAGATTGTTGCGTTTTGCATCTGAGGATATCTGACCTGCAGACAACAATGCTTTGCTGCTTGCTAATCAGGTCTATGATGCAGTCGCCAAGATCGGAAAGCCGGAATGTGATGTCTTCTTGTTTCAGCTCGCAATCTATCTTGCCAAAGCAAAAAAAGACAATATCGCTTATCGTACAGCACTTGCTACGAGAGCTGATGTAGAAAAATACGGTAATCTACCTGTTCCGCTACATCTTCGTAATGCACCTACCAAACTTATGCAAGAACTTGATTATGGCAAATGATACCAATATGCTCATGATTATCCTGATGCCAAAGTCTATCAAGAACATTTTCCTGATGAACTCAAAAATAGAACATACTTATAATTAGACAGATTAGATGGAATAGAGGAAATAGATTCTAATCCATCTGTATCAGTCTAATCCGTCTTAATAGTTTCAGATAATTTTGTTGTTTTGTCAATTCATTCCACTTGATAAACCTTGTATTGCCCTGTTAAATAAGTATTTTATGCTCATGTTTTTTTAGATTTTTATGGTATTCAAAAAATGGCATTTACAAAAAAAGTCACTAAGGCTCCTGCAGTTGTAGTAGAGACAAAAAAACTATCTACAAAGGAAGTTTGCGGTATGTCTTGCTGCACCAAAATTACTCATCTTGTAGCTTTCATCCTTATCGTAGTAAACACGCTTATGATTGGTTGGATTCTTTGCAATCAAATGAAGCTCGAAGCTGATAGAGTAGGAGGAAGACAAAATTATAAAATGGTTCAACAGATCTACAAATCTGACGCGTTCAAAACTGCTCAAGAACAACAGATACAGCAAGCATTGCAGATGTATCAAGGAGGCGCTCAGGCTGTACAACAAATGCCTACTGCCACAGCAGATACTACAGATACTACAGTAGCTCAATAGTTTTATTTGACTATCATTCATTACATTATGGACAAGAAAACTGAAAAAATGCTTATTATAGCACTTTTGGTGCTCAATCTTCTTCTTGGTCTCTACATAGCATTCATTAAACCGAGTGCATATACTTTGGAGGCGATGAAAGCGGGAGGAAGGGAGAATATGCAGATGGCAAAACAGCTCTACAAATCTGATGTGTATATACAACAACAAAAAACTACTCTTGAACAGATTTTGGGTAGCATGAATCAACCTACTGCTGTTCAACCAGAAGCTGCTGTTCAACCAGAAGCTATTCAAGAAATTCCTGCAGTAACGGAATAATTTTATTTTGATAATATGTTTGCTTATGGCTACTGAAAAAAAGAATAGCATGATGACCATGCTGTTTATAGGTCTTTTGGTTCTTAATATCTTGTTTGGCGCTTATGTTGCCTTCTTCAAACAAGATGCATATTCATTGGAAACCTTAAAGGTCGGTGGAAGAGAAAATATGAAAATGGCTATTCAACTCTACAAATCTGATACTTACATCCAACAACAGAAAGCCACTCTTGAACAGATTCTTGCTTCTATGGGAACAACTGATACTCCTCAGAATGCTGATCAGGGTGCTACTCAAGAAACTACCACTACTGCAGTTGCAGGTGATGCTGGTAAATTCGCTGCAATTGCTCAGGATGGATATATCCTCGGAAACAAGAATGCAAAGGTTACTATCATAGAATATTCTGATTTGCTTTGTCCTTTCTGTAAGAGACATTACAATGCTCAGACTATTGAGAACCTTGTCAAAAAGTATCCTGATGATGTAAATATGATCTTCAGACAGATGCCATTGCCTCAGCTTCATCCAACTGCTCCATTGTGAGCTCAGGGTGCTGTATGTGCTGGTAAATTATGAGGTTCTGAAGCATATTATGATTATCTTGCAAAAGCATTTGCTGTAGAAGAATTCACTGAAGATAACGTAAAAGATATCGCTAGCACTATCGGCCTCAAAAAAGCAGCTTTTGCTGATTGTTTGACAAGCGAAGAGACTATCGCAGCTGTAAATGCTCAGGTACAGGAAGGTCAATCTTTTGGTATCAATGGTACTCCAGGAAATCTTGTCGTAGACAATGAGAAATGAACATATACTGTTGTCGCTGGAGCATATCCTACAGAGACTTTTGAAGCTGAGATCAATAAAATTTTGGGTAAATAGCAGTTATAGAATATTCATTTCATAAAAAACCCTGTATATACAGGGTTTTTTATGTTTTGCTGCAAATAAATTCTCTGGATATCTATTTATTTATTGTGTCTTTTTTTTTGAATCTCTAATTGAAGCTCTTCTATATCTTTTTTTAGCGTGCTCATTTCTTTTTTCTTTTGTCTGATACGTTCAGGATCTACTCCGTTTGCAGAAAGTCATGGAATGATAGACCTGATTGTTTGTAGTTCCTGTTCTTTTTTGCGTAATGTCTCATAGATATCTTCATTTCTTTCTACCATCATTTCTTTGTGTTGCGCTTTGATACCTATGGTGATGTTTATGATGCTTTCGGTAGAGTATTTTTCCAGATCTCTTTCATTCTCAAGATATTCGATTGATGACGTATTTATCAGTTTTGAGAGCGTTTTTTCTTGTTTCCTTAGGTATTGCAAGAAATCTAGCGGAGCAAAAAAACAAATATCCACTTCTTCATGTTTTGCATATTTATATTTATCTTTCATCGCTAAGAATTTATCTATGATATCCATGAAAAGCTGTGTTTTGTAGTTTTTTGTGATATCTTTCATGTTTTCTGTCATCTTTTGGGTGAGTATCGCTCATTCCAATCATAGAAATTCTCGTATCTGTTGAGTCACAAACGGAATGAATGGATGAAACATCTTTATGATGCTTCATAAGCATCGCAGCATCACTTTGTTGCTATTTTCGCTATCTTGATATTTTTGGACTTCTAAATATTTATCGCAAAAATCTTTTTTTGTCGTATGGATGATTCTTTGCATAATATCGCTGATGTCATTTTTTGTTAATGCTTCTTCATATTCTTTTTGCAACTCTGTGATCTTGTAGATGCTCCGTAGCTCAAATTCATTGAGTGTATTGGCTTTTTTTTCTATAGAGCTGCTCAATTGTCCAAAATCTGATATTTTCTTCGTTCATTTCTTTTCGTAGAGGTGTTGTCCTACGTATCTGGAGGCGTTTCGGAGCTTATTGATGAATTGTTCATAGTCGCTTATTTCTTGATCCGGATTGATTGCGTACATTCTTGTACAATCTGTTCAGAATGCTTTGATCATTTCTTTGAATGTTTCTTTGCTTTTTTTTGTCGATGCGTGATGCTCTTGTACATAACATGCATCAAAAAGCATTTTCCCTTGAATATTCTCTCCTATGATGATAGTCTTGAGCAGTTCCATGATTTTCTGCTCTTGTATGCAGAATATCTTTTGCGGCTCTCTTTTTTTATCGTTGAATGCTTCCATCATTTTTATCAGGATGAGCGCATTACCTAATGTTTCTTCTATTTTCTCTTTTTGTTGGGTCAGACCTTCTCTGTTTGGGACTAGTGTATCTATTTCTAGGCTGTAGAATCCTTTTCTTTTGCTCGTGATTGCTACTGATCTGTCGAGGAATCCTGTAAGCGATATCGAAAATTTCTCGAAGTTGCTTATGCCTTTTCCCTTTCCAGGACTTTGGTCTTTTTCTGTATATTCGACCATTTTCTTGAGTTCATTCAATTCCTTGCTATATCCTCTCGGAAGCGTTTCACTGAAGAGTTCAATATATGTTTCCAATGTATTTTGTTCTCCTGTACGGCTTTTTCCCAACAAAACATCGATACATTCCTCGATGCTGAAATGTTGTCTGAGGCGTCTGTCTACGACGAGATTGAAGATAATAAGCGATAATACCATGAGTTTGTTTTTTGTTTTTTTGGTCGGGAGATTGATGAGCTCGTTGTCTGATATGAAATAATTTTTTCCTTCCTTATCTTTTCGGAACGGTAAGCAATATCCTTTGGAGTCTTCCTTGGTTACCGGTCGATATTTGATATCTTGTGCAGTCTCTATTATCTTTTCTTTGAAGTGTTCAGGTATAATCTCCAATCTCTTTTCTTGGATGGCTGACGTGACGGTATGTATATCTTCGTCTATTTTGATGAAGAGCTGGTTGCATAAAAGCGGCCGTGCTTTTTCTCCTGTCTTTTTGTGTATTGCAATATCGGCTTCTATATGTTTGGTAGATTCGAGATTGTGAATGTCGTCGAGATTCTTTACGATGTTCTTTACGAATTCTTTTGCCTCTTTTCCAGAGAAATCACCTGCGCATTTGGTGAAACATCAGCTTTTGTCGATAGCAAATTTGTCTATTTTTAAGCCGTGATTTTTGGCTATTGTGAGCGATTTTGCATCATGGGCTGGGGTGATTCTGATGATTCCCGTGCCTTTCATGGGATCCACTGATTCGTCTCCGATGATCGGTATCGTCTTGTTGATGATCGGTATGATGACTTTGTTTTTGATCAGCTTCTTGTATCTCTTGTCATCTGGATGCACTGCCAATGCTACATCGGCGAAAATAGTCTCCGGTTGTATTGTCGGTACTATGAGTGAAATATTTTTGGTATCTACGAAATATCTGAGATTGTATTGTTTTACGTTCATTTTTTTTTGCTGTAATTCATCGGTTCCGAGCGTTTTTTGTTCATTGATGCTTCGATAGTTGATAGAGCAGTCTTCGTAGATACGTCCGTCATTAACGAGTTCTACGAACAGATTTCTTACAAAGTTGGTATTCCTTTCTGAATAGACAATGTTATCGGTATCGATTCCAAAAAATATCCCTGCCTTGGTGAGGAGGTTTGCATAGCTTTCGGTCTTGAGATCCTTGTTTTCTGTATCAAATATAGGGAGTAAATTGGTTTTTATTCCCTTCATGATTTTATAGGTCGCTATTACGCTTTCTTTGATGAGTCCGCTCACTGAGTGTAATGAGGTATCTTTGGATATCATCGTCGGCAGCTGTGTGATGACTGTTTCTCGTTTTGTTGCGTTTTTTTTGGTTGCAAAGAGTTTCTGAAAATAGTTTTTTTTGAGGAATTCGGATTCTATGGAAAAATGATTATATTTTTTTTTGATATCCATACTTTTATTTCAAAAGACTAAATTTAATGAATAATGAACAATTAATAATGAATAATGTTGGATTACTGGAATGGACTATATTCTTTTGATTTTAAATTAGTTTTTGGAATAGCCGTAGAGTTTGTATGTGATATAGCCGAAGAGGCTTATCAGAATGATGAGCATAATGTTTTCTGCTGGTCCTACGACGATTTTTTTTGCGTTATCGATCTTGAGATTCGTTCCATCTTTACAGACCGCTTCGACAAGATAGTATGCATATTTGTATTGATGGGATGCTGGGTTCGGATTGAATGGATATTCAAACATCGTGCCTGTTGTTTCTCCGATCTTTTGCATTTGTGCTGATTCTGCCGCTTCAAAATCTGATCTGTAGATGATGTATTTTTCTACATTGTTTACAGCACTTCGTACAAGATAATATTTGTCTCAGATCTGACCTGTACTCACTTTGATCCCTACGACAACACAACTAGCTTCTTCTCCGATAGTCGCTTCCGTAATCTCTGATGGTGTCCCTATAGGATTTCCATTGGTATCGAGTGGTGTGATTTGAAAATAATATGTTGCGCCGATTTCTAGATTTTCTATTATGATCTCTTCTGTCTCTACGATTGTGGATGATGCAAGATTGTTTTTGCTTGTTCCATAGTCGATCATGAATTTGGAAGCATCACCTATACTTTCCCATGTTACATTCAGTTTTGTCTTGTCGATGCTGTCCGAATACATCCTTATCTTGCCTATGCCTATGCCTTCCTCTACGACGATTGTAGCTACACCGGTATACTGTTTGGTCTGGCCAAGCACGATGAGATCTACATCAACTTGCAGGTTGCCTTTGGTATCCAATACGATATCTTTGGTGAATGTCCCTGCTCATTGTTTGTCCATAGGAATGGATTTTCCATCGCTTAACTTAATCTGAGCTGATGTTACGCTATCGCTGCTCTTTACGGTAAAGCTTGCTTTTTGCCCTTGCTTGATCACTCCGATTGGCGAGATAGTTATGCTATTGAAGACGCCATCTTTGATGGGTTGATACGTGAAATTGATGATTTCTGATTCTCCGATCGTTTCGTTGGATGCATTCAGTATCTTTATTTGAAGAATATTGTCTCATTCGGTGATTCCACTGACATATGCACTGATGTCTCCATTTGCTGTTGTCATGCCTTGAGAAACCATATTGTTGTTGATGTAGATTTGGTATGGCGCGTTGGGGAGTGCTGGTGCGTTTGCCATGACGTTGGCTATGCTATTTTTTTCTATTCCTCCAGGAACCGGTGAAATGAGTGTGATAGTCTCTGCTGCATTATGGGTTTCTACGTTTCCTACAATCACGGTCTTTTGTCCTATAATGGTGTCATTGATAATGTCGGATACTTTGACGGTAAAGTTGCCTGATTTTTTGATGGCTAATCCTTTGGAGAAAAGTTTTACTCCTTGATCTTCCGCTTGGAAGGTGTACAGTCCATCGCTTGGTACCGTATAATCTGCAGTATCTACAATGCCTTCTATTTCGATGAAGACATCACCTAGATAGTCTTTGACCACCGTTCCATTCGCTTGTACTGCTTTTATCGTAATATCTACTGCTTCATTGACGTCGAACGAGCTTGGAGTGACTTCTACGACGAATGCGTCAGGATCGGCAGCTCGCACTTGGTTGGCTACGAATACACCTCCGAGTAACCCTATCGCCAATATGCTTGCTATCAATATCTTGCGTGGAAATTTCATTGATCTATGATGAAAGATAAAATATTATTTGGAATGCACATTGATTTCATTTAATGATCCTATAGATGATCATTTTCCGTCAATTAGCGCTTCACTTAAGAGAATGTCTGTGTTTTCTCCGGTGAATGGTAGCATGATCAAACTTTCACTCTTGATGATATTTGTCGTTGTCATAGTGATGATTATATTATTTTCGTCTGGAGTGTTGTAGGTCCGTGTTCCTTGTCCGCTGAGATTCTCAGGATCTATCGTGATGGTGTCCTTGTCAAAACTTACGGTAAAATCTATTTGTTGTGGTGTTTCCCTATTTTCTGCCAAAAAAATATCTACATATCCGTTATCGGTTTTGTAAGCGATATCTCGTCATTTTTCTTCGATGAATTCCTGTTCTTGCAATGAGAGGATGCTTGCGGTAAACGTATCTGGATTGTTGACGACATAGAAAATCCCTGAAGCTAAAACTGCTGCTCCCAAGAGGGTCATGCTATTCCTTCTCATCATTAGAAGTATCCTTTTTGCCATGAAAAAACGATGAAACAGTAAAACAAAGAAACGACAAAACGTTGTTATATAGTAGGTATGTTTTTGAGAATGAAAATCAACTGTATTTGCCTAAAAAAACAATCTTGAACACAGTTTATACATTGTAGTTTTTGATAGAAACCTTTTTATAAGAAAAAGCCTCAGGATGTTGTCTGAGACTTTTTTGGGTTTGTATTTTTTTGTTGAATTATTCTTCGCTTTGTTCTTCTACTCCTGTATCTTCACAGCCTAATTTCATCAATCCATTGCTTACTTTTTCACAGAGCGATGTGTCTTCCATCTCTCCTGCTAGATTCGTATAACAGGTATCTTTGATCAAGGCGTCTTCAATCTTTTCGCAATATTCCGGTTTTTTCATGTCTATAGCTTTTCCCTGGATGCACATATCCTTGGTAATCATAGTATCTGTGTTGGCTAGATCATTGCAATCTCCGATATCATCAGAAGTTAGTTTGTTTGCTGCGTTACACATCTCTTTGCAGGATAATTTTCCGTTTTCTTCATTGTAGAGTATATCACATCATTTGATACATTCAGCAACGTCTACTTCTGATGTTTTTTCATTGGATTGGTCTTCTGTTCCTTCTCTTTGTGTAGGAGACACTCCACATCCAGCTATAGTCAATAAGCATATTCCCAGTGTCCCTAGTACCCAAATGTTCTTTTTCATGTATATATATTTATAAAATAAAGTCTGTCTGATATACTTATTTGACAGGTAATTACAATTTTTTTTTGTTTTTTTTAGTATACCAAAATAACTACTTTTGCGTAGTTACTATTCTTCTGTGTTTTTTTTATATGGCTAGAAACTTCAATAATCCGTGGATGAGGAATACTGGCCGGACAAATGCTTTTAAAAGTCCAAGAACGCCTATCCAAAAACTGGTAGCAACACTGATGTAGTAGATGGCTGCTCCAATCATTCCTAGAACATAGAAACTTCCTGGAGTGGATTTTTTGTGCCGTTTTTTGTCGTTTCCACATTCGCATCCTTGGCAACATTCGATCACTTCTTCAGGGACGTTTGCTGTAAAATTAGCGGTGACTTTTGCAGTCTTTTTTGTCGGTGTTTTTTTTGCTGGCATGGTATGTGATAATCCAATAAAACTTATTGCTGATTGAATATCTTCGATCGTTTATAGAATACCTGTTCAGCATCCTTGCCTCTGATCGAATGTCCGAGTCCGTTTGCCATCTTATCATCCGGGTGGATGGTATCTGTCCATCGATATCCATATGCGATGATACCGTCGATGTGCTTTGCTTTGTTCTGATAGATTGCACGGAAGAGCGCTTCGTAGACTAATGCCTGTTCTTTCCGATCTCTCGTATACTGACCTGAAGCATATCCTATCCCTGGTTCTATCCGACCTTGGCGTATGGCCCCATCATAGCTTGGCACTAATGCCATGATAAATACTTCCTTGTCCGCTAATTTGCCGAAATCGCTTTGTGAGAGATAGGTTCCTCGCGCATTTTCCAACGAATTTACGTCCTCTTTTGCATTTTTCATGATATTGCTGATGCCTCGATCTTCGATGACGCAATCGATATCATCCAGAAATGTCATCCTTTGGTCTGTCAACATGCCTATATTACCTCGGTAACAAAGCTTTCCATGATATTTCTCTTTGATCGCTTTGGTGATCTCTGCATATTCTGTATTCAATAGCGGTCTCTTGCTGTCGAAATAATCGAGCTGGATATCGCGTGCATTGATGATGAAATAATCGACTCCTGCGTTTTCCGCTTTCCCTGCGTTCTCTGAAATGATCGCTTTCCGTCCGGAGAACAATGCTTTGATGGTCTCATCGCTCGCTCTCTGATAATCTATGGCATTCCTTGCATCATCTTCTCCGTCGTAGAGATTGGTGATCAGCATCATCTGCTGCCCATATTTCTTTGCGGTACTGACCATGGTCTTCAATTCCGCTTCGCTGATTTCGTGAGCGCCTGCCATCGGATGCGGTCTTCCCATCGAAAGGTCTTTTTTCAGGACGCTGAAGTCTGTCACGAGGAGTAATGTGCTTCCTATGGATTTCGCTCTGTTGAATGATGACGAGATATGTTTGAGGCTATTCTCGCATCCTTTCCGGAGATCTGCTGCATAACAGATATTTCCTCGGATATCATGCATCCCTATTCAGAATATCAGTTTTTTGTCTGTCGGAGAAAATGTATCTGTGATATAGTTGAGTTCCTTCGGTTCGAATGGTATGCCCATTTCTGCTATCATCTTCGCTTCCTTTTTTTCTCTTTCACAGAGTTTTTGGCAATTTTTATCTCTCATTTCATTGCATTCCGGCGGCCGATTGATAGTTCATTTCGAGAAATCCTCGCAAAGTTCTTTCATCCCCGGAGGTAGGGCGGTGCAATCTTCCGGGAAGCATCATAGGTTATCGATATATCCGATTTTCGGCTCGCGGACTTCTATCCCTATCGTGCATCGAGGTGGTGTCGGCCATGGTCCTTGCGGCGGACAGATGCGAAAAATGAAAAAAAGTACATTGAGCAGGACTATAGCGCCTATGACGATCAATATAATTTTTATCGCTTTTTTCATATGTATATTAAGGAATAAATATTACTGCAGATACTTCACCTTATTCGCATTATGTTCCTCTAACGTACTTCCGTAATGGATATTTCCTTCCATATCGTGTAAATAGTACAAATAATTCGAACTCTGCGGATTCACTACGGCGTTGATGCTTTCTCGGGTTGGATTGCAAATTGTTGTCGGTGGTAATCATCTTACCGCTCTGGTGTTGTATTTATTATTTGCATCACCAACATTTCTTCCGATGACTGCAGGGGTGCAGTTGGTATATGAAGTCTTGAGTCCGTAGCAGAGGGTGATGTCTGCATCGATCTTCATTCAGATCTCCAATCTTTTGAGGAAAATTCCTGCGACGGTCGGCTTGTTCTCATTGTTCCTTTCTTCTTTTTCTACGACACTTGCGAGGATCATAGTTGTGTAAAAATCTGTCGGATTACTGAGTTTGCTTCGTACTCTTGTGTTGAATGTCTGCAATTGCTTGCTGACTAATTGTGGGATCAATGCTTTATTCTTATCTACATTATAGGTATCGGGGTACAAAAATCCCTCAAGGGTTTTTAATTCAGAATTTAGAATTCAGAGTGCAGAATTTTCCAAAAATGCGTAATTTTTTTGAAGCTGAGCTATGATGTTTGTATCGGTGACGTAAGCGATGAATTCACCTCCGGTGATGTAGTTTTTTCTTGCCAGCGCTTCATCGATATCGTAGATGGATCGTCCTTCAAGAATAGTCAGACGAAGATAATCTTTTTCTGATCCTTTCAAGATCTGTTGGACTAATTCCGACTTCGTATAGCTTCCGCTGAACGTGTAACTTCCTGCTTCGAGCTTGGAAAATGAAATATCTCTATGGGTGAAAAGATAGATCTTCATACGCAATTGTTCTATTGTGCTGAGTTCGTTGAAAATCTTGCCGACATTTTCTCCTGATTCGATCGTTACTTTGGTGTCGAGAGAAATCTTTTTCGTGAAAAGGTAGATGCAGAGGATGAGGAGGATGAGCAGTATTCGGCGTCAGAGTTTAGGTGTTCTTTTTTGTGTCATGGGATGAGTTATTAAATAAATCAGAGTTGATACTACTAATCTTGTTTTTTATGTCAAACAAGAAATCCGGAATCCAAACTCTTACCCTCGTGTGCCTCATTCCGGTCTTGTTGGTTGCAACCGGAATCCAGTTTGCTTAGGGACTTAGTATGGATTCCGGCCAGATCCCGGCTGCAAAACTTAACGCCGGGATGACGGGCCGGAATGAGGTGATGTGGTGTGTGCGGATTTCTTCTTTTTTTGTTCTTGAAAAATTTCGGGAATACTATATGATGAGGTGCCAAATTTTTTTTACAGCAAAATTTTTATTTATATAATAGTACAACTTATGTGTCTATTCTGAAAAAAAGGGAAAAAGTACGTGTACTTTTTCGGTGAAGCGAAAGGCCTCGGGAAGGATATCCTCGGAGGTAAAGGAAAGAATCTAGCTGAAATGGTGGAAATGGGATTGCCTATTCCAAGCGGATTCACTATCACGACAGAGACGTGTGATCTCTACTACAAGAGCAATAAGACCTATCCTCAGATAGTGCTCGATCAAATCGAAGAAAAACTTCAGAAGCTCGAACATGTTATGGGCAAGAAACTCGGTGATCCAAAGGATCCTTTGTTGGTGTCTGTAAGATCTGGAGCTGCTGATTCTATGCCAGGAATGATGGATACGATCTTGAACCTTGGTTTGAACGACGAATCTGTCCAAGGACTTATCGAAAAGACAGGAAATGCGAGATTTGTACGAGATAGTTACAGAAGATTTTTGCAGATGTTCGGTGATGTGGTATTGGAAGTTCCTCACCATGATTTCGAGCATGCATTGCAATCAGTAAAGGATGCTAAGTGAGTAAAATTAGATACTGAACTTGGTGTAGAAGATCTTCAAAAAGTAGTTTCTTTGTACAAAGACGCTATCAAGAAGGCTACCGGAAAAGATTTCCCTAGCAATCCAAGAGAACAATTACAGATGTCTATCGATGCGGTATTCGGTTCTTGGAACAATGACAGAGCTATTGTCTATAGAAAATTAAATGACATTAGAGGATTGCTCGGAACAGCCGTAAACGTCCAAGCGATGGTCTTCGGAAATATGGGAGAGACTTCAGGAACGGGAGTATGTTTCACCAGAAATCCATCTACGGGAGAAAACAAATTCTACGGAGAATTCTTGATGAACGCGCAAGGAGAAGATGTGGTTGCGGGAATTAGAACTCCAATGGAAATCGCAGAACTTGATAGAGTGATGCCTGATTGCTACAAAGAACTCGTAGACATTTATCATGGTCTAGAAAAACACTATAGAGATATGCAAGATATGGAGTTCACTATCCAAGAAGGTAAATTATACATCCTTCAGACAAGAAATGGAAAGAGGACTGCTGCTGCAGCCATCAAGATGGCAGTAGATATGGTAAAAGAAGGATTGATCAATGAAAAAGAAGCAGTATTGAGAGTGAAACCAGAGCAATTGGATAGCTTGCTTCACAAGCAAATAGACGGTTCAGCAAAGAAGACTGCTGAATTGCTGACTAAAGGACTTCCTGCATCACCAGGAGCTGCGGTAGGACAAATTGTCTTTACTGCACAAGCTGCTCATGATCGGAACGAAGAAGGTAAAAAAGTCGTTCTCGTAAGAACAGAGACATCACCTGAAGATATCATCGGTATGGTCGCTTCTCAAGGAATCTTGACCGCTAGAGGAGGTATGACTTCTCATGCTGCCGTAGTTGCTAGAGGAATGGGAAAATGCTGTGTCGCTGGAGCTGGTGAAATCGTCGTAGACGAACACGCTAAGACGGTTGTTGTCAAAGGAAAAGTATTGAACGAAGGAGATATCATTACTTTGGATGGATCTACTGGTGAAGTATTCAATGGTGCGTTGGCAGTTGTTGATCCTGAATTGAGCGGAGATTTCGCTACGCTTATGACATGGGCTGACAATTTCAGAACATTATTGGTTAGAACAAACGCAGATACTCCACATGACGCTGAAGTAGCAAGAAAATTCGGTGCGCAAGGTATCGGACTCTGCAGAACAGAACACATGTTCTTCGCTGAAGACAGAATCAGAGCAGTGAGAGAGATGATCCTCGCTGATGATGTCGACGGAAGAAAGAAGGCATTGGCAAAAATCCTTCCTTATCAAAAAGAAGACTTTGTCGGAATATTGAAAGCTATGCAAGGATTACCAGTGACTATCAGATTCTTGGATCCTCCTTTGCATGAGTTCTTGCCTCAAGAAGAAAAAGATATTGTTGAACTTTCACAGATCATGAACGTAGATCTTGAAGTCTTGAAGAAGAAAATCGATTCATTGCATGAATTCAATCCAATGCTCGGACACAGAGGATGTAGATTGGTCATCACCTATCCTGAAATCGCTGAAATGCAAACAGAAGCAGTTATCTCTGCAGCATGCGAACTCAAGAAAGCGGGTGTTGATGTGAAGCCAGAAATCATGATCCCATTGGTAGGATTCAAAGCGGAATTGGACTTCAATGCTGATATCGTTAGAAGAGTAGCTAAGGAGACTATGGATAAATATGGAGTACAAGTCGATTACAAACTCGGAACAATGATTGAAGTGCCAAGAGGTGCAGTAACTGCAGACAAGGTTGCTGAGACTGCTGAGTTCTTCTCATTCGGAACTAATGATCTGACTCAGATGACCCTCGGATTCTCAAGAGACGATGCGGGTAAATTTATCAAGGAATATGTTAATCAGAATATCTTCGAAAAAGATCCGTTCCAATCATTGGATACGGACGGAGTCGGACAATTGGTCCAGATGGCAGTCGAAAAAGGAAGAAAAACAAGACCTGATATCAAACTCGGTATCTGCGGTGAACACGGAGGAGATCCTGCATCTATCGCATTCTGCCACAAGGTAGGATTGGCATATGTCAGCTGCTCTCCATTCAGAGTGCCTATCGCAAGATTGGCTGCAGCCCATGCGGCTTTGAAATAATTATAATTTTAAAAAATAAGAAAAACGTCGGGAAATACTCCCGACGTTTTTTTGTTTTTCTTACATGTTATAAAGCAAGAGCTTGTAGCTATTTTGCTCTCCTTCATATGGTTGTAAAAGATCTTTCCACCCTTTTTTCACTTCTTCCATTACTTCGTCAAATTCTTCTTTGGTGATTTGCTTTCCTATAGAATGGCTGCAGTCTCATTGTTCTCCTTTTTTTGTGCAGAAAGATATCCCTCTCTGATTCCATGCTATATCAAGGATATCTGCTTCGGAAGCTGCTGCTTCTAGTATGCGTTCTGTTGTCAGGTGATAAGCTTTTGAAAACTTAAATCCATCCTGTGATCTATTGCGCACTTCTTCTGCAGTGATGATTTTGTCTTGGTACATATGTTTGTGTTTTTAGTTTTCTTTGATTATTTGTATATTTATTTTTTTGTTAAAGTCAATCTCGTGTACTTTGGCTGATGTATGCTCTTATTTTGTTATAAGTATTGACTTTTATGTTTTTTTCCTTACAAGCGAATTCGCCAAAAAACAAAATCACAAACCAAAAAAACATTGTATGGTACAAATTGACTCAAAAAAAAGAAAATTTCCGTTTTCTTTAAGGAAAAAAGGAAAGAAAAAAGCAACACAGTCTGATGTTGCTCTTCATGTTTCTGCTGCACGGGTATCAAAAACTCCGCAGCTCGATCATCGTGATCTGAGTTATGCAGGACAGCATCTTATCTTGCTTCTTCAGCATCAGATAGATGCTAATAAAATTAAGGTGCCCGCAGATCAGGTTTCTTGGAAAGATCTGGTTGAACTCAATCAGGATGTTGATCTCTTGGAAAAGAAGAAACGTGCCAAGGAATTCTGCGGCATCCATCACTTCTCTCCCAATGAATTGCAGGAAATTGCTGAGCGGGTGACCAAGTTTATCAATGTCATACAGCCCAATCTGGTCGTGAAGAAGTAAACTCATTATTGTTATGATGTCTGGAGGTTTTCTCCAGACATTTTTTTTAAATTGCACCCGGGTTCGAAATATGTATTGTAGCAATATGTGAACGTATTTATGACAAAATTTTCTCATCGACGCCAAAGTCAGGAGTTATATCGCTGATAAGGTTTTGTCGTTGTATCATGAAACGTGATGTAAAGCTTTGATTGAGATTTGACCTGGGAAGTGAGCTATTACAAAATTGATTCAGAATGTTTCTGATAATTTTTTTGTTGTGGATATGGACCCTACTTTCTACGAAAATTGACAATTGACCATTGAAAATGGAGAATTTATTCTTGGAGATGTCTTGGAAGTGGATGTGGAAAAATTCCTTTCTGAAAAAAAACTTCATTCTGAAAAGACCTTGATCGTTGGTAATCTTCCTTACTATATTACCTCTCCGATATTGAGAAAGTTTTTTTCGGCGTGACAAAATTATGCTGGGGGAGTATTTATGGTACAAGATGAGGTTGGTCAAAAAATCAAAACCGATGCGAAGAAAAAATCCTATTTGCGACGATTACTCAACTTTTTTTATGACGTAAGCTATCTCAAGTGAGTTCCTGCCAAGTGTTTTAAACCTGCTCCGAAAGTCAAGAGTTGCTTAATTGAATTAAGAATTAAGAATGAAGAATTAAGAATTGATTGGAATAGATTCGTCGAATTTTTGGAATTGTTTGCGCCGTTTAGCAGAAAGACGTTGGGGGCGATCCAAACGATGATCAAGAAAAAATCAGATATATCTTTTGCTATTCCGGAATCATTGAAGAAGAAAAGGTTGGAAGAGCTTTCTCGGGATGATATCCAACAGATTCTTTCTTAAGGTCTGTCTTGCAAATCGGCATGTATTGCATATATATTTTTTTAGCTATTTTATTCATTTATTATAGTTTGATGAGTGTACTTGTCTACAATGGAGAAAAGTTTTCTAGAGGTAAACTTCGATATCTCGTGTTTGCTGTTATCGTTGCGAGTGTTTTCCTTCTTTCGATACTCAATAATAATGTTGTATGAGCAGTGCTGATTTTTTTCTTGTTGTGAGGGTATTTTTATTATTCTACCATCAATAACCAAATCATCAAGATGACTATCAAGAATACAGAGTTGCTTATTTGAAGCAAGGTTTTTCCTCGAAATACGTTTACCGGTTATGTTATAGAGATTTATCCGAAAACCCAAAAAATCAAAAATATTGTTTTGCTTACTTCCAAAACACATATGATCTATACATTCGATGATACCTTGGAACATATCCAAATGTTTCTTGCTCAACTTGATCAATATCTTCCATTGCTTGGTGATTATAATCAATCAACAATAGAAAAGTTTTCTAGGAAAATGAAACTTTAGACTTATGTAATACTTCTTATGAATCCGACATCATCACATAGATTAGTCATCAAAGATGCAGCATGGCAGCTGATAGGAAGAATTATCAGTGCTTTGTTTGGGTTTTTGACGATCAAGATTATTACTCCATATCTAGGACCTTTACAATACGGAGATTATTCTACGATATTAAAATATTTTGCTATTCGGACTGCATTGGCTGATTTATGACTGTATGTTTTGGCAGTCAAACGTTTATGAACCATCAAAGAACAAGAAAAGGATCCTAATCATACGCAGCTCAAATCGGAATATGGAAAATTCGTCGGTACGAGATTAATTATCATGAGCGTAATCTACATCGTTGCGATTATTGTTGCGTATTTGCTTCCTGCATATACCTCCAATCCATACCTCGTGCGAGGATTGCCATTTGGTATGATTTTTTCTGCGAGTTTCATGTATGCGGGTATCCAGCAATTGCCTTTGCAGATTTTTTGGAGGATGGATAAACTTAGTCGATCCTTGATTGTTGCTAGACTTTCTCAAATAGCTATCTTGGTTCCTGTAGTCTTCTTCATCTTCAAGGATATGACCTTTGATGGTAGTACGGTTTCATTGATTGCTTTCTCTTGTATTATGTTTTCTGTCGTAGCTAGCTCTATCGGACAGAATGTACAGATTCATCTGAGTGCCAATAAACTACTTAAGCTCAAAATAAAATTCGATCGAAAATTCACCAAAGATATTATCGGTCGTAATCGGCAATATGGTGTCTCGTATTATCTCAGTAGTTTTCATACGTTGTTGGTGCTTTTGTTTCTGTGATGGTTTTTTCCTACATCAAGTGGACATAGTTATGCGGGAATCCGGGCTTTGGCGTTGTCGTTGATAGAGATTTTGCTGATTATTCCTTCTTCACTTTGAAATTCATTGCTTCACAAAATATCTAGTTATTCTTTGTTGAACAAACGCAAAAGCATTGGTAATCTTTTGTTATTGATCTTCCGAATAGGAGGTATTCTAGCAATCAATTTCCGGCTTTTTGCTGATAAAGTCATTCTCTTGGTTTCTGATAAATCCTTTATCGGAAGCTTTGCTTCCTTGAGTTCTC
This sequence comes from uncultured Candidatus Peribacteria bacterium, assembly GCA_964545415.1. GTDB lineage: Bacteria > Patescibacteriota > Gracilibacteria > Absconditabacterales > Absconditicoccaceae > CAJBLF01. The sequence goes on from CAZJFP010000011.1 coordinate 20,565, forward strand.
GATGATCCAATCAAGTGCTTTCGTTTCTCGGTATCATGCTCGTAGCGAGTTTCATCAAACAAGTGTACAATTATATGTTTGTTTCTGTAGATAAACAAAATATATTACTTCCCATCAATCTGATTGGTATCTGTATTGGAGTTCCTTTGTGAATTTGGATGATTCCTCAATATGGATTGCTTGGAGGAGTGATAACTCAGTTGACTATAGAATTGATGTTTATGTTTTGAGCTATTTTGGTAGGGAAAATAAAACATATTTATCCCTTGTTTTCCCGAAAAATTCGATGGAGAGTTGTGTTGATCCTTGTTTCTATGAGTGTGATAGGATATACAATAACGCATGTTTGGATGCTTTCTATGCTTCGATTCTTTGTCGTAGCAATTCCTTTGAATCTTCTTGTTCTCTATATTTCACTTCCGACCATCAAAAAAATCGCCAAGTGATTGACGGTAGAAGATACACTCGTTCCTGAACTTCAATCAGACTTTACTTAATTTTTTTCTTCATATATGCTCAAGACTTTGGCCATAGAAACAAGTTGTGATGATACTTCTGTAGGAATTGTCCGTTTTGATGAAAACAGTTTTTTCGTTGACTCGTTGTTGGCGTATTCGCAGATCCAGGATCATCAGCAATACGGAGGTGTGGTACCAGAAATAGCTTCTAGACTTCACTCAGAAAAGATTCTCGAAGTGATCAAAAATATCTGATTGGACAAAATACGTGATGTAGATTTTATCAGTGTGACGACGCATCCGTGATTGCCTGGTTCGTTGGTTGTCGGCAAAGCGGTAGCATCGCTTTTTTCCAGCTATTTTGCTAAACCGTTACTCCAGGTAAATCATGTGTATGGACATCTCTTTTCCTTATTATTGGAAAGAAATATCTCTGATCTTCAATTTCCGCTTGTCGTGCTTACTGCGAGCGGCTGACACAACGACATATACGTTGTAACGAATTCAGAATGCAGAATTAAGAATTCAGAATGATTAGAACGGAGGGATTTTGGATGATATAGAATAGCGAAAGTAGGATATACCTTAGATGATGCCGCGGGGGAGTGTTTCGATAAGGTTGCTAGAATGTTGTGAGGACCATATCCTGGAGGACAACGAATTTCAGAAAAAGCTTTACAAGGAAAACCAAATAGCGACGTAGAATTCAAGCGTATCTTCCTTTCCAAGGAGAACTTCGAATTCAGTTTTTCGTGAATGAAATCCCAGGTTTCTTTTCTTTTGAAGAAATTGGAAGAAAATGGAAAGATTGAAAGATTGAAAGATGGAAAATTAGAAATTCCGGAGGAGTTGATATGTGATATCGCCTATGAGTTTCAGGAATCGGTCGTCGAAGTCATGGTCAAAAAATTAGTCCGTGCGTGAATAGCTTTCGGTGCAAAGATCTTATGACTCGCTGGAGGAGTATCATGCAATGATAGATTACGAGAGTACTTGAATGAATATTGAAAATTGAAAATTGAAAATTGAATTTTTCTCAGGCCGACGAAAAAAATCTATTCTACGGACAATGCCGCGATGATAGGCCTTGTATGAATACTTGAATACAATTCAGAATTCAGAATGTAGAATTCAGAATTAAGAATGTAGAATTCAGAATTCAGAATGTTGGTATTGCTGGAATGGATTATTGTAGGGATGTTGTAGGGGCGATTATTAATCGCCTTTTTTCTTTTGTAAAAAAAGGCCGGGAAAACCGGCCTGTACGTCATATTTTAACGACAAGAATATACCATTTTATTCTTTTTGTGTTTGTTCCATGTAATATACCATAATATGAATTATGAATCGTATGGAACAGGAGGTTCTTGACGCGTATATCTTCGGTATTCGCTTTCAATACGCGTATCTCATAATGATTGTTTGTTTCGCAAGTAGGATCGTAGGTAAGCGTGAAATCCATGTATTCAGCTCCTTCTTGCTCGTCGGTGAATGTCTGCATTTGTACTTCTCTAAGCTCTCCATCCAAGGCAATCGGTGTACATGATTCCGTGAGCTTCAGACTGACTTCATGAAAGATTCTCTCTTTCGGAATAATTGGCTCGTCCATGTTTTTTTTGTTATTGTTTACAATTTCTTTTGATCCATTCCAATACTTCATTGTGCACGGAATAGCCTTCACTGTTTATTGTACAGATCTGGTCTTCTTTTTGTGGTCCTGTACCTGTATAAGAAATATGACTATCGTTCGCTATGATCGTGAGCGTAGCTTTTTTTGATGCTATCACTATCACAATGTTCCCTTCCTGATTGATATTGATAGTACATATCTCTGTCTCATGCTCGCTTTTTTTAGCGATTTTTAGCATATATTCCCATGCTGTCATAAGAGAGGATTGTTTTGCTTTTTTTTGATCCAATAAATCAAAGGATTTTTGGATCTCTTTGAAAAAGATGTTCATGTTTTTTTTGGTTTTAGTTTATATTATGTGAGTTTTTATTTGACGTCGTAAAAGAGCTTGATGCACTCATCAAGATCCCTGATCAGATCCATTTTTAACGCTTCTTGTGGTGTCTTTCGTATATAGTTTTTATGCTCTTTTGGATTGATCTTCACTTCAGGTCTTTCGGTAAATCTCTTGGAATACATGTGGTAGATGAAATCATAGTCTGGATATCTCACGAATAATTTGTCGAAGTATTCTGCGTCGTTGAGATCGATCTGTGTTTCTTCTCATCATTCTCTTTTCATGGCTTGATTGATTGTTTCTCCTGCATCTACTTTGCCTGCGGGTACGCCATAGGTATTCCCTTCCGGCTTATGATCCTGTCTGAGTAGAAGCAGTATCTCATCCTTATATTCTACGAAACAGCTCACTACCTCGAATTTCGGAGTGAAGTTTTTCGGTTGTTCTTTGTATAACATTTTCGCGATTACGAAAAAATTAAATATGAAAAATATTTTTTTTTGTTTTTTTGGGGGTATCTATATCTATTTTTATTTCTGAATATCTTTGATGGTGATATCGAATATCAAGGTCTTGCCTGCCAATTCATGATTTGCATCGAACACTATTTCGTCTTTTTTCACTTCATAGACTTTGAATATCTGTCCGTTCTGAGACATGACTTGCATGCCGACTTTGTATTGGTCAGCATCAGGGATTTGGTCTTTTTTTATAGTCAACAATTTCGCTTGATCTCGTTCTCCATATGCGTCTTTTGGTTCTATGCTTACGGTTTTGGTTTCTCCGATTTTCATGCCGATGACGCCTTGGTCGAATCCTGCGATCATCTGTCCTGCGCCTGCGACGAAGGTCAGTCATTCATCATAATTTCTTCCTGATGAATATTTCCCGCTTTCTTTGGCTATTTTTTCTATGCTTGTATCAAATACAGTTCCATCCTGTAATTTTCCTACGTAATCTACCGTGATGGTATTCCCTTTTTCGATGGTGGTGTCGGTTGTGCATCCCATGAGTCCTAAACTGATTAATGATAAAATGGATAGTGTGAGAAGTTTTTTCATGATCCTTATCATAAAGGATAAAAGTGGCCCTACTGTATGTATTTTTTCCCTATTTTCAAATGATATTTCTCTTGCATTTTTTTTTGCAAATGCACTGAAAATAACTATAAGGTATGCGTATGCCATTTTTTGGCTCCATTTTCTGGATTTCATCAGGTTTATATACGTCGGATTTATCCCTTATTCATGTTCATGAAATCGTTGTTCTCCAAGAGTCTTTCCAAGTTTGTATTGATGCTGCTTTCTTTGTGAGCTCTCCTGCTTATCAGCAAGATCAATGCAAGTATCCCTAATGATTATATAGCGAACTATCAGATACAGGAGGATTATAATAAAATCCTTACGCTGTTTGTCGAAATTGAATCTGCTTCCAAAATCGGGTCTCAAGTTCCTCAAGCAAAATTCTCTGAGCTCAATGCAAGCTTTCAAGTAGTATTTCCAAAGTTTCCTCAGGATTTTGGATTCAAAGTGACGTATCAGCAATGCCTAGATATTACTCAAGGATTGACTACGTATGTCAGTACCGATTATCAATCGAGGCTTGCTTCGTTTATGACGAATTGCTACAAGCCGTTCAGCGATATCGTCAAAAAAGTGAATTCCAAATATACGGTCGTAGCCAATGCAAAAGTCTCTCCACAAGGAGGTCCTGCACCATTGACAGTGACTTTTGACGCCAGATCAAGTGTAGATCCTTCCAATGATACCATACCGAGCAGAAATTATTATCGATATTATAGAGACACTGACGGCAATGATACGACTATCGGTGTCTGACCTGTCGTCAATGCAACCTTTGATGAACCAGGAAATTATCAAGTGCATCTTACCGTCAGAAGCTCCAATCAAGCGACAAACGGTATTTTTGACGGTGAAAAGACTATTTCCATCGATGTTACTCCCAAGACCGCCAATATCGTAGTGTATGCTAATGGTCAGAGACTTACCAAGGATGATAAGGTCAAGATAGGAATCCAGGAAGCTGAACAAGGCATTATTTTTGATGGTTCTGCTACATTACCAATGGGTGGTAGACAGATTCTCTCTCATATCCGGACCGTCTCTTCCAAAGAATGATTCTCTTATACCAAAAATGGTGATGGTAAACCGTCAATTATGAGGCTTGTTTTGCCTGGGCAAGGGGAATATAAGCTAGATCTCACTACGGTAGATAATGAAGCCAATAAACTTACAGAGACCTATTATATCTTGGTTTCTGATCCGGTCGCTATCATCAAACAGCAGCCTGAACAAGGAAATACCTCTATGACATTCGCTTTCGATTCGACACCTTCGTATTCTATCGTTTCCAGTCTCAAGCTTTTCACTCGGGAGATCTTCGATGAAAATGGCGATAAAATAGATACTTTCCAATGAAAATCCATCAAACAGCAATTCAAGAAACCTGGTGTCTATACCGTAAAATTGACGGTAGAGGATGAACTTGGTCAAACGAATACGGATGCATTGTCCGTCTATGCAGAATCTACGGATCCTATTCCTCAATTCACTATCACACCGAGCAACGCATGGAAAAATCCTTCGGAGTTTATTCTTGATGCTTCTGTGAGTTCTGATATGGATATGACTAACGGATACGATACGCTTACCTATGAACGATCATTTTCTGATCCTACCGCTGCCAAGATCGTTAATACGGAAGCCAATAATGAAAAAATTAGAGTGCAGTTTGATTCGGTAGGCACCCATACTATCAAGCTCACTGCAAGAGACAGTTACGGTAAAATCGCAGAACTGCAAAAAGATATAGAAGTAAAATCTACCTTGAGACCTGAAATATTCGTCGTACCTATCGCTACTCCACGAGGTAATCCGATGAATTTCGTCGTAAAATCCAATCAGCCTATTGTCAATTATCAACGGGATTTTGCTGATAAGGATCTGAGAACTGTCCAAAGTGATAGGATAGCACACACTTATACCAAGGCTGGAGTCTACAAGGTTGTACTCAAGGTTGCGGGCTCTGATGGTATGGAAAACGAAGTGAGCAAAAATGTTTTTGTAGGAGAAAAAACGTATCCGGTAGCTGCATTTACGGTCACCGATAAGATGTCAAATATTCAGATTCAGAGTGATGAATGTTCGGATACTGAATGAGGAGGTAATATGGTTCCTGCATATAGAATAGATAGATACGCTGATTTTACTGTTGATCCTTCACTTTCCGTCAATACCAAAGGCGAAAAGCTCTGAATGCAATTTTTCTTTCAACCTCAAAATTGAGAGATTTACAAACAATCTGCGTTCAAACATAAATTCAATGAATTGTGATGTACCTATATATATCTGACTGCTGAAGATTCTTCTATTTCCAAAAGCGACAAAGTAAGAATCTATTTTAAGGTCGTCAATGCTTTGCCTAAACTTGATAATCTTGTACTCTTTTTCCCTCAATACGGAAATGAAATTGGTATCGGTTTCTCAGAAAATAATGCCAAAGATATCTTCAATGATACGTTTGATCCTTTGATTGTGAAGGTTAGTGCTACCAATGCTATTGATTCTGATGGCTTCATTTCCTATTTCAAACGATATTATTATTACAAAGATGATCCTAGCAGATCGATTGAAACCAAGATCACTCCAGGAAATATCCCTTATGCATTCTTTTCGTTGCCGAGAGTCCCTGGTGAATTCATGTTTGGTGTAACGATGTATGACAACGATGAAGGTAGTCAGGATAATCAGGATATTATAGGTAATGGTCCTTTGGTGTTTTTTCCGCCAGATGTTAGTAGGCCAGATATTCCTTTGGTTACCTTGAAATCTGATGTCGCTAGTACAGAAATCTGAGATGAGGTGACGTTCGATGTAGTCTCCAAGATTATCTCCGACAGACCTGATTTTATTAGAGAAAGGACTATCCAATACGATTTTGATGGTGATGGCACTCGAGATATGACTACCAAATCCGATCGTGTTACCCATATCTATACTGATCCGAATGAATTTGGATATAGGCCGAGAGCCGCAGTTTTGTATAGAGGATATAAAGGTATCGGTGTTTGATGAACTATTGTTGTCAAAAGCGGTCTCAAACCAATGCTTTTGTCTGATACATTTGAGAAAACTGCTATCTTTAGAGATGTGAGTTTAGGTGAAATTGCTGACAAAACCATCTGTTTCAGTATGGTAGAATGCAAAAAGAATCCGTCGTATGTTACCAAGACAGGAGATGCGTTTACTTTCACGTATCCTGATTACGGAAAATATTTTGTCTCTATGAATGTTGCTGATAAATATGCTAATGAGGCAGATAAGAGATGGACACTTACCATGACGACAGGAACAAAAAATATGTGAGACTTCCATATCCTTTCTATACCTGCAGTTTCCATTGCCAATGGTGCAGTGGATCTCTATGTCGGCAAGAATCTTGATAATAGTATCTTGTTCTATATTACATATGACGATTCCAAATGAACGTGTTATGTAGATACGGATATAGCATTTGATAGTAATGGCGATGCTACAAAAGATAACGATAAAGATTTTCTCTGCAATGAACTGTATCTCAAAAAATATGAACCTAAATACGAATCTGTCATCTGAAGGATCTTTTACACTAAGCCTGATACTACACAGGTTTCCAAGGATTTCATGGTTTCGTTCTTAGATTTTGAAGCGAATCTTGATACTGAGACCAAGCTTGTCTACAATGCTATCAATGATTTCATCAATACCTTGTGAGACGTATGAAACACAGGCGATATGGCTGATTTCAGAATACTGATGGTAGGGTTGAGAGACGGTCTCATCGATCAAAATGATACCAAATCCAATGTAGTCTCTGTCAAAGATTTTTATGAGACACATGATGTCAAACTCAATGATGATCAGAAGATACAACTTGAAAATATCTTTACCCAATTGACTGATAAGGCTGTTGCTGCTGCATGAGGATGAAATACGTATGAATTAGCAAAAGCAGAAATACTCTCTATCCTTCCTGCAAATCTTGCTGTCGATGTGGGATGACTCTTCAAAGAATTTGAATCTGTAGTCTCTGACGCAACCCAAGAAAATGCTACTCAACAAGACAAGAGAAAATCTGTACTTCAAGATATCATCAATCTCATCAAAAAAAATCTTGCTGCTGAGGGTGCTGAAGTGCAAACTAATCAAGTAGATCCTTTGGATATGCAGGCAGTTATTATGCCGAATATGTGCAAGATTCTTGCCTTCTATACTATCGCTAGCGATGCATGTCCTGACAATGATATCAAGGTCGTACAGGGCGGTGATGAAATACAACCTGAGAATTCAGCTAAGGGTGGTAGTCGATTGAAAATCGTTTTGATTATCCTGGGAATACTTGTCGGTATCTTTGTTATCCTTGTTATCATTTTCGCGGTAAGAGCAAAAATGAATCAAGAAAAAGAAGCTGAAGAAGAGACTCCACCAGAATGAACAACTACGTAATTATAAAAAAAGACGGATTAGATTAACAAAGACGGAGTAGATAGCTGTATATCTATCCCGTCTAAACGTTCTGATTTCGTCTTTTTTTTATATTGCATATTATTTCCCTCATTGATTGGCGTATTCTTCTATACTTTCGTCGAAGTATTCCAGCTGAATGCCTGCTTCCTTAAACATTGCTTCGGATTCTGTTCCTGCGTGGTATTTTTTTTCTGCGACAACTCTTTTGATCCCTGAACTGATGATCAGCATGGCACAGGTTCTGCACGGTGTCATCTTGCAATACAAGGTTGCACCGTCTACAGAAACTCAGATTTTTGCAGCTTGACAGATAGCATTCTGTTCCGCATGTACGGTCCTGACACAGTGATTGGTCACTTTGCCATCTTCATGTGTCGTCTGTTTGAATTGATGACCGACTTCATCGCAATGCGCTAATCATGGAGGCGAACCTACATATCATGTACAGACAATCTGTTTGTTTTTTGCTATCACACAACCGCTTCTGCCTCTGTCGCAGGTTGCTCTCTTGGCTACGGTTTTCGCTACTTCCATAAAGTATTCGTCCCGACTAGGACGTACATAGTTTTCTTCACTCATTTTACGGATTGTAAAAAGGTAAAAGATATGGTTGTACTATATTTTTTTGTCTATAATATGTCAAATGGTTTTTTGATAGGAATATATATTGTAAAATCGAGTCAAAATGATAGTATGGTTTCAGAAATATTTATTTTTGTTAGGAAATTTTAGTATGAAATTCAATAATCCATTATATGAACATGAAGAGTTGACGTATGAAGATGTCTTTTTGTTCCAAAACTATTTCGATGGAAAATCTAGACTGGAAATGGACGTTTCGCCTACGGTTCCTTTCTGAACACATATCCCTATCGTGGCTGCAAATATGAATGCTGTTTCCTGAAAGAGACTTGCGGAGACTTTGGCGCGTTATGGATGATTGGCAGTCTTACCTCAGGATATGGACTTGGAAACGTTGAAGAGAATCATTATGTTCATAAAATCTGCCGATATTCAGTATGATACTCCGATTACGGTAAAAGCTGATAATACTATCAGAGATGCATTGGGAATTATCCACAAGAGAGCGCATAATTGTGTCATCATGATCGATGACCAAGGAAAAGCGATTGCCATCTTCAAGCCGCAGGATCTGGAAGGATTGGATCAATTCAGCTTATTGGGCGATATCCGTAGAGGACAGTTGATTACAGGTAAAATAGGCATCTCTCATGAGGAGGCATTCAACCTGATGGATGAAAAGTGAATTTCTTCCTTACCGATTGTAGACGATCAATGAATATTGAAATGAATCCTTACTAAAAAGAATACGGTCAGATGATGATTATACAAACCAACCTTGGACGCCCAGGGGAGGCTTGATGTCGCTGTCGCAGTGGGAGTAAATTCGTTTGACGAAAAAGTTGCTCTGTTGTACGAACTCGGTATCAGAACTTTTGTTATAGATACGGCGCATGGATACCAAAAATCCATGATAGACACGGTCAAAAAATTCAGACAGCAATTTGGTAATGAAGCTACCGTGATTGCAGGAAATGTCATCACTGCAGAAGCTACTAGAGCATTATTAGAAGCCGGAGCGAATGGAGTCAAAGTCGGTATCGGTCCATGAGCGATGTGTACGACAAGGATGAAGACTTGAGTCGGTAGACCGCAATTTACTGCTGTTTACAAATGCGTTCAAGAAGCTAAAAAACTCTGATGATTTGTTTGGGCTGATGGATGAGTAAAATCTCCGAGAGATATGATTCTTGCGTTGGCTGCATGAGCCAATCATGTGATGATAGGAACATTGTTTGCTGGTGTTTTTGAGTCGGTCGGCGATATCAAATACGATCAAGATGGCTTGATGTACAAAGAGAATTATGGCATGGCATCTAGGAAAGCCGTTGTTGGAAGGAATCAGAAAGTCTCAAAATTTCAATTGGCGCAAAAGCAAATGTTCCGTGAAGGAATCTCTACCTCAAAAATATATATCCAATCCGGAATGGAATCCGTGGGAGATGTTGTCGACGAATTCATGACTGGACTTCGTTCGGCTATGACCTATGTCGGTGCGAATACGTTACAAGAATTTACGGATAAAGCAGTCGTGGGAATACAGACGATAGCTGGATTTACCGAGGGTACTCCGCATGGAAAAATAAGGAAATAAGCAAAACATAAACTCAGATATATGAAACCAAAAACAGAAAAAACAACCAAAACCGCTGCTCAGCAGCAAGCAGAAAAAAATCTCGCCTTTTTGCAGTCTATTGCAAAAAAAACTGTAACATGGCATCAAACTACCTTACGTCCGAATATAAGTGGTGGTTCTATAACCGCTAATGTCAGCGATTTTACCAAGTATCGTATGGATGTTGAAAATCTTAAAAAAATTCTGGCTATTGTCCGCACCGATCTCTATCTTCTTATGCCCAAAACAGATTATTTGGGATTTATAGAAGGGTATGATGTTTTGGATACCAAAGCAGAGTTGATTTTGAGATTTGGTGTCGTGAATCTTCCCAAACATTCTTATTACACATCAAAACGAATCTTTTCTTCTGTTGTCCGTTCGAAACAGAATCTTGAGATTTATGATGAATTGAAAAAAGAAAAAAAATTTCTTCTTCCTTTGTATGAAGAGTTTGAAGATTATGATTACTAATTCCTTTGCCCCGGGTTTCCGGGGCTTTTTTTATGAAAAAAGGCGGAGAATTCTCCGCCAAAACCATTAAGATATTTCCATCCTTTTATACAGGATTTCAATAGTATTAATCAATTCATCAACTATTGAAAAATACTTTTTTATAGAAATTACTACTATGACACCGATGATGAGATATGGTATCATAAACCATATATTCATCAATGCAAGCCCTGCAAACAATATCCATATTATCATGCTGATTTTCATGATGAGTACATATTTCTCTCTTCTTTTGTGGATGTTTGCGATCACTTGTTTACTTTCGAGGTCGATACATTTTTTTTTCATTGTTTTTGGATTATTTTTTGTATGCCCAGGGTAAATAGGCATGTTTTGAACAGAAAAAGATACTCTATCTGTCTTTTTGTTTTATAATTAATTTCTTATAAATGTCAATCTATATTAAAAGATTCTTGATAAGCTGTATAGCTCTCTTTTGTTTCATGAAATAGGGGGAGGTTGCTATCGTGATAAGGCAAACGTTGTCGATGAGCTTCCTGATGATAACAAAGTCAGATTCTATTTCTTCGTCTGTTTTTCATTCCCAAAAATCTACATCGATATCGAGGATATAATTATATTCGTGAAAGTTTAATGGCTGCATAGTGTGCAGTGCGTGTTCGCTTCTGATCTGAATAACTTCGCTAATAATGTTGTTGTTCAATGCGGCAGTGATGAAGTTGCCGACGTTTGTTTTTGTGTTTACAAAATCTTTAATTCATTCTGAATTCTGAACTCTAAATTCTGCGTTGTTTGGTTTCGTGTCTGTATGTTGATCAATGTGTATTAAGATAAATGGTTTGTTTCGTTCTTGCAAATCCCCCTTCGTTTCCCCCTTTATCAAGGGGGTTTTTAATTGTGCTGTATGTCGGTATCGAAAGAAAAGTGCGTGATTGTGATTGTCGAAAATATAGGTAGGAATACCTTGATATTCAGTCTGAATGAAGTGTTTTAGTCCAGTACAACTTTTCAGTTGATTATTTTCTACTTCCTCAAAAACAATCTCTGACCCTTCTTCGAGATCTGCTACTGTTCATTGGATGAGGCTCGGAACGAATATTTTGCCTACAGATCACAGAGCGAGTCTTTCATCGTAATGAAATTCGTTGTTTCAAATTGGATCAGTGATATATGTTCAGATTTTATACATTGATAAATGCTTCGCGATAAATGCTCACTACGCTCGCGACAAACGCTTCGCGATAAAAAATTGGCTATTATTCGTCTACCTTTCGGCAATTTTTTGTCTATTTTTTAGTCATTTAGAAGTCAGTAGAGGAGAAGGTTTTCTATGTTTACATTCGTTCTCATAAGCTTTTTGGTTTTTAGCCATTTTTGGCCTTTTTCTTCCATGCCGTTGTTGATGCAGTAAGCGATCCGTCCATCGATGAATGCTTCCAGAATCCCGTATTTGTATATTTTTTTTAATGCATCGTGCGCTTTGAATTTGTTTTTGTCTGTGGAGAGATTGTGGATAAGATCAGTCAATGTCTTCGCTAATTCTTCATCTTCTTGAGTGAGCGTAAACATGCGTTGTGCAATGCCGGGTTTTCCCATAGCCATATTTGTCACTAATTGTCTGACTTCTTCATTGCTGAACATATTGTTGTCGTTCATCCGTTCTATGAGATCTTTGTTGTTCAATTCATTGAATTTTATCATGAGCGCTCTGGAGAGTATGGTTTCCAAAAGCTGCAGGTGATTCGATGTTGTAGCTATGATAAGTCTTTTTGGAAGCGGTTCTTCGCAGGTCTTCAAAAATGCGTTCGCTGCTTCGTTGGTCATTCTTTCCATATTCTCTATGAAGACAATCTTGTACTTTCCTATAGCGGATTGCTGAATTCGCGTATTGATCTCTCTAACACCGATATCTTCATAATTTTGTTCTTTGAGAAGAATTTTGGAAATTTCCGTATTAGGTTTGTATTCTATCTTGAGCGTATGCTTTTTTTTCTCCAATTGTTCGCTGAAATCTTTGATATGCAAAACATCCGTGACAAAATAGTTTCCCATTTTTTCTTTCAGTATTTCAGTGATTATCGTAGTTTTCCCGATGTGCTGCGGTCATGAAACGATGATAAAATGAGGCGCTTTTGCGTCTCCTGCAAACACCATGTTGATGTATCTTTTGAGTGTTTCTCTATTCTCTTGGTTTCCTACTATCATGACTAAACGCTCAAACGAATAAACGATGAAACGATATGTATTTGAGCTTTAAAAACAACAAATATTTTTTATTATACTTTTATGAAAACTAAGATACTCTGAACTTCATTCTTCGATCGTGATCCGGTGAGCGTCTGCAAGGACCTTCTCGGAAAATTTCTCGTGATCAACGACAAAAGATATATTATCACTGAAGTGGAAGCCTATGATGGACAGGATGATGAAGCGTGTCATGCAAGACATGGCAAGACGGATCGTAATGCACCTATGTTTTCCACACCCGGGTATTGGTATGTATATATGATTTATGGTATGTACTATATGCTCAATATCGTTACCGGTCCAGGGAAACATCCTTCGGCGATATTGATAAGAGGACTCAGGGAATTTGAAATTTGAAATTCAAAATTTGAAATGTGAAAACTTGATGGGCCGGGGAAGTTGACGAAAAAGTTGTGAATCACCAAGAAGTTCAATGGTAAAAAAGCGGATAAAAAAACGTGATTGTGGATAGAGGAGAGTGGAATTACCGTCAAGAAAATCAAAACAGCACCGCGTGTCGGTATTGAGTATGCTTCACTAGAATGGAGAGATAGGCACTGGAGATTTTTTATCTAAACTTGACTTTTTTGTGATAATTTCTATAATTTCAAAAAAAATCAAAACCTATGATTGATAAAAATGGTATTATCTCCGGATGTCGTGATCGATATCCTTCCTATTTGTTGTGCCTCAAACGGCCAGTGTACGTTCTTATTGTTACTACCAATAGCAAACGTTTCTATGGTATGAACCATATTAATGTAGATCATCTCTCTGAATGTCCTCGCCAAAATTTCCCTACTGGTGAAGGATATGAGTTGTGCGAGAATGTCTGCAGACAGTTTGCTCATGCGGAAGTTAATGCAGTCGCTGATGCTTTGGCTGTCGGAGCTGATCTCCGTGAAGCTAAAGTATATTTGACTGGACATGATTACTGTTGTGAGTCCTGCCTCAATCATATGTGGGGCTATGGTATAGCTTCTGCATATTGTTTGGATAGTGGTAAACTTTATACACTGTAACAAAAAACTCCCGCGTTTTGCGGGAGCTTTTTTTTGAACTATCTGATTGTTATTTTTTCTTTGGTGCTTCCGGTTCTTCTTCGTTTTTTTCTGGCTTCATGAGTGGGAAGAAGACTACATCTCTGAGGTTATCTTGTTCTGTAAGTATCGCTAGTAATCTCTCTATTCCCATACCGAATCCTGATTGCGGCGGCATTCCATATTCCATTGCGGTGACGAAATCATCGTCGCTTGCTGTCGCTTCTTCATCGCCTTTGGCTGCGGCTTCCGCTTGTTTGTCAAAGTTCTCTTGCTGCTCGATCGGATTGACGAGCTCGGAATATGCTTTGCAGATTTCTCGGCCATTAACCAATAATTGGAACTGTTCTACGATATTGGCATCTTTGTCGGATATTCTTGCCAATGGCTGCATGATGACCGGATAATTGTAGATGAATGCCGGTCCGATGATCTTTGGTCTCAATACTTTTTTGTAGAGATAGTCGATGAGCGTTGTTGTACCCATTTTGTGGATTCCTTCGAATTCTATGCCTTTGCCTAGGATTTCCGCTCTGAGCGCATCCGCATCTTCCATGTTGTATTTTGTGATATCGATACCACTAGCTTCTTCGATACCTTTGGTGAAGTCTATCCTTTTTCGCGGAGTCGTAAAATCCACTTCCTTGATATTTCCGTCTTTGTCTTTGACGTTCAATTTTTTCGAAAGTCACAGATTCTCGAAGAGATAGTCGAACATTTTTTCCGTAAAGTTCATGTTGTCTTCATAGTTTCGATAGACTGCGTAATGTTCTACTTGAGTGAATTCCTGTAAATGACTAGGATCTGATCCTTCGTTCCTGAAATCCTGTCCGATTTCGAAGACTTTTTCGAATCTTCCGACGGTCGCTTTTTTCAATCCTGTCTCGAATGCAATCCTCAAAAATACATCTGTATCATAATCGTTGTGATGCGTTACAAATGGTCTAGCAGCAGCTCCAGAAGCTGAATTTCATAAAATGTTTGTCTGTATTTCTACGAATCCTTCTTGCGTGTAAAATTCTCTGAGTGATTGATATAATTTTGATTTCAATAAGAATCTTTTGTATGTTTCTGGATTCATGGTGAGGTCGAGATATCTTTTCCTATACAATTCCTCTTGATCGTTGAGTCCATGAAATTTTTCCGGCAATGGTCTGACGGCTTTCGCCAAGAATTTGAATTCTGACACGAATATCGTGAGCTCTCCTTTGTGTGTCTTGAATACCTCTCCGTGCACACCGATGAAATCGCCGACATCAACAATTTTTTCCATGAATTTGTACGCGGTCATTCCTGTTTCACTGCCATCATTCAATATATCTTTTGTTCATTCTTGGGTAATTATCTTGCAGTTGTCGCGATGGAACATGAGTTGGATCTGTTCGGTCGAATCTAATAATTTCGCGAATGCTAATTTTCCATGTGAGCGGTAGAGCACCAGTCTTCCTGCTGTTTTCACTTGGATTTCAGGGTTCGGTATGATAATTTCGATATCGCGATGTTCCTTGGTTTCGTAATCTTTTATGATATCGGAAATCAGATCTTTTTTGTCAAAAGATTGTGCGTAGGGTATGATGCCCATGTCTTTCATTTTTTTCGCTTTGGCGATGCGGATTTCACGTTCTCCGACGTGATCGATTACTTTGGTTTCTTCCATTTGCTATACCTATTATTTAAAATGATTAGAGAGATTAGATGGGATAGATTCTAATCCGTCTCAAAGTCGGTCTAATCCATCTCAAATCCAGTCTAATCCGTCTATTTATTTATACTCAGATTTTGTCTGCGATAGCTTTCATGCTATCAAGCGCTACTTGTAAGAATTCATCTACCGTAATTCAAGCTTTTTCCACATCAGCGATGAATTGCCTGTTCACGTTCGCTGCGAAGCGAAGTTCTTTCAATCTTTTTTTGATGGACTTCGTTTCCACTCATTCGATTTTCTTGTCTGGTCTCATAAGCGTATATGCATAGATGAGTCCTGTGATATTCTCTCCTGCTGCAAGGGCATAATCGAATTTCGTTGCTCTGACTTTATTTTCCGGAAAAATCCCTTCGGTATGTGCGAGTATTGCTTCAAACATTTCCGGAATATCATATCCTTCTGACTGTAATATTTCTACGGTTTTTTTTCCATGCTGTGCTAAATCTTCTCCTATTATATCCAGATCGAGATCGTGGAGGAGTCACGTGAGTCACCGCAATTCTTCATCCTCTCCTAACTTTTTTACTAATCCTCTCATGACCGCTTCGGTCTCTATCGAGTGGAGTTTGAGGTGCGGAGACGTGAGATATTTTTCTATAAGCGCTTCAGCTTCTTGCTTGGTGATGCTTGTCTTCATGGTATGATATTATTTCGTGTAAAAGTTTTTGGTATTGAAAGTAGTCTGCAAGTTGATTTGGAAATCATCTATCTTTTCTATTCATAGCCTTTTTTGTCGGATTTCTCCGTAGAGTTTGCTTGTAAAATTGATCGTGAAATACGGGTTAATCTGAGATTCTGTCTGTGCTAGCGCATATCATGGGTTTCTGTTTGGCGATATCTTGATATGCCGGTCGCTGATGGTGATGTTTTTTTGGAAAAGATTGACCCGACCGTCATCGTTGTCCTTTGGAAGTCTGTATCATAAATAAACGTCGCTTATTCCGCTGCCATTGCAGATAAATCCTTGCGCATAATCACATGCTCGAGTATCTATTTTCCCATCATAAACACCGGAAGAGGTATTGGTGTTGAAATCATGATTGTTGCCTGCATCGAATCCTTTGAGTTTGAGCATTTGGATTGTGTATCGTTTTTCACTATCTCCGCTTCCATATACGGTATCATTGTTGAAATCTCCGGTTTCCATTAGTTTTCTTCTGATGAATATTCTAGATGCTCCGTCTTGGGAAATGAGATAGAGTTCTTGGACATTTTCTCCGTCTTCGATCGCTATCGGTCATTTCATGATATTTTCGTCATCATCGTCATTTCGTGCTCATAGAGCCGTATCTACGTCTTTTTTGACATCCCGGAATTGCCGAAAGTATTGTCTGAATGATTGTTGACCGGTATTTGTACATCCTGCCCCGTTTTGTAGTTGGAGATTTTTGATGACTGTATATGGGTTGTTTTCGCCTGTTATGGAGCTGCAAAAGTAGATGCTTTGTTGTGTCGGCGGTAGTCCTGCGATAGCATTAGTATTTCCGTAGGCAGTGAAGAGATCGCAATATCCGTTTCCTGTATCATTTCGTGTGAACGGTTCGGCATAACTATCGCAACCGACGTTTTTTCTGTTGAAATATTCTTCGTAGTCTATGGTGTAATCTTTGAGCAGCAGATTTATTTTCTCTATAGCGTAATATGCATCCTGTGTCACATTGGTCCTTGCTTGGATGTTGTATTTGAGTCTGATCATTTTTCCATAGATACTTATGATTACTGCCAATATCAAAAAGAAGCTGGTGACAGCTATAATTACTTCGAGAAGTGTGAATCACTTTTTTTTCATAAAGATCAAATAATTTCCAAAACGATTAAACGTTGTTTGTTTTAACTATTTGGTTTTCGCTTTCAACGAAAAAGGGCGGATATCATCCGCCCCTCCTTTATTTTTTGTGCTAAGATCTCCTTTTTATCTTACACTTACGGTGTATCTGTATCGATCAAGGAACGCATTATAAAAATCCATGAAATCTTCATATTCTCTATTTTCGTCATCTTCGAGTACTTTTTCCATTTCATCATAGATGTTGTCTGCCATGGATTGTCGTCTTGAACTATTTTCAAGTCTAGGATATCTATCTTCCAATCTCTGGACAGCATCTGGCCATGCTTCATAAATAGTTCCCAAAGTCCTGAGTTCGCTATCGGTGAATCCATCTACATCGCTATCATTGCTTACGGTTCCTACCGTAAAGGTCTTGTATCCTTGGATATCTTCATCATCTTCATCATAGACAATGACTTTGTATGAATAATTGTTTTTTTTGAATTTGATGATATTGCTGAATGTCTTTGTTCCTCTGTTTGATGAGGTGAAGGTATATCCGTCGTCTTCGTAGTTTCCTTCCATGGTGTAGTAGGTAGAAGATGTTGTTTTGGTTCGTGTATATGAACCGGAAGCTTTGTAATATACTTCAAATTGTATGGTTCCTCTATATGATGTGTCTGTAGTTGTTCCGTCTCTTGCTTTTACGGTGAGATCTATATATTGAGATATCGTAGGTGTACTATCATCAGTGGTTATAGAGAAATTATCGGTATCGCCGTTTGTTGTGCTGTCACCTTCTCCTACGGTGAATGTCTTTTCTCCATCGATATCTTCATCATCTTCGTCGTAGACATAGATTTTGTATTGGTAATCCTGTTTCTTGAATTTGATGAAATATACTTCTTCAAATACTCCGTTGTTTGATGAGGTGAAAGTATATCATCTATCTTGATATCTTTTGCTTGTATTCATCTCATAGTAGGTAGAAGATGTGGTTTTGGTCCATGTAGATGCATTAGGTGATTTGTAGTAGAT
Source organism: uncultured Candidatus Peribacteria bacterium (assembly GCA_964545415.1). Taxonomy (GTDB): domain Bacteria; phylum Patescibacteriota; class Gracilibacteria; order Absconditabacterales; family Absconditicoccaceae; genus CAJBLF01. The sequence goes on from CAZJFP010000011.1 coordinate 38,987, forward strand.
TTCAAACATAATCGTTCCTCTATATGAGGTGTCTTTGGTGTTTCCATCTCTTGCAGTGACAGTAAGACTTACCCGATCATTTACGTTAGGTGTGGAGTCATAGGTGGTGAGATAAAAACTGTCTGTATTACCACTTGTTTCTTCGTCATCATCATCTTCGTCATATCCATTACCAAAATCGAATACTTTATATCCATCTATGTTGTCGTCATTGTCATCATATACCAACAATCTATAATCATAATTATCATTGGTAAATTTGACTAGGTCGTTAATTTTGTGGATTCCATTATCGTTTGAATTAAAAGTGTATGATGTTTCATCCAATATATATAAAGAAGATGATGCATTTATCCACTTATCATTACTATTGTCCCATCTTTGTACTTTAAATTGTACTGTTCCTCTGTATGTTTTGTCTGTAGAAGATCCGTCTCTTGCTTTGATGGTAATATCTATTCGTTCATTTTTATCAGGAGATGCAGGCGAAGCTGTTACGTAAAAATTGTCTGTTGTATTGTTGTCTTCATCATCATTCAAATCATCTTCTGCTCGTTCTTCGTTGTTTCGATCATATACCCATTGAGGATATGTCCGTGTGCTATTGTTACTTGGTTTTCCGTCTCGGTCTTCAGGTGCTTCGTTGTTGTATCTGATCCGAAGTTTGATCCTTCCTGGTTCGTCGCCATCATAGTTGAATTCTCCATTACAGAGCGGTATGCTTCTGAGAACAGAATCCGGCGTCATGAGATCGCATCTGAGGTTGGATGTTGAACCACCGTCGAGATCGGTGCTGAGCTCTCGTTGATCTCTTCCTGCGTTATCTATATCTACGCATGCATCGACCCCATTGCTGAATTCCACATTTCTGCAGCTTGTGCTGCTTGCGGATGCGAGCATAATGAGTCCTCAAAAGATTCCTACGAGTCCTAAACTGAGTAAAAGCTTTTTCATGGTAACATCATAAGTGGGTAAAAGTACTTGGTAATATATACCTGTTGTGAAGATACAATTTTTTTTCATATACGATTTTTTGTATACCCTATCTTCTTATACTCAATTATATTGTTTTTTGTCGATTTTGTCAAATTTTGAAGTGTTGCAGGGTTAAGGTTACACTTTTATTAACGAACATAGATGATAC
>CAZJFP010000012.1:0-38553 GCA_964545415.1 uncultured Candidatus Peribacteria bacterium
AAAACATAATCTTATTGTATTTTATGACGGGTTTCCCTACGATAATGTATCGTTTGTCCTCATGAAGCTTGCTTGCCATAAATCCGGAGTTGAAAATCGTGATATATCCCTTATTTCAAAGGGGATCAACGAATTTGATATCATAAATTCTTCTCCCTCATCTCATATAGATTTTTTTTTCAACTATTTTTCCTTTCGTCGCAGTAATTCATTTTTCATTGAATATCAATTCATCCAAATTTCTAATCGTCGACCTATCTTCATACGCTCTCGGAAAATATTGCAGAAAATCTTTCACGGACGTGATTCATGCGTCTGCGAGAATTTTTATATATTTCGGTGTTGTCTTGAGTGCGGCTTTCAAATCCATCATACAAATATAGTATATATGTACAAAACAAAAACAATAATATTTTTACGCTTTTTCCAGTTCCAAAATCCTATCTATCCTAAATACTCTTTCACCTTTGTGCGTATGACAATATCATTTCACTCATAAGAAACTGGATCATTCATATTCCATCATACCGACTTCATACGGTTCAAATAATCTACGAGCGCTAGTATCTTGAGATTTTACATAGGTCATATAAGTACATCACTTCTTAGCGATGACCTGAGAAAATAATGCGACCTTTTTTTCGGTAGACAACAAAAGCTCAGGTCTAGAACAACGCATTTCAGCGATGAATCTGACGACACAATAATCCAATCTGATATGGCTATGATGGACTTGCGTAGTGAGAAGAATCCCTTCAAGCGTACGACAGCGGCTCAACGCCACATACGATTGTCCATGAGCGAATATTCCAGAACTCAAATCGATAATCACCTTATCAAATGTTTTTCATTGACTCTTATGAATCGTTACGGCTCGAGCAAGCGTAAGCGGCAACTGCGTGAATGAACCGACAGTAAAGACATCCAAACGTTTTTTGCTCGGATTATATTCGTACTGAGAAACTCTCCAGGTATGTAGTCATACCTCCACTTCCTCTCCTCCATAAATCTGTACGACAACACGGTCTTTTTTGAGAAACGTGATCTTACCTAGGGTACCATTGACTCGACGACCATCAGGATCATTGGCGATAAACATCACTTGCGCTCATTTTTTCAAAACAAGTTTTGCGTCAGCAGGCAGCTGTCTCCCTTGCATTTCTCCTTTGGAAGTCGCTTTAAAATTGACCGCACGAATATCTATATCAGCAAGATACATCTGATTGATCGTATCGACGATAGTGTTGGTACCTGCGAGATAGACCATTCCATCAGAAATATCAATATCTTCTGTCACACGAGTATTGAGCAAATTCAGATGCGTATCGGTAAGCGTTTTTGTCCTAATCGCATTCAGAATATCTATAAATTTCTGATCTGATTGACGATAGACTTTTTCGAGCTCGATAAACTCCATAACGAAGGATTTTTTCTTCATGATCTTCGCATCGAAAAAATACGGACTAGGATATTCTTTTTGGAAAAACTCTTTTTCAAATTTGGTCACTACAGGCGGCAACTGATACAAATCCCCTATCATAATAAGCTGCACCCCGCCGAACGGCAATGCAGATCACCTGACGATTTTGAGGAATTCATGAATACAATCCATCATATCGGCTCTCACCATAGAGATTTCATCTATCACGATAGCATCAAGTTCAGTGAATTTAGGATCTCCTATCTGAAATTTAGCTTCTTGCTTAGCTTTTTTGAGCGTAAGCGTAGGCGGAAATCAAAAAAACGAATGAAGCGTCGCTCATCAGATATTGAGTGCAGCTACTCCCGTAGGAGCAAGAAGTACGATATTTTTTTTGGTCGTTTCCAAAAAATGCATGAGCAACGTAGATTTTCCCGTACCTGCTTTCCCCGTCAAAAAAATATGCTTATCCGTATGTTCCATAGTATCCAACGCTTTGGTAGCTATAGCATCAAAAGTCAAAACGCTCATTTCTCCGTATCATAGAGCAATAAAAAAATAGTATATAGTAACCTATACTATTTTTCTTATAGAGTTTGTCAAACCTTTTTTTGACAAGATTATTCAAGGATTTCTTTTGCATCACGAATAATAATATACCTTCATGCATATTTTTTACAATCCTTAAAATGTCTATCAAAAGAATATTTCCCTTTCGGTTTCTGATAATACATATATGCTCGGTACATAAGAGAGAGTGTTCACAAAAACGTTCAAGCGTGTTTTCAATACAGCAAACGAGATATATATCTTTGTATTATCCTCCAAGCAGCGAGATATCAAGGAATCTTTAAAAGGACAATAAGATCAGCCGAGGTATAACATACATCTGCCCAATCAATAACACATCACTCGATTATTCGTTTGTGATTTCATGCAAGAATATCTACTAATTTATCTTTTCTTTCATTGTCAGACAATTTATGTGAATATTTTTTCACCCATCTGATATCATCCAAATCAAAATACGGAATATTTTTTATTTTGCTTATTCTGTTAGCAAGAAAAGACTTCCCACTCCCAAATCAGCCAATGACATATATCTTATCAGGAAGCTCCATACTAACAAGCAAAAGATGAAAAGTTCTCTCAATTATCAATTATAGATTCTAAATACTAAACTTATTTCAAGTCTCGATTAATCTCTTTTTCTCCTCTTCATCTTAAGATTTCATTCACTTGGGAAAAATGCTTACAGCCAAAGAATCCTTTATGTACACTGAACGGTGATGGATGCGGAGCCTCCAAGACAATATGTCTACTTATGTCTATAAGTACTTTCTTTTTTTGGGCAAATGCTCATCGCAACAAGAAGATGACTCAATCTTTTTTATCTGAAATTTTTTTAATTACTGCATCAGTAAATGTATGCCGTCCGATATCCTTATGGGAGTTCGGTTCGTCTTTCCTAACAGTAAGACTAGCATTTAATAGGAACACTCACTGCTCTGCCCGTTTCGTTAAGTTTCAACTGACCGGTGGAGTAATTCAGAGATCATCTTGAAGTTCCTTGAAGATGTTTTTTAACGATGGCGGTTGTCTTACGCCATCTTGAACAGAAAAACATAGTCCATGAGCTTCTCCCTCCCCATGATAAGGATCCTGTCCGAGGATCACGACTCTGACTTTATCAAAAGGAGTCAGATTGAAAGCATTGAAGATATTGGATCATTTGGGATAGACAATATGTCATTGTTCTTTTTCTTTTGTCAGGAATTCCTTGATATCTGCAAAATATGGCTTAGCGAATTCATCAGCCAAGACAGCTTTCCAAGAAATAGCGATCTGAACATCATCCACGGTAATCAAAAATACGAAAAAAAATATAAAGCAGATACTATTATGGTATATATGCACAAAAAAAATTATTTTCTGAGTGGCATATGAGAAGCTTGTTTTGGATAGAGCAACACATAGACCGTAGCGATACCTACCAAAGTGTAGATAACACGTCCAAAAAAGCCATATCCAAAGATTCGAGCAACAACATCGAAATTGAACAATCCCAGCAATCCTCGATTGAGTCCTCAGATAATCAGAAGCACCCACGCAATAGGTCTAAGAAATTTTGGATCAGTGTACTTTTTCATAGCTATAGTATATGAAAAATAAATAAGACGCAGGAAATCATGAAATGATTTTTTACGTCGCATTTATCCTATAGGATAAAGACAGTTCAATATAACACATTTACATAGGAAATGCAAGAACTATTTGATTCCTTAGAAAAGAAATATATATATATGATATGGATATGTTTTTTATATAAAAAATACGTAAACATCATGTATCATAATCAAGAACGGAAAGATATCGTCACAGCTTTGGAATCAGATTCCGAGCAATGACTATCTGAAAAAATAGCAGCAAACAGATTACAACAATACGGACCCAATCAACTGCAGAAAAAAAAGAAATTTTCCGCAATAAAGATATTTTTCAGCCAATTCATGGACCCTCTGGTTATCGTATTGGTAGGAGCAGTCATTCTTAGTATAGTTCTTCATGAATATTCAGATGCTATAGCTATAGGAGCCATCATATTTCTCAATGCAATGTTTGGATTTTTCCAAGAATTCAAGGCAGAGAAATCCATCGCCATGTTAAGCAAACTCACTTCTCCTACAGCAAAAGTCATAAGAGACGGCAAAGAAATAATTATTCCTGCATCGCTTTTAGTGCCAGGAGATATCGTATTTTTGGAATCATGAGACAAGATAAGCGCTGATATCAGATTGATAGAAACTATAAATCTCACGGTAGATGAATCCATATTGACAGGAGAAAGCAAGACAGTAAGCAAGCAAACAAATATATTACCGCAAAATACGATACTAGCAGAAAGAGAAAATATAGTATTCACAGGAACTATAACATCCACAGGGAAAGGGAAAGGAATTGTTGTCGCGACAGGAATGCAGACAGAACTTGGTGCTATAGCGGAAATGGTCCAATCGACCAAAGACACACAAACTCCTCTCCAAAAAAGACTGAAAAAATTATGAATACTTCTCTGAATCATTGCATTAGTGATATGTATAGTAATACTGATCATCGGATTGATCAAAGGAAAGCCACTCATAGATATGATATTTGTTGCGATTAGCCTCGCAGTATCAGCCATACCAGAATGACTGCCAGCAGTAGTTACCATAACGCTTGCAATCGGTGTCCAGAAAATGTACAAAAAGAATGCACTCATCAGAAAACTCAAAGCAGTTGAAACCTTATGAAGCACAACAGTAATCTGTACAGATAAAACAGGAACAATAACTCAAAACCGCATGGAGGCAGTAGCTATGTTAGTGGATGGAAAATATTTTTCATTACAGGAAATGACCAATAAAGATATGAAAAAATATCCACAGATTTGGAATATCGCTGTGCATTGCAACGACGCACATCTTCCTGATATCGGCGATCCGACAGAAATTGCACTCTTAGAGAAAGCGAATACATTGGAGATAACAAGCAACAAAGCAAGAACAGATGAAATACCTTTTTCCTCAGAAAACAAATATATGGTAACCATACACAATGATATAGGGTATCTGAAATGATCGCCGGAGGTTATCCTTTCCATGTGCAATACCTATGAAGAAAACGGAGAAATACATCCTATGACGGAAATCAAGAAACAAGAAATACAGAAACATTTGGATAGTATGACTAACCAAGCGCTCAGAGTATTGGGAATGGGATACAATGACGGAAAATCTAAAACCTATATCTTCGTAGGTCTCATAGGTCTCATGGATCCACCAAGAGAAGAAGCGAAAGATGCGTTACGTTTATGCAAACAAGCAGGAATAAGCGTTATTATGATTACTGGTGACAACAAAGATACCGCATTAGCGATAGGAAAACTTGTAGGGATTGAAGGGAAAGCGATGACCGGTGCTGAATTAGATGTATTATGAGATTTTTCAGAACTCCCTGAAGGAGTGAATATTTTCGCTAGAGTGAATCCATCGCACAAAGTAAAAATTCTGCAAATCCTGCAAAAAAAATGAGAAGTGGTTGCGATGACCGGTGATGGAGTGAACGATGCCCCTGCACTTAAATGAGCAAATGTTGGTGTTGCTATGTCCAAAAAATGAACGGATGTTGCAAGAGAAGCATCAGATATGATACTCGTGGATGATAATTTTGCATCCATAGTTTCCGCAATAGAATTTTGAAGAATCATTTATGACAATATCAAAAAAGCAGTGAAATATCTCCTTGCAGTAAACTTTGACGAGATACTTGTATTATGAATATGTATCCTCATCGGAATACCATTACCTATGATACCTATACAAATATTACGGATGAATCTCGTAACTGATAGTTTACCTACCTTAGCACTCAGCACAGAACCTGCAGAAGAATGAATCATGGAAAGAAAGCCAAGACCAAAACATGAACATATTCTGAGTGGGTCATGGAAATTTATTTTGCCAAGTACACTGATAGCAGCGATAGTAACATTATTCCTCTTTTGGAGAGAATTGCAGATCACAGGAATAGACAAAGCGAGAACAGTTATTGTTACTTCATCTATAATATTTGAATTATTTATGACATTTGCTGTAAGAAGCGATATTCACAACGTACGGAATCTCAAAATAAATAGATATCTTTTGGGAGCTGTCGGTATTAGTATAATTTTGCAATTAGCAGCGATTTATACACCGCTTAACAAATTCTTAGACTTCACGCCATTAACAGTATATGATCGATTAATTATTGTCGGAGCAGGAATAACAGGGCTTGTGGTATTCGAACTTATCAAGCTTTTCAGAAAAAAAACGAACATATAGATAGTCAAAAGAATTGAATTGAATTTCCAGAGCATTTCAATAAAAAGCACAAGTCCAAATACCGTATAGCCCTGCTAAAGCAGGGAGGAAAGTCCTGACACCAAAAAACAGGTAGCATCCCACGGATGCTGGATGTCGTAAGACCAAATGAAAGTGCCACAGAAACGTAAACTAGCCTTTATAGCAAAAGATGCAACGCGAGGATGATCGCTTAGGCGCGCTACCTCTCCTCAGTTTCCCTGATAGGGATTCGAGTGGTAAACCATACCTGGTGCAAGCTTATCCTGCTAAAGCAGGGAAAGTGCAATACGCTGGCTATAAGCTAGCATAGATACATTATACGTTATACAGAATCAGGCTTATCGTTTGGACACATTATCAATCGCCAAAAGAACAAATGAAATGCAGTTATTTTGGATGATTGAATTGTACCGACAACTTGAGAAACTGAAAGCACAAATAAAATGAAGTGATTTCAGAATTCGAAAGCAGTCGTGTGAAAAAGAAATAGGGCCGTAGCTCAGTGGTAGAGCGGGAGTCTCCAAAGCTCCGCGTCGAGGGTTCAATTCCTTCCGGTCCTGATTTTTTAAAAAAACATATTTAATTATCATATGCTAATATGAACAGTAAGCATTACGTTATAGTGGATATCGAGACTACTGGACTCAGCAAAGACAGGCATCATATAACAGAAATAGCCGCAGTAATGTTTGATGGAGAAAAAATAATAAAAAAATTTCAAACGCTCATAAACCCACAGACTCCCATACCATCATTCATCACTCATCTCACCGGCATAACCAACGATATGGTACAAGACGCTCCGACGATAGACCAAGCATTGCCGGACTTTTTCGATTTTTTGGGAGATCATATTCTCGTAGCGCACAATGCGACATTTGATTATGGATTTCTCAATCACAATGGAATCATACATTTAGATACACCCATAGAAAATCATACCTTATGTACAAGAAAATTGGCCAATAGATTAGTGCCAGAATTACCAAGCAAACGTTTAGAATTTTTATGTCAGCATTTCGATATCACCAATGAAAGCGCACATAGAGCAATGGGAGATGTTATGGCTACCGTAAAAATTTTTGAACAATTTTTACAGCTCCTTAAAAAGAAAGGAATAGAAGAAAAATTTCAAATAATAGAATTTCAAAATTTCGCTCTCTATAAATGTATATAACATATTTTCTATAAAAATAAAATAAGACACCAAAAATCCAAAAAAGGATTTTAACGTCGTTTTTATCTATAGGAATTATGCCTGAAATTCCTATACGGCAGAAAAAAAGATATCATTGTAAACTTTACTGGAATACATATACTATAAGTGCTTTATTCCTAATATTTTTCTATGGATCAAAAAATAGGGCTGTTTATCGGTCGTTTCCAACCATTTCATCTAGGACACATAGATGCCCTTAAACAAGCCAGAAAATATGGGATAACTGAATTTCTCATCGGCGTAGGATCTTCCAACAAAGAGCATACTGCTGAAAATCCGTTCACCTACGAAGAAAGGAAAACAATGATAACCAAAATATTAAATTCATTGTGAGTAAAATTCACTATCTATCCTCTACCGGACGTAGAAAGTGATGATGACCGAAAAAATTATATCATCAAGAATCTTCCCAAATTTGATGTAGTCATCAGTGGCAATCCACGGACAAGCGGAATTTTCAAAAAGACTCCATACAAGATATGTACTATCAAAATCATCAAAGACATCAAATCTACTGCTATCAGACATATGATCCATATCAACGACATGGAAGGATTGAAAGAGCTAGTTCCTGGTCAAGTTATAATTTATCTCAAAAGTATGAAAGCAGACAAGAGATTAGCAAAATATTATCGTGATGAACATAGAGGACCAAGCGTAGCTGTCGATGGAATTTTAGTAACCAAAGAGAAAAAGATAGTCATCATCCAGAGAAAAAATCCACCGCTTGGGTACGCATTACCAGGAGGATTTGTAGAATATTGAGAAAGTGCAGAACAAGCGCTTGTCAGAGAGATGAAAGAAGAAGTGGGTGTACATATCAAGATCAGAAAACTCGCTGGCATTATGACAGATCCCAAAAGAGATCCACGTGAACATATCATATCCATCGTATTTATAGCAGATATCGCCTCATGAAGAATCAAAGCAGGAGATGATGCAAAATCAGTGAAAACCATGACCCTAGAAAAAGCCCAAGACCTCAAAATGGTCGCTGGACATGATGTATTCTTACAGAATATTTCCTTATAAAAAGAATAAAAAAAATCCCCTTAATTGGGGATTTTTTTATATCTAATTATTTTTTATTTAGCACCAGTAAGAATTTCCTTATCAGTAAATACTACTAAACGATTGGGATATTTTTTTGTAACTTTATCTTGGATACAGGTAACAAGATTAAGATGTGATTTTCCGTCAGTTGAGTAAAAAACATTCGAAGCGTCAGCATCTAGTTTATATATTTTAGTTTCACGCACTATAAAAGAAATAGTTGCCCCTTTATCATCCACAATAGATATTTTATCACCCGTGACCAATGTATTTAATGTATTGAACACAGATATTGCACCGTTTTTCCATCTTCCATAATGTCCAGCAATAACCGCGCTACCTTTCTCTCCAGGACGCGGTCAGAGAGTATACCAAGCTACATCATTCGGACTTTTACTTACATCCATTGCTCCATCAGGAGTAAGACCGACATATTTAATAGGAGCATCAATTTTTAGTTTTGAAATTTTGAGACGAACAGGAAGTCATGTACGAACTTTTTCTTTAACTTCACTATTCGTAGGTACAATAGTTTTTGTATAAGAAGCCTGACCTGGAAGACCAAAAGCAAGAAAAAAAGCAAGCAATGAAAAAAACATAACAATAATGATGTTAACAAAAAACAGTGGTCAGAATAATATTTTTTTAAATTTCATATAGTAGAATTATATAAATTAGAGATCACGTTTTCTAAGAGCTACAACAAAAGAGAATGAAAAGATAAGAAAGATACCACCAAGCAGAGCAAGCTTTCATGTTGAAATACCAATAAGTCACGTCTTAGGAAGTTTAGGAACAAACGGTGTATCAGAAACAGAAAGTTCAACAACAATATTAGCAAAATCAGTATCAGTAATAGTAACACCATTTGCTTCACCTACAACCGTAGCAATATTTCTCGTAGTAACTGAAATATAATCTGAACACGTGTATGTCCATACTTCATCAGTATCGAGCAAATTATCATGATTAACATCACCACCGATAGCAGTAAGCGGACTACATTTATCATCAGTAACCACTACATCGCTTATAGAAGTAGTATCAGGATTAGTTACTGCGTAGGTATATATGACATCACCTCCTCCATAAGGAAATGGAGTCAAACGATTTGCAATTTTTACGATATGGATGGATTGAGTAGCTGCAGCAGGCAATAATCAACATATTCAATCATAGTAGCTTGTTGAATAATCTCAATCTGGACACACATCAATCAATAATGATCATCCTCATCATCCTCAACCTGACGGTGTTGGAACAATATAGGTATTAAGAACTGTACATGTTTTATCATCACCACTGGAAATTGCAAAATTTAGACAATTACCAAGAAGAAGTGAAAACGTAGTAGTATAAGCAGAATTTGAAATTTCAGTTACCGTATATGTCCCTGAAGAAAGCAAATAAGAAGTACCAGGTGTTCAAAGTCATAGTCCACTTCATGCAAACACACCCGTTGATGTATGTACAGAGATGATAAAATCAGAAGCGACGGCAGTTCCACCACCTAAATTGATGACATTCTTAATAACATGAAGTGTACCGGTTCCAGAAGGAACTGAACATGTAGGTACAGTAATAGTATCATTATTTGTTGTAATAGTTGTGGCGAAATTCAAAGCTCTTCCTTCCCATGTTACATTATTACCAACAGTGATGCCAGCATCATCAATAACTGTACCTTTGAAGGTGGAATCAGCACCAAGCGTTGTAGCGGTAGGAGTCCAGAATATATCACAAGCATCAGCACCACCAGCTAAGGTGATTATAGAATTAGCTACCGTATTTAATGTACCAGTGATTCTGAAAACATACGTTCCAGCACCATTCAATGTAATTCCCCCTACTCCGATAGACGCAGCAGCAGTTATACAATAGACACCAGGAGTTAATGGTTGAGGTAAAAGACTCAAATCAGTTGCAACACCAAAGTTGAAATCACATACTTGACTATTAAGATTACCCAAGGCAGTAGCTTGATCAAGTCCTGCTTGAGGAGGCTTAGGAGTAACAGTTGCACCATTAATGGTTGGAGGTGCTACAGGTGGAGTTGTATAACCAACATCTCCGTTAATGGTTCATGCTGCGATATTGGTATAGGTACTTGCAAGTACACCATACTTTGCTGCTGTTCCCAATGACGGTGTCGTAGCAGCGAATGTCGATCCCGCAAAACCAAGTACGACAAAAACGACAATAAAAATTTTAGTAAAAAATTTCATGAGTATAATAAGGTTACGTATAAAACAGAGTCTTTATCAGAGATAAGCATACCCTTATCAAACGAATATACCATAGAGTAGACAGAAATAGAAGTAGACATAGCAGCATAACATCTAAATTAAGCAGCATTTGTCTATTTATATCTGGAAAAGGATACATTATAGATATTATGTGAGGTTTCTCGGTTTTTAAAATACATATAAATTCTCTTGATTATGAAATATATTTCATTAACACATTGGACACAATAGTCCATGATTTTACAATTCCTACATTTTTCATTATTCATTTTTCATTATTAATTAATTTAAAATGGCCAGAACAAAAAAAGAAAGAAAAATAACCTGTACGCCAATCTGTCAACTCTTCGGTCCTCTACTCTCTAAATGAAGCAAAGAAATCATTGATTTATGACTAGACGAATACGAAGCGATCAGATTATCGGATCATGAAAAGTTAGCGATGATAGCAGCAGCCAAAAAAATGAAGATATCAGCACCTACCTTCTGCAGGATACTCAGAAGCGCTCACAAGAAAGTAGCGGATGCGTTAATCAACAATAAGACACTCAAAGTCTGCACGCAGCAATGTGAATAGGTTTTATATTTTACCACTATACGTATGAGTAGAATTCTAGTAACCGGTGCGACAGGGCAAATCTGATCAGAATTAGTCCCTGCGTTGAGAAAAATCCATGGAGGAGAAAATGTCATCGCTGTAGGGAATAGGACTAAACCGACAGGAGAATTATTGACAGGATGACCATTTGAAATCGCAAATGTAACAGACAAAGAAAGGATGAGAGAACTCATCCAAAAATACGATATAGATATTATCTATCATCTCGTCGGAGTATTATCTGCAACGGGAGAAAAAGATCCAAATCTTGCACGAGATATCAACGTCAATGGATTGAAAATCATGTTGGATCTTGCTGTAGAATATAAGATAAAGAGATTCTTTCGGCCAAGCTCCATCGCAGCTTTCGGACCAAACACGCCTAGAATCGATACACCGCAATTCACTCCTATGGATCCGACAACCATGTACGGAGTCACCAAAGTCACAGGAGAATTATTATGCCAGTATTATTATGAAAAATACGGTTTAGATACAAGAAGTTTGAGATATCCAGGAATCATAAGCCGAAAGACTTTACCAGGAGGCGGAACGACAGATTACGCAGTCGCCATATACTACGATGCGATAGAAAAATGATCTTACGAATTCTTCGTGAACGAAGAAACAACGCTTCCTATGATGTATATGCCAGACGCTGTCAAAGCGACTATCGATATCATGGAAGCAGATACTTCTGCTATAAAAATCCATACAAGCTATAATCTGACAGCCTTCTCGTTTTCAGCCAAAGAACTGGAAGAGAACGTACGTACATTCATTCCAGGATTGACCTGCACATACGCACCTGACTTCAGACAGAAAATAGCTGACTCCCGGCCAGCATCTATCGATGACAGCGTCGCTCAAAAAGATCGGAATCGGAAACCGGAATATAATTTGAATGCTATGTCCAAGGATATGATAGACAATCTTAAAATCAAATTAGGAAAATAATAACTAAACAAGGACTAGTGTAATCACCTAGCCAATAAACATTGACATAGAGGTTAATATAAATATAGAGAGAAAAAATAAAATGCAAAAATATGGAATTATCATTCTTACAAAAGTTAGGGTTTGAATCGATAACGATTACAATACCCAAAGGATCCGTATCAGATGGTATCGTAGAGCCCGAGACAGGACTAAAGATATTGGAAGATAAGATCCTCAAAGGAACATTCATCCACAAAAAGAATCCCAAACTCTTGGTAGCGTTCCAAGGGGAAGAATCCAAAATAATCTTCGGTCTATTTAAAAACTGGAAAAAATATTTTGAGACTCCAGCAAACAATGCCAAATGGTTATTATCAATCAATAAATGGGAAAGTGATGATGAAATGATCCAGGAAATCTTCAAAACAATCGTAAAAAGACATGGCAGATAATGCCAGGAGGCGGATAATCCGCCTCTTTTTTTTATGCATTGAAAAATATGTGAACATAAATATATATACAACATGATCAAATCATCCAACGTCGCGGGAGCATTCTATCCTTCCGACAAAACAAAATTACTTTCTCTGCTCGACAGTTTTTTCGCTAACGTAAAAATAGACAAAGAGATAAAGGACCTAAAAGCTATCGTAGCTCCTCATGCCGGGTACATCTATTCCGGCCAAGTCGCTGCTTACTCATACACAATCCTTCAAGAATATTTGAAATTTAAAATTTCAAATTCCAAATTTCAAATTTCCACCTTCGTCATCCTCGCGCCAAGCCACTACGAATATTTCGAAGGCGTATCCGTAGGAGTATTCGACAAATTCGAGACACCCTTGGGAACCATAGATACCGATATGGAATTAGGAAAAAAATTAATCAACCAATATCCTGATACTTTCTCCTTCGTGCCGGCTGCTTTCGATCAGGAACATTCCTACGAAGTGCAGCTCCCCTTCTTGCAATACATCGCGACAGGAAAATATAAGATTCTACCATTAATTTTTTGAAACGTGAATCCGATCCAGGTCGGCGATATTTTATTCGAACTCTCGAAAAAAAAAGAAATGTTCTTTATTGTTAGTTCTGATTTGAGTCATTTCATGGAATACAGCAATGCCGTCAAAACGGATGAAGATACATTAAACGACTTCATAGAAAAAGATATCACCAAGATCGTCAACGAAGCCGATGCTTGCGGCATCCACCCACGATTAGCATTGACCGAAATAGCCATCAAAGCGAAACGGAAGCCGGAATTGCTGAAATATCTGAATAGCTGAGATACTGCGTGAGATAAGTCCCGTGTCGTAGGATACGGATCAGTCATTTACCATTAACATCATCGTATGGACGCTTTCCATAAAACCTGCCTCCAGCTCGCCAAGGCTTCCATCCTGGAAGAGTTCGGACTTGGAGATCCCAACAAGGTAAAGCTCGACGACGAACAGTTTTTACAGAAAAGGGCATGCTTTGTGACACTTAAGATGGATAACGAGCTTAAAGGATGTATAGGCACTATCATCCCTCATACAAAACTTGCTAACGATATTATAGCAAATGCCAAAAACGCCGCGTTTCAGGACCCAAGATTCAAACAATTGACCATGTATGAGATAGAAAACAATAGGATAAATATTGGTATCACCATACTTTCACCCATGATGGACAAAAAATTCTCTGATTCGACGGAATTGCTAGAATTCTTAGAAAAAGAGCATTGCGGACTCGTCATCAAATACGGTTATAAGGAAGCGACATTCCTACCATCTGTCCGAGAGGAATTGCCGGATCCTCAAGAATTTATCTTCCATCTCCTCTACAAAGCAGGCATAAGCTGACAGGAATTCGAGAATGAATTCCCGGATTTTTCATTTGAAATCTACTACGGAGACGAATTCAAGGAAGATCGAGATAAGATCTCCTGATAACATTTTGTTAGCAAAAACGCCCTACCCTACTACTCTATATACTATTAGGTATATATTTTTTATTAAGTCCATAATAAAAAGATAAAAATAAAAGAATAAACCACGGAGTTTTTGCATATTCATGAATCCGGAGTATACTTATGATAACATAGTTACTTATCGTAAGGCTTCACTACACACCCTTGGTATAGGTAAGTATGTTGGAGGTATTTCCTCCTTAAACACTATCTAGATCTTATACCCAATAAGATCAGATAGACCTAGAGGGAGTATCGGGGCTCTTATAAAATCTACACCAATAATCAGCTCTGTTGATTATGCATGTGGGCTGTATGAAGCTCATCCCGATACTCTCTCGTTAAAAAGTCATGTGTACAAATAAAATACAATGAAAGACACTGAAGGTATTTCCTCCGGTGTTTTTTTGTACTAAGAGATTTTTCGTCATTACTCCACCAGCAAGAAAAGTAGGTCATAGCCAAAAATCCAGCAAAATACAAAGTTTTATTTGTATTTGTTTTCTAAAATACTACAATCACCTCACACCGAACTTGTTTCAAACTTCTCACATATAAGCGAATATGAATTATCACGTAGTGTACGACGATCCCAACGAAGATCTGTTGACTAGGCTTTTCAAAGTAAGATGAATCGATGATGATATCGACTCTTTTTTGGATCCAAGACTTTCCGACTATTGGTTAGACCCTTTTTTGCTGAATGACATGGAAAAAGCTGTAGAGAGAATTATCGAAGCAGTGAAAAATAAAGAAAAAATAATGATATTTGGAGATTATGATGTTGACGGCATCACCTCAAGCTACATCCTCTACGAATTCATAACAAAATTTTTGAATTATAAGAACGTCAGCATTCAATACCCTGACAGAATCAAAGAAGGATACGGCATCAAGAAAGAACATATCGACGATATCAAGAAAAAAAACGTAGATCTGATTATCACCGTAGATAACGGTATCGCATCATTACAGGAAGCTATTTACGCAAAAGAACAAGGGATAGACCTAATCATCACCGATCATCATCAAGACCTGGAAGCTATCCCTGAAGCAGTAGCAGTTGTCAATCCACAGATTTCTCCCAACTATCCATTCAAGGGACTGGCTGGCGTAGGCGTAAGCTTCAAACTCATCTGTGCCATGCTAACGAAATCAACATTTAATGCTAAACAGAGGAATGAAATTTTCAATTATTTCCTACCGGTCGTGGCTATAGGAACCGTCGCTGATGTCGTCCCACTTATAGGTGAAAATAGGGTCATCGTAAAAAAATGATTAGAGCTCATGAATACGCGCAAACATCTCCCTGAATCGTTGAAATGATTTTTGGAATATCTGAATATCAAAGGAAATATCGATACCTATCACATATGATATATCATTTGACCGAGAATCAATGCAGGCGGAAGAATCAAGTCCCCCTACGAAAGTCTGTATGCCCTCCTCTATTCCGGAGAGAAACAGCTCGAATATTTAGAAAATTTAGAAGACATAAATACCGAGAGAAGACAGATACAGGAAAGTATGTTCAAGGAAGCAGAAGCAATGTTAGAATTGGACAAGAAGATGCTCATCGCCTATCACGAAGAATTTCATGAAGGGATAGTAGGAATAGTCTCAGGAAGAATCACAGAAAAATACAATAAACCGTCCATGATTATGAAGGTCGATCAAGAAAAACAGGTAGCAGTCGCCTCACTCAGATGACCGGAATATTTCAGTATAATAGATTTACTAAAAGAGAATGGAGATATACTTGAAAGATTCTGATGACATAGATGAGCGGGTGGACTGACCGTAAAATTGGAACATCTGGATGATCTCATAGAAAGATTCAATACCTATTGCGAAGCACGCATCACCGAAGACCATCTGATTAAATCAGTAGGTGTCGATACAAAAATATACGAACACGAACGGAATAATCATACACTAACGCAAATAGACAGATTAGCGCCATTCGGAGAAGGAAACGAAGAACCGATATTTCTATTCGAGGATATAGCTATTCAGAAAATAGAGAAAGTAGGAAACAAATGAAAATGTCATCTCAAAATCCATGGTACATTCGGAGAAAAAAAAATCACCAGCATGTTCCGAGGAAAATGAAATGAAGTAGAAGAATTTATAGAACGTCATGGAAAAACGCCAGTGTCATTGGTAGGAAAAATAAGGAAGGATACATTTAATGGATGATTTTACATAGAAGGCGCAGACATACGTTAGACGAATAATGAAGTTATCTTGAAACACGACCAAGGATTAGTATATTGCAAGCAATCCGAAAGTCGAAGTCCTCCTATGAGGATTTTATTCATTATCTAATCTAAAGCGAAAACTAAAAATCTTTTTTAAAGGTAAAAATAGAATATTAAGCATTTTAGCACTTGAACATTTTATTATTTTATCGCAAAGCAAAGTATGAATCAGAACGAAGTAAATCAGATCACTAGCATCATAACCAACATAGAAGAGAAAAGGGGATATATCCCGTATTTTTCCGATCTGGAGAATCATGAAGTCTTCGGACCCGTCTTCAAGAGCGTTTCGTCGGACGACAAGATAGAGATTCAACACATCATCAATGATTATATTGCAGAAAAAATAGAAGGAATGACCAAGACAAAATGAGGACAGCTCTTCAAAAGATTTTATGAAGCATACAATGAACTCTTTCGAAAATTCAGGACTATGAATGAGGTTGGCATCGATCCAAAATTCCAAGAAACCGGCAAACAAGTCGAACAGGAGATATTCAAGTTAGAGGGCATATTGACCGAAAAGATGCTTAAACAAGAAAAAGGACTCGATAAAGTGATCGATTCCTTCTATAAGATAGTATATACATTTTTCCCTAAATACAATAAGATAGATTAATTTCCTTTCTACCAAAAGACGCTAAGGATTATTCAACAAAATGAAGAAAAACTCAATTATATTTCTGAACCTGAATGACGTTTACTTGTTTTCCATCATCCAATTCAATCATTCACGTATCACCAGATTGTCCTCAACTTTCCGCATAAAACGGCGTTTTATCAAAAACTAGAATCCTCTGTCATTGGACTTCAAAATCCTTAAGGAGGATAACCTTTTCTGATACAAGTTCATCGTATCCCAAAAATATCGTAGGAGCTATTCACTGGAGATATTGACCTCGATCTATTCATTGTTTGAACATCTCTTTGGATCATGCACGCGATCTTTGTTGCTGTGCTTCCATTTCTTTTTCGAATCACGCAATATCAAGATGTAATCATTGTTCTTCAAGAATCTCTTTGGTCAATTCCAAAGGGAATCCAAACGTATCATAGAGTTTGAAAATATCTTTGCCTGTTATAGTAGTATGCTTTTCTCAGATAAGATCATTAAGTAATTTTTGCCCGTTGCTTATAGTTTTTTGAAATTGATGAGCTTCTTTGACAAGTATTGTACTGATCTGTTTAGTATCAGCTCTAGCTTCCATAAGTGCATCCACAAAAGTCACCATTGTGGTGATGAAAGAATCAAAAACATCTTCAGCAACAGGTTTCAATAACATAAAATTGTAATACATCCTTCTAATCAACCTTCTGAGGACATAGCCCCTTCCCTCATTGGAAGGAATGATAGCATGAGAAATGAGATAAAATGCTGTCCTGATATGATCAGATATGATTCTACATCTCCTTTCATTGCCTTTGTAAGTAATATCGAGCGTTATTTCTATCTGATGAATCAATGAAGCAAAGATATCCGTATCAAAGACAGTTTCCTTTTCCTGTAATATTTTGGCCATTCTTTCGAACCCCATTCCCGTATCAACATTCTGATTTCTCAATTTCGTCAACAATCATTTTTCATCACGATAAAATTCCATGAATACATTGTTCCAAATTTCCAACCGATGGTCATCATCAGTTTTAGGAGTGGATCATTTGGGTGGAAATGGTTCTTTTCCTACTCGATAAAAAATCTCAGTATCAGGTCAGCAAGGACCAACAGCCCCAGGACTCCATCGATTGTTTTCTGCAGGCATGTATGCAACCATTTCTTCAGGCATCCCGACATCTTTTCGATATCACACAGTCTCTTCATCTCTAGGTGTGTCCTTATCTCCTTCAAAAACCGTCACTGCCAATTTTTTGGGATCAAATCACAATACATCGACAAGAAATTCCCAACTTCGTTGAACGGCTTCTTTCTTGAAATAATCACCAAGTGATCGATTTCCCATCATCTCAAAAAGGGTAAGATGACTTGCATCACCTACCTCATCGATATCGACAGTCCTGATACATTTTTGAATATTATATAATCTTTTTCCCAAAGGATGTTCTTTTCCAGAAAGATAAGGAATAAGCTGTTGCATTCCTGCAATAGTAAACATAGCAGTACTTTCCTTGCCTCCGATAAGAGAACTCTCAGGAAGATATACATGCTGTTTAGCCAACCAAAATTCATTCCGAAGATTTCTCAATTCTTTGGACGATATATTCTTCATTTTTTTTACTATTATTCCCTAAAGAAATTAATTTTCGACTTGTTTAAGCATTTTGTTATCTTTGATACTATCGACGAAATCATACAAGGCAACCTTATTGACGCCATCCGTAGTAAGAATATACATTTCTGGTCTATTTCCACTAGAATCAGGGATATCTATATCTATGACCTTATTGGTTCCAAGATCGAATTTGAACATAAAGACATAGTACAAATCATAATTGTAAGCATCAGCACTTTTTGCAGGACGAGATTCATACACAGTAAAGGTCTGATTAACCTTATCAAACAAGAATACATATTTGGAATTAACAGAGCTGATAACCTTGACCTCATCGGAATATTGCATTGTTTTTTTGTCACCTCATTTCAAAGCTACTTCACGGACATCAAGCGTAAATGCTGTTGGAGGGTTTCTCCAAAATTGATATAACTTACCATTATTCCAAGTCATAAACGATCCATCGATAGCGAAATTAAGCAATCATGAAGAAAAAGATACTCCTGTCATATTAGAATTGAGGAAGTATTTCTGTCAGCCTTGATAAATAGTTTGAGAACCTAAGGTATTGCGATATCTCGTAACCAATGTAGTATTACCAGCAGCACTCAAATTATCTTCAAAGACATAAAGATTTGCTTTACCATAGGTAACTACACCAGCTATGTTCTTGGTAAACGGTTCAGCATCAGTAGTGGTGACCGGCTGTGATCATTCCTTAGTAATGGAATAGATATTTGCGTTATTGGTAAAACAATAGATACCATCCTTGAGCAAGTTAATATTACATCATTTTAGGGTATCCGTAGATGGAAAGTTATAATCAATCAATGATCATCTCATAGTATCATCAAGAGCTCATACCAAAGCGGATTTGGTTCCTGCTATAATCATATTTCTGTAGACATAGAGTCATTGTACAGTACCGAGCTTAGTCGCTTCGGAAGTATTAAAGGTCAATATTTTGGTCTTCGTACCCAACGTAGGATCATCAAATTTGTTCATATTGCTTACATAGACGATATTGAAGCCTTTGTAATATTCCGACTGTAACAACTTTCTGAATTGTGCAACATCCTCCAACCATCTTCCCTTGCTCTGAAGTACATCAAGCTTGCTAAGGATTTCATTGTATTTGATGGACTTCTCTTCAGAAGTAGGATCCATGCCTTGGAACATAAAGAGGTCTTTTTTGATATCCTCTATCGTCAAATCGACCGTCACTCCATCTGAAGTCACAAACGTATCAGCATTGGATTTCAACACCTGCGAAAGCAGATTGATGACCATAAACAGGATAAAAATACCGAGAATAGCTACAGTGGCCTGATATTTATTTTTGAACAACGTCTTCTTGAGCTTTTCAAACAAAGAATTTTGATTGATTTTTTGGATATATTCTTCATGAGTTTTTACTGACGTGCCAGTGATGAGATAATGGAAGATAAATCCGAATGCTTGTTTATCAAGTCTAGCGTTGAGAAGTTCCTGAAAAAAATTGATCAAATGGGTATCCTCTGATCTCAACACGCTGGACATCTCCTTGAAATCATTATGATCGAACACATCGGAAATCTTTGTACCCACGTACAGCAATTGATCATGGCTTTCTACATCACCCTCAATAAAATCAGAAAAAAGATCTATCTTTCATTGGTCATTGAGAGAATTTGTCAGAGTATAGTGGAGTTTTTCATCTCTGAAGATCATGACGCTCATATCTCCTATCATAGAAAGCATGAGGATATTATCCATTACGAGCTGAATATATCACTTGATTCAGAAATATTCTACATCACGCACCTTGTCAGCGAAAGCCTTAAGCTTGATATTGAGATTCTGCAAAGCTTCCTCAAAATTATTTTTCACGTCATCGACATCATAGGTGTCTTCATTTATTTTATCCTTCAATTCTGCAATAAACTCCTGAAGCAAGTCTTTTTGAAAATCCAAAAATTTATTTCCTTGGAATCCTACAAACATTCTCATCTTGATACCATTATGGAGTTCTTCTACAAAATTGAATACATGTTCTTCGGAAAGATAGAGAAATTTTTTTTCTTTGAGATGCATCAAACGCCACGTAAAACAACTAAAAAATCAAAAAATATCACATTTTTTATTATGTGTATATATCCTTAATGTTTTTTCAACAGCAAATAGACAAAAATATACGTAAAAAGCGCAAGTGTGGACAGCACTTTCTTCATATTTCTCTTAGGATCGGAAATAAGCCTTCGTAACCGTTCCAACCTTATCTTTCTGATGAACTTAGGGGGTCTGGTCTGAGCACCCACCCAAAAATCAAACGTACCTCACTGATTCAAAACAATAAGTCAATATTCCTTAATTTTATTCTTGTTGGCCAAGCTTCGGATTTCCTGAATAGGATAGATAGGGGTTGTTCTTGCATTCAAGAGGATATTGATATCACCATCTCTGCCTTTCATAGCAAGATTTACATTTTCCCGATCAAGATTAGTATATCAATCCTGTGCATAGATAACATTATATCATTGTTTGAGGAGATAATCCTTGGTCTTTTCCAGAAGATGAGGATAGGTTCCATACAGGATCACATTTACATTCCTATCTGACATATGCGATTTTGCATACGAGAGAAAATACGGACAAAAATCTGTTCCATTCAGATTCGGCAACCGTTTTTTCTTAGCAAGATAATAAAAAAGCTGCAGAGCTATGCCATCGATCAAAACAACATCAGCATCAATGATTGCTTGCTGATACGTAGCATGAATAGATGGTATATCCATAGATTTGTAATCAGTAAGCAAGGCTTCTTGAAACGCTTTAGTTGGATAGGAAGTATGATGGACATCAAAAAGTTTTTTTCCAGAAACATTAGCAAAATAGAGATAATCAACGATACAGAAACCCTTCCTGTCATAGAGACCGAGAATATGTTCGCATGCCTGATCGGCAGTTCATTGGAACAACGTATTGAGGATTTTTTTGTACACAAGAAATATATTTAGGAGGTAAATTCTAGAATCCGTAATTCACAATTAATTGATTGTTTCCAAAATCACACCAGGATAATAATACTGCAATATTTGATTCACAGTCCATCATTGTTGAGCGAGATACTGCGCTCACTTTCCGCTCAATCCTACACCATGACCGTTGAAGTCAAAACATGGAGCAAAATCAAGTTTAGACTGCAGATATGGTGTATCATTCCATCATCGCTTTTCTTTCGCTGATCGGGTGAATCCTGCAGAACAGCTGAAATACGGTAAGATAGGAACATATCCATCATACAAAATAACCTTATCTGAAATATCAGCCAATAATCAAGCAGACATAGAAGAGGTCTTTTCCCATCACGCACCCACGTACTTCTGGAACATATCAGGATTGTCTATTGCCTGATAACTTGCTCCTGCAGGTATGGATGGATGAGTATTTTCACCATTGATATAAAATAAGGTATACATCTTTGCAAGCAACAACACGATCATCTGTTTATTCCTATTCTCTGCATCACTGGTTTCTGCGATTCCTTTCATATAATTATCAAACGTAGTCCTGTTCATAACGACAGCTTGTTCCCCATAGGTTCATGTAGAAAGATTTTTTATCTGTTCTTTGTGCCGTATCAACGATCATCTAAAGGTATTCCATGGCGTACCTCCATAGGATTTTCTCGAATAATTAGCAACTGTTACCAATCATCCATTCTCGGAAGAGATTTCAAGATCTTGAACAGAAATAGGATTTTCTACATCAGGAAGTCTGAGATAAATAAAGCCATTGCCTACTTCTACAGCAAGAGAGGTATACATGTAAGATTTTCCATCTGCAACGATACGACAGCCACCATCACAAGCAACATCATATCTCGGATAATTCATGCTAAGTTCATACAGAAGGATAGTAAGTGGCGCATTGATTAATGTTGATATATCTTCCACCGTAATTTTCGAAGCAATTTTTGAGATATTTTGAGAAGATGCAGTAATTCCTTTTCTAGACATATATGCAGTTTTCTCATTACCAGCCAAAGTTGAGATATCATCCTTCCAAATAATATTGAGAGAAAACGTCTTGCTTCATGAAGCAGTAGTTGCTGTAATAGTCTTGAGACCACTCGCTCATTTTTTGGTAATCGATATAACCAATGTATTGTCTACAGAAGCGCATGAATCAATAAGAATTGAGGTATCTTTTGTCGTACAAGACGTTACTCCAGGCCACCTTATAGGCAATTCGAAAGTATCAGTCATCAGATCAGAGTAATACCATCCGACAACAGTAACTCCCCTATTTATAGAAGGTTTGTTAGTGACTGCCATAGGCGTACTTACCAAAGATACTGATGAAAGGTTTTTGCTGACTTGTTCTCTCAGTTCTGGCAATAAAGCATACAGATTAGTGCCCGGACAAGCAGTTACTCAAGCATCAGTATGTCAAGCTATAGCATAATTTGTATATGGTTCAAGATAAGGAACCTCATCAGACGCTTTGAAATATTGGACAGTGGATTTTGGTTTAATCTTGTATTTTCTTGCCAAAGAAGTAGTAAGTTGAGTCAATGATTTCAAAGCAGCATCTGTAGGGACATTAACATTGAAGTTTCCCATCAGTGAGATTCCCACACTCGGCGTATTATTCCAGCTCGTATGAGCTGCTACGACACCATCGCCTCATGCTCTTCCTTCATAAATGTTGCCAAACGGATCGATAATAAAGTTATATCAGATATCTCATCGTCACTTGGTGAGCGTATGATATTTGTAGATATCCTGCAATTGCTTGATAACAGCACCCGTTCATCAGGTAAATAAAGAAGTATTATCATCAGCGGTATGATGAATAATGATTTTAGATTTGTTTTTATGAATGCTTTCAGGCCATTTAAGATAATTACCGTTTGATGATTCACGATATTCTTCGACAGTCTGTTCTGTAGGAGTGACACTGATAAGATAATCTGTAGCTGCTTGCCCTTCATAGTCCTGTCTTTGGAGTTCAAGATATTTATCCATATCAGTCTCTAACAATTGAGCCATTTCAGCCTCTTTCTTGGCTGCACGAATTGCATCTCTTTCTGTCTTGGATTCACTAGCATATCTCCAAGATTCATTAGCACCCCATTGAGCACGAGTGATGATAGTCACTCCAGGAAGATTTCGTGAATATGCAGAAACAAAGGATATACATCCTACGAACATACCTATAGTTATCAAAGCTTTCTTATACATTTCTACGTATACGAAAATAAAGCCAGATTATCATAGAAAAAAACCTCGTTTTTTCAATCGGAAATCCAATATTTTTCCATTTGCCGTTGAAACCTCAGGACAAAAACATAGACTGCTGATACTTTATATGAAGTACATAGAATGTTTACTCATCTCCACGGCCACAGTACCTTCTCCTTCCTCGAAGCGATAGGGAAACCTGCCGCTATAATAAACAAAGCGAAAGAACTCTGAATGAATACCATCGCCATTACCGACTACAACGGTATGTACGGTATGGTAAAATTTTATCAGTTAGCGAAAGATGCAGGAATCAAACCCATCATAGGAGTAGAATTGGGATTTGTGATGGATATCGATTCGCACATACCGGAAAACCAGGTCGGGAATATAGTGATTATCGCAAAGACCAAAGAAGGATATCAAAGCATCATGGAATTGACGTCATTTGCGAACAAGGAAGGAATCAAAGGTAAGCCAAAGATAGACCTCCAATCCTTGAAAAAATTCTGAAGGGAAATTATTTGTATTTCAGGATGAGCTAATTCATGGCTAGGCAAGATGGTAACACTCGATGAAAAAGAGTCCAAGATAGTGGAGATTATTCATCTTATCCAAGATACGATAGGAAAAGAGAATTTCTTTTTGGAAATCATCGCGCAAGACTACAACGAAACGACGGAATCAAAAAAAACGAACGAATTTATATTCGCATTATCAGAAAAAGAACATATTTCTTGTGTAGTGAATAACAATTTTTTCTATCCTTCTCAAGAAGATAAACCAGCTCGAGAAGTAGCATTAGCTATCAAAGATGGATTGAAAATCTATGACGAAAACAGAAGAAAACCAAAAGGGCAATTCCATATCATGTCCGAAGATGAAATCAGGAACACATTAAAAAACAATGGACTTGAAGAGACAACAATAAACAAGCTCATTGAAACCAACAATAGCATTGCAGACAGTATCATAACAGCTATCGACCTCAACCAAGCGCTCTTCCCAAATTACGAAACACCGGAAGATGTGAAAGAATTGTACGAACAATACAAGGACAAACTCATCATAAAAGAATAATATTGTGTTTCCCAACGATATATATAGTATCTCTCATACAAGACACCTTATTCCCACTCTACCTCTACAGGTAACCGTTCTTTACATAGGAATAAGTTGTAAATATTCAGATACTGGCATAGGTGCTGTCTCGTTTCGAGGCAGCATTTTTCCGACTTTTAAAAAAGAGGGCCCGGGAAACAGGAAACCCTCAAAGGGTAAGAAAAAACTAGCTCCATGATACAGATTCACATAATGATTGCCTGATCATTTCCTGGGTTTTTTCAATAGGTTGTTCTTCCGTGAGCTTTATACGATAAATCCTCACACCAGCTTTTTCGGCTTCATCAATAATAGGAAGTGTCTTTTCACGGAAACTAGCAGTACGTTTGATGATGTTCTTTGGAGTGTCATCAGGACGCTTTTGCAATATGCCTTTGCAATGAGGATCCTTACAAGGTCCACCAAGAACATGACCTTTGCGTAACGATGTCGCTGTTTTACAGACCGAACATATCACACGATGTTCCATACGTCGGACAGCTATTTCATCAGCAACATCAAGATAGACGATAGCAATATTCTCTATCCGACACTTTTGAAGAACAAATCTCAGTTGTTCAAGAGTTCGAGGAAATCCATTGAAAAGAACATTTTTCATAGAAGATGAAGCAAGAAGACGAAATACATCAGGATCAGGGACTAATTGACCTTGTTCAATGTATTTTTTACGTACATCATCATCTTGAGAAAGGAAAGCACTGAAACTCAGATAAGCAAGACCAAGTTTTTCAGCGATAAAAGATCCATGAGTGTCTTTACCAGAGCCATATTGTCCCAACAAAAACACAGTTGTTATTTTTTTGTGTATCATAGGTATATTATTTTTTGTTTAGGTCCAAAACATAGCAATTCCCCAAAAAAAATCAAGAAAAGAAAAAAGGAGCCTGAAAGACAGGCTCCTGTTCAAAACGCATTACAACCCTAAACAAAATAAGAAACTATGAAAAAAGGTAACATACCTATACTCATTTGTCATAATAAAACAAGGCAAAATACAAATTACCCATATTGTTTGAAATCATATCGTATAGACAAGGCAAATCGTGAAAAAATAGAAGAATCTAGAGAATATCTGTCAAAAAATTTCCTCTCTTTCCAAAAGTTTTTTTTGTAAAGGAGAAAATGTATAATGAAATTGAAACACGGAACATTTTCACTACACTCCCCAAAAACAAGCATATTTTTTATTTTGAATTCTATATTCTGAATTCTACATTCTAAATGCTAAACATGGATATCAAAACGTACATTTCAGAACAACTGAACGAAGAACAGACCAAAGCCGCACTTCACACCGATACGTCATCGCTCATTATAGCAGGTGCAGGAAGCTGAAAGACAAGAGTGCTTACATACAAGATTGCCTACCTCATCCGAGGAAAGCATATTCCTATCACGAGAGTATTAGCAGTTACGTTCACCAACAAAGCAGCCAATGAGATGAGAGAAAGATTGGTCAAAATCTCGGAAGAGATTTCTGCTATCAAAACAGACACAGCTCCACAAAAAGCAGAAATCGCCGGCGATAGCATCGATGATTTTTTGCAAAGCATAGAATGATCTTCTCCTTCTACTTCCTACATTCTACCTTCTACTTCACTCAAGCGGATAGGAACCTTTCATAGCATCTTTTTGAAGATACTCAAAGAAGACATAGAAAAATTAGAGAGAAAATACACCAAGAATTTCTGAATATTGGATACTAATGAAACGCAAACAGTCATCAAAGACATCCTCAAAAGAATGAATCTTCAGGACGTCTACAAAGCGAACGAAATAAAAGGGTTTATCTCCACACAAAAAAACAATGGAATAAAACCAAAGATGTTTCTCAGTAGCAGCAAATCCGACTACGATCAGCATATGGGTCAGATCTACGAAGAATACCAAAAAGCCCTCGAAAAAGCCAATTCGCTCGACTTCGATGACCTGCTTATGCTCCCCTATCTGCTCTTCAAAAAAAACAAAGAGACATTAACCAAACGACAGAACAAATTCGACTTCATTCTCGTAGACGAAGCTCAGGATACGAATTGGATCCAGTTCGAACTCATGAAGATGATGACCGGATGATGAGCTAATATCACGATGATCGGAGATGATTTCCAAAGTATCTATGGACGAAGATGAGCACTTATGGAAAACTTTTTGAACGTAAAGAAATATCGACCGGATATCCAGATGTTCAAATTGCAGATCAATTATCGTAGCAAACCGCACATCGTCCAAGCAGGCAATCACATCATCAAGCACAACGTGAATCAGTATCAGAAAGAAATTGTTCCTCATAGAACAGGAGAAGATAAGATCACTATTTTTTCTCATGGAAGCGAAATGGATGAGGCAGCGAATATCGTCGATATGATCAAAAAGATGAAAGAGGGAAATAAGATCAAATCACGAGGAAATATCGCAATATTATATAGGACCAACGCACAATCATCGCCTTTCGAACAATTATTTCTGCAAGAAGGGATTCCGTACAAAGTCTACGGAGCGTTCAAGTTTTTTGAAAGAAAAGAAGTCAAAGATATCATCTCCTACATCAAACAGCTCTTGAATCCTGCAGACAGCATCTCACTCAAAAGGATTTTGAATATTCCCAACAGAAAAATCTGAAAGACGACCTTGGATGGACTCGAAGAACACGCCATCATACAAAATGTCACGCTCATGGATATCCTTGCTCAGGTAGCGCAAGATTCTCCTACGATCAAAGTAACTCCACAAGCCAAAAAAGGAATCCAGGAATATCTACACACCATGATCGCACTCCAAGAATATATGAAAGACAACACGGCGTCAGCTACAATAGAAACCTTAGTCAAAAAGATAAAATATAGAGACTATCTCATCAAGGAAGAAGGAAGCGAAACCGCTGCCGACGAAAAATTCGAAAACGTCGGACAGATCATCAATATGGCAGAAAAATATGTAGAAAAAGGAGAAGATGCACTCAGACAATTCCTCGAAGAAGTAGCATTACTTTCTGATATTTCAGAAAACGAACAAGGAGATATCGATGCAGTGAAATTGATGACCGTTCACTCAAGCAAAGGATTGGAATTCCCTATTGTTTTCGTCTGCGGACTCGAAGATTATGTCTTTCCATTGGGAAACGCGATGATGGAACCGAAATTATTGGAAGAAGAAAGAAGACTGATGTACGTCGCCGTCACCAGAGCAAAAGACGTCCTCTTCCTTTCCCATGCACACTCGAGAATGACACGAGGACAGACAAAAAACAATCCGCCAAGCAGATTCTTGGACGAGATACCGGAAGAATTGAAGAAAAAATTCGATCTCGGCGGAGAAGCTGCCGCAAAATGACCAGACATAGAAGAAGGCGATACCGTAAAACATAAATTATTCTGAACCGGATACGTCCTAGAAGTACGGAACAATCTTGCGATAGTAAAATTTCACAATCCGAAATTCTGAGTCAGAAAAATAGAGATGAGATTTTTACAAGTCATATAAACAAAAATAAAGACAACAGCAAAGACAACAGACCGTAAATCTGTTGTTTTTTGTTTTAATTAAATTATAGTATTGACATATAATTTATAAATAAAGGTGTAGATGTATTATTGAGAATCACAAGACCCCTATTGCAACATTGATATGAAATATCATTTCAAAGAGCATCTCCCTATGGATGAATTTGCCAAAGGCAATTTTTCTCAAGCCCACAAAATCATAGATACCTATAGAGAATATCTCAAAAAATGCATAACATCATCCACGTACAAAACCACGTGAGGAGAAGAAAATATCAGTACATATCTTCAAAAAGAATTGGCGAACCTAGAACAGCAAGAAAAAGAACGAACAGAAAAAAAAATTCAAGCGATACAAGAAATTGATGATATCCAGAAAAAAATCAATAATAAAAAACAGACATTCAAGGAAGAAGGGAAAGGGAATAAATTCTGGGATATCTATTTCAATTATCTAGAAAAAAACGATTGGAACATGCATAGTCTCAAACATGCCTTCAATGAAAGCACAGAAAACGAATATAAAATGACTCATATTCCAAAGGACCACATCCAAGAATTGCACCAAGTGTTTGAAAATTTCATTGCGTCTGCACCAGCATATAGAGACCAATTAGAAGCGCTTGGAAAAGAAATATTTTATGCTAAAAAAAGAAGAAACGAAGCTAATCATATGCTCACGCACAAATCCAACTACATGAATATAAGAAAACAGATTGATGATATCAAAACAGGGAAAGAATATATAAGGATAACAAACCAGATACACAAAGATATATTCAGAACATTCAAAAAGATGGACCATTTAGGTTGTATTGTAGATGAAAGAAGTCTGCAAGAAATATACACAAGTATAATGACGACAGAGCTCATCACGGATTACACTACAAACAAAAATGTAAAAAAAGGTCTTATCAGAAGCCATACGGACAAATTAGGGTTATTCGATCATATCCGAATGATCTATAAGAACAACTCTCAAATGTTTCTGCAGATAAAAACAGGAAGAGAACATTCAAGTGAAAGTGTATATTACGGACAGCTCATGAAAGAAAAAATAGAACAGCTTGCTGAAGAATCAAAAAAAATATTGGAAAAGATTCCAGCAATGTCCGGATATTTTCGATTGAGCGAAGATGCCAGTCAAGAAGAAATAGATATACGAAAAAACATATGAGAGAATGAACGAAAAAAAACCTTTATAAAAGATCTGATAGCACACTTCAAAGAGTCATTACAAAGTCCAAAAGAAAAAGGACATTGGCGCCGACAACCAGACGACAAACTCAAGAAATTCTTTGAAGGGATATACCTAGTGACAGATAGTTATGAATTTGAGAAGTACTGCGAAAGATTATGAGATCTAGATGCAAACAGATATCGAGAAATTCTAGGAATCGAAGGAAAGATGCTTTTGAAACAAATCTACCAAGCAATGGATCCAAAAGAGCAATCAATCATAACACATCAATACGAAACACGATGAGATTTTGACGATATCATAAAAGATGTAGAACTAAAAAAAGAGCAACAAAGAGAGAGGCAATTGAAACTTTTTGACTTTGCGCCGATATACAATCTCAATGGATATGTAGAATACTGTATAGAATATATCAAATCGCAGATACATGATATTTCTTATGAACAAAGTAGGACAGTAGAAAACGCACTACGAAAAACACTGCAAGATCAATGATACAAAGGATATATAGATACATGAGCAGATATGCTACCGATTTCCGATGTCGAATTTATAGAAAAAGTAAAAAAATGCAGATGAGGCAAAATAGTATCCCTCAGACTCAAGAAAGCAAATAGTAGATTATTGCCTGATATCAATGAACGGATAACAAAGATGAAAAAGACTATTAAAGGAGATATTAGATAAAAATATTTTTCATAAGTATATGTTAAAAATCAAAAAACAGAAAAAAATCTCAAATCATCTAATATTGATTTTTTCGAGAAAATAAGTATATGTAATCATACACCAATAATTATATAACCTATGAAGGTACTTACAAAAATTGTATCGATGGCTAAGGCCATCTTTTTCCGACTCTTAGGGATAAGAGCAGAATCAGAATATGATCTAAACGATTTAGGATTGACAGACGCAGATATCCGTGCTGATCTCCCTGGTCTCTAACCATTGATACAATCAAGTACACTATTTATTGCCGGACGTATCTCGTCCGGTTTTTTTTATAAGATATCCAGCAATTGCTTCAGTGTCGAGATAGAGACATAATCAGAATGATATACAATACCAGCAGAAGATCTATCGATATGAACAGGATCGATACCAGCATTCTTCGCTCATTGTATGTCGGAAATGATATTATCACCAACCATAACCATTTCATCTGACACATATCACGAAATCTCTTTCAGACGATCGAATATCTTCCTATCAGGTTTTTTTGCTCCTACTTCATATGATAATACTTTGTAATCAAACGTATCCTTAGGAATAAGATGAGATAATGGATAACTATAGGGCTTGCTCAAGTTAGAGATGACTGCAGTAGCATATCACTGGTGTTTCAATGAAGTTATCATAGGAAGAAAATCCTCATACAAGGAAGCAGAAGAAAGTTGTTGCTGTATGACAGATTGCAAATCAAGCAAAATTTCATCAATACGTTGATGCGAAGCAAAGGTTTTTGGAATCATATCTTTGATATCCTTATCAGTCGTCTGCAAAGCTTCAGCAAGTTGTTTCAAAAAAAATCCATGCATTCACAACTGAGCGAAAGCATTCCTATACGGATTAGGACCTTTTGGTATATACACAAACGTATCATACATATCAAATGCTATAAGCTTTTTCTCTTTCATTGTTCTATAAGGATAAACAACATTTTATATACAGATTTCTTGCTAAAATTCCACAAAAAACATCCTTGCAAGGAATTTAGAAAACTATATGAATATATCACAATTCAATCTTTCAATCTTTCAATTTTCCAAAATGATCAACAAAAATTTTCTCTATGCCGTCGTCGGTGCATCCAACAATGAAGAAAAATATGGATATAAAGTTTTCAAGGATCTCTTGGAAGGATGATATCACGTTTTGCCTATCAACCCAAACGAGAAAGAGATACTGGGAGCAAAGGTCCACCCTAGTCTTTCCGCTACAGAGAAAAAAATCGATGTCGTTATTTTTGTAACACCTCCTGCAGTGACAGAAAAAGTATTGGAAGAAACAAAAAAGCTAAACATACAAAATGTTTGGATGCAACCATGAGCACAAAGCGATGCAGCGATAGATTTTTGCAAAAAAAATTCCATAGAATGTATCCATGATGCATGCATCATGATTCAAAGAAAAAATCCAAGACAATCATAGCACACAAAAAATATCGCCATATTGACTTTTTCATAATCATTTTTTAACAGTTCTTATCTAGGATTTCTCACAAAAAACAAAAAAATGTCTACATAAGAATTTCGATGAGAAAGATGTGGTACCTCCTAAGAAAAAATAGAGAAATAATAACATTATTTATATATTAAATTTGATATGTAAACTGAATTTTTTTAGAATACGGTTTTTTATTAGATGAGAAGCCAAAAAAAACAAATACCATTTTTTAAAAAAAATTGTCGTTATGTTTGCTTTTTTTATTTCCTTACATATAAAAATTGTAGCAAGGAAAATTTAGCTTTCAATGGTTAAATTTCTACCTGGCATTTTATCTCTTATTATATACCACAAATGGTAGCAAAGAAAAAACCAGCTGTTAAAAAACCAGCTGCTAAGAAGGTTGTTAAGAAAGCTGTAAAGAAGGTTGTTAAGAAGGTTGCTAAGAAGGTTGCTAAAAAAGCTCCTGCTAAAAAACCTGCTGCTAAAAAACCAGCTGCTAAAAAACCAGTTGCTAAAAAGACTGCTAAGAAAAAATAGTCTTTTTAAAAAAACAAAAAACAAGAAATACTCTGTCCTCGTGACAGGGTATTTTATTTACATTGAAAACAAAAAAATAATACATATCATAGCCTAAGAAATATTTTAGGCTTTCAGTTTTTAGCTTTAAGCTTTATACTAATATATTTTGAAAAAAGTCCTAATAGGTTTATCATGAGGAGTAGATTCAGCTATCGCAGCATACCTTCTAAAGCAGCAAGGATATGAAGTCACTGCATGATTTATGAAAAATTATGTCTCAGATAGCGGCAATTGTACTACATATGCAGATGCAGAAGAAGCCATCAAGGTTGCTACATTTTTGTGAATAGAGATTATCTCGTTTGATCTGCAAAAAGAATACAATGAGAAAATCATAGAGTATATTTATCATTGATACCAACAAGGAATAACACCCAATCCTGATGTATTGTGCAACACCCTAATCAAATTCGACGTATTCCTCGAAAAAGCAATGGAGCTTGGATTTGACTATATCGCTACAGGACATTACGCTCGCATTCGCGAGATGGAAAATGAATGATGAATAATGAATAATAAAAAAAACTATCAACTTTTGAGATGAGTAGATTACAACAAAGACCAATCATACTTCCTGGCAGGATTGAATCAATATCAGCTCAGCAAATCGCTCTTTCCTATCGGGGGATACACAAAGCCAGAAATCAGAGCATTAGCAAAAAAAATAGGGTTGCCCAATGCTGAACGTAAAGATAGTCAGTGATTATGTTTTATTGGGAATATTCCCATCAAGGAATTTCTATTGAAAAAATTACCAACAAAAGAAGGAGATATTGTGGATATGCAATGACATATCGTAGGCAAACATGATGGAGCGTATTTTTTTACCATAGGACAAAGACATGGGCTCAAACTCCCCTTCAAAGCATATGTCATTTCTACCGACGTACAAAAAAATATTGTAGTTGTCGGTGAAAAAGAAGATACAGCATTGTTCGGAAAAAAAATAACGACAACAGGATGGCATCGAATAGGAAAACCAGAAAAGCTACCAGCAAAAATCACCGCAAAAATCAGATACAGGCAAGAACCGCAAGATGCTATACTCAAACAAGATAAAGACAAAAATATCATAGTAGATTTTACGCATAAACAACGAGCTATCGCTCCAGGACAAACCATAGTAGCATACAAGGACGATGAATGTATCGGATCAGGAGTAATATCTAGATAATATATAAACAAAAAGTCAAATAATTATGTCAATGAAAGTTGACAGGATTTTTTTTAAAGTTATAATTAGAATACTTTAGAAATAGGCAAAAAAACACTATGAAGCACATCAAAAAACACATCAAAAACATAAGCAAACAAGGAATGAAAAAAATCCTTAGCGGACTTGTCATTCTTTTTTTCGCTATGGTTATGATATTTCAAAGAACAGAGACCACGCCGCTCCAATTTGTACGGAATATGGATGAAGAATTTTTGCACAACGCACCGAATACTCAACGAGATTATCTGTTTGAAGATGAACAAGGACAAGAAGTATATCAATGACAATTGTGAACATGATCAACAGACACAACAACCACGAGTGACAATATAGATACTTTAGTCAATCCAAATGAATTGGAGGACCTCTTCGATGATCTCATTAACAACAGCGGACAACGCTATACAGGAAATATTATAAGCACATGAGTGCAACAAAAGACATGAATCACCTCTACATGATCATTGGACTGTATAGCGCCATGGGGAGAAAAAGTAAAGAACAAAGATTTCATTTTAGCATACGAACAAAGAAAAGACGTCAACACTATCTGTAATATAGAAAAAAGAGTATGTATGAACGGAATACTCGGCGGATCATTCAAACAAGAATCATGCAAAGACGATATCGTTTACGAATACAATAAAGCAGAGATAGTATCATACAATCAGAAAATATTAAACGAATATATCCAACCAATAGAAATGACCAAAGAAGAGCAAAAAGCATACAATGAGCTCATTCAACCAAAACCTCCTATGAATTCATGAGCTGAATTCAACACCCAAGGACAATTACAGCCAGAAAAAGAGCCTACAACATCACGATGAACTACCAGTACACAAGTCACCACACAACCAGAAGTGGAACAAGAAAGTACACCATCCAAAAAAAGTTGTTCAGCTCCTCGATGACAAAAAATCAATCATGGACAATTCGTCAAAGCATACAAAGCTCCACGTGGATTTGTCGATTTAGCATGTGAAGTAGAACTTAGAGCATGTGTCGACGGCACCTTGAAAGGAAACTTCAGATATGCAACATGCGCTTTCAACAACACAACTTATTCAGAGTATCTCAATGCGGGTTCTCCTACATCAAATACAGGATTCCTTTTCTTCGAACGAATAAAAAACATCTTCAGAAGATGAAGATAACACACATAAAATATAAAAAGTCCAAGAGCTAAAAGCTAAGGTCTAACACTATAGGACAATGATCAGATCACCCAACAGCAGTCTCGTGGGTGATTTTTTTGATATGAGGTATGATATTTTTGGAAACTCGGAAATAATCCAACCTCCGTCAAACATTCCTTGCTCTAGAACCGGCTCGATGACTTCGTCGTGTATAGCTATCCTTTTTGTCAGGATAGAAATATCTAAAGACATCAACATAATTCTGCTCTTCCAACGTATCCAATTCTGCTCTTTCGATAGGCAGGAATCATATAGAATTAGCATTCTCTTTTGGTCTAGCGATATCGATCTCACGATGGCAGATATTGAAATCACCGCACGTGATAATCTTCTCGCCTTTATCTCTTAATTTATTGATATAGTGGATGAAGTGCTTGTAGAATTCTAATTTATACGAAAGCATTTCCGTTCCATCAGCTCTTTCTCCGCCATTGGGAAAATACACATTCAATAAGGTGAATCCCTGGAACTTCGTCTCGACTACCCTACCGTCTTCGTGAAAATGTTCTATCGACTCGAATTTCGATATTCATGAAACAAGCTTCAGATCTTTCTTATATAAGGTCGCTACACCCGCATAGCCTGGTCTTTGTCCAGAATGCCGGATCCGATTATAGTCTTTCATATGAAAACGAAAATCTGTAGGTAATTGGGACTCAAACGATTTCACTTCCTGTAAACAAATAACATCAGGATCCTCTTGTTTCACTCGATCATAAAATCATTTGCCGACTACGGCGCGTATTCCATTAACATTTCGTGAAGCGATTTTCATGAGTATAGTTATTGATTAAACATCTATCATTTAACGAAGATCAGAAACAAGACATATGCAATATACAGCAAGACAAACAGCACTCATTCCCATCTTTGGATAACGTGTTTCTTTCAGATAAATAAGCCGAAGAATAGCAGCACACCCACAACTATCGTCATAAGCAGATCTACAGTATATCAGGTAGTGAAAGGCAAAGGACGAATAATCGCACTCACTCAAAGTATCCGGAAGATATTGAAAATATTGGATCCTACGATATTCCCAATAGCGATATCCGTCTCTTTTTTATAAGCGGCCACCACAGACGTCGCCAATTCCGGCAAAGAAGTACCGACAGCAACGATGGTCAATCCTATCAAGGACTGACTGACGCCCAAAACCGTAGCGATATATACAGCACCATCGACAATCCGTTTTCCTCACAATGCAAGACCGATAAGTCAAAGTAGGATATATCCATACGATTTCCGTTTATTCATCTTTTTGATATCATCGACATCGGCTATCTCCTCAACATCCTTAGGTCTAGCAATAGAAAATACATACACCATAAAAATAGAAAAAAATCAAAGAAGTATCAATCCATCTATCCTCGTTAATCAAGAATACCAAGTATTCCCGTCTATCAAAAAATCATTGGCCAAGAATCACAGGACAAGTGCAGCAAGAATACTCAATGGAATCTCTTTTCGGCTTGTATTGTTCTTTGTGGTAAGCGGATAGATGATAGCGGATGCTCAAAGGATCAATAATACATTAGCAATATTGCTTCAAAGTATATTACCGATAGCTATACCCGTATCACCTTCAATATTCGCAAACAGATTGACTACCAATTCCGGCATAGAGGTACCGAAAGATACGATAGTGAGTCAAATGACGATAGAAGATATCTTAGCTCTCTTAGCAAGAGAAACTGAACCATCGACGAGAAAATTAGCACCCTTGATCAAAAATACAAAACCGACAACAAACAGAATATACGTAAGCATAAGAATAGCAGACAAAAAAATGATAAAATCTATAAGAAATCATATATTTATTTCATATATCTCTGTTTCATCTTTTTTAGAACATCATCTATATTACCAGACATCATAACTCGCTTCTTGGAAGGGGAAAAGCCTATACGCTTATATCGCTTGTATTGAAAACTATTTTTGAAGGTATAAAAATCCCATCCTACGACATTGAATTTTTTTTTGGCGTATTGCATACCATACAAAAAAAGCCATCTTCCTATTCAAAGTTTCTGGAATTCGGGATCAATGAATATATCCCCATCATTCAATATATTGCCGTTAAACAACGGTTTTACATCAGAAAACAAAGCTCAAATAATTTTCCCTTTGTATGCGACCTTGAGTTTGATCTTCTTAGCATACCGATATTCTATGATAGCCTTGCTTGTTTTTTTATTCCAGGCTTCTCATTGTGTATTGAATGCACGAGCATAAATATCCGCAAGTACAGGTATATCTTTTTTCTGCACTAAAGAGAAAGTAATCATATTATTTGAATACAGATAAAACCTTTTCATCCCTACCTTGTACCATGGCATCATTTCCGCCTCATTTCAATCAGAGTCTAACTGCAGTATCTTTTGCAGATGTTCATGTTTTCGTCAAAAGAAGGAAATTTCATTCCTTGTTGTAGATCAAGACATTTTCTTGTTCAAACAATCATTTCATGCACGCAAGAATATTCTTGAAATTGATATATGACGGCATCAGGAATACCTTATCGAGATCTTTTCCAGAAGAAAAATCTTTTGATTGGAGAATGTTTTTGATACTCATAGTTTCCATATTTTCCAGAGCAGTTTCCATCTCATCATATTCTTTCAATGTCTTCTCCAACTTATCAGCTAACTGGGTAGGAGTTTTTATTCAGAGCTTTTCAACAGTTATATTCAAGATATTTTGCACTTCATGGATTCTTGTAGAGACTTTGGGTCATACTACTGCAGTGATCCTTTTCACTCCAGAAGCGACTGCTTCTTGGCTGACGATAGCAAAGCAACCGATATCTTTGGTATTTACCACATGAGTTCCTCCACAGAGTTCTATAGAAACGATTTCATGGGAATGATTGAATACCCTCACTACACGAACGACATCACCATATTTGTCTTCAAAGAATGCTTTAGCTCACATCTTGATAGCTTCGTCATAAGAAGTTTCATTCACTTCAACATTGTATGCGTCATAGATGATCTGATTGATATTTTTTTCGATATCATGAATCTCTTCAGGACTCAAAAGCCTATCAGCATTAAAGTCGAATCTGAGATAATCCTCATCAACAAGAGAACCAGCTTGCTTGGTAGTCTTGAAAATCTTACCAAGCTCGGTATGAAGCAAATGCGTAGCTGTATGCGCACGCATTTTAGCGTATCTCTGGCATTGTTCTACAATAAGTTTCATACACTATAGATAACAAAGTAAAGGATTAGAGTCCCATTCAATCAACAGATTGTTCAACAGGCACTTCTCCAGTTGAAGCATCTCCCGTCAGCAGTTCTCCTGTTCCTTGAGTATTTTTGCCACCGCCGATATACGGAACGATCATAGACAATGCAGTAACGACAACAAAAAATACCAAGATAAAGATGATAGTAAATTTCACGAATCTGTTTTTTTTCGCCATAACAATTATGATAATAAATATAAAAGACATCATTAGCCGGAAACGGGATTCGAACCCGCGATCTTTGGTTTACGATACCACTGCTCTACCAGCTGAGCTACCCCGGCA
>CAZJFP010000013.1:0-34820 GCA_964545415.1 uncultured Candidatus Peribacteria bacterium
TACAGTAACAAAAATAAAGCCGCACTCTTATAGACATTTGTCGACAAAAATCAACAATTATTCCACTTCTTCATTAACAGAAAAAGACCCCCTTACAGGGGCCTCTTTCGTATCCGCTGACCCCGACGGATCGGGGCAAGGAGCGGACTATCTTACGATATAATCCAATTACTTAGATACATTGTAAGTTTCAGTGATAACAGCTCCAGAAAGAGAATGATTATCTCTCTTGAGATATTTGAATGTAAGACTCTTTGCTGTGAGTGTATAATCTGCATCTGTTACTGTGTGTGCAGGATCATATAATTCAATAATACGCTCTGCTGTTGTATTATCCAACAATACACCACTTAAATCAAAAGTAACTGGTCCAGGAATTGTACCTCCTACACTAATAACGTTACCGTTAATAGATTCAAGCAATCTACCAGTTCCAATCCAATCTATAAATGTAGAACCATCACGATTTGCAGTCATTTCAAATGTTCCTGAAATAAACTGTACATCATAATTTGATGTGTTTCCAAATTGAACAGTTGTGTTTTTATCAACTTGTTCAGTAAATGCTATAGTTGGAAGAGAACTTGAGATTTGATATTCAGTACCAACAATAGTAGTACTTGAAGTTGTTGTAGGTGTTGATGTTCCAGAGCGATGAAT
Source organism: uncultured Candidatus Peribacteria bacterium (assembly GCA_964545415.1). Lineage (GTDB taxonomy): Bacteria > Patescibacteriota > Gracilibacteria > Absconditabacterales > Absconditicoccaceae > CAJBLF01. Next base: position 661 of record CAZJFP010000013.1, read on the forward strand.
TACTATATCTGTAGTAGGAGCAGCAATAGAAAGTTTTACTTTCGCACCAAGATTTGTAACTTCTCCATTTTTAAGAGTAACTCTTATAGTAAATGGAACAGAAGTATCTTTTATAAGTGATCTTGATAAATTAGCAAAAGTATAATTTGTACCACTAAGATCAACTTCATCATTTTCAGTTGCTACTACAGTAGTTCCTTGCATAAGAGCAATTTGTGTTGCAAAACCAGTAAATCCAACAGTGCTTGTTACTTTAACTGATTTAAGTGTTTGGTTTTCAGAACTTGCTTTTATGTTAAAGTACAACATATCTGAAGTTGAACCTTCAAGAACTGTTTTGTTTGTAGGTATAGAAGTTGGTTTTGATACAGTAAACGTACCATTATTTACAGTAACAATATCACCAGGCTTCTTAAATGTTAAGCTAGTAATTGTATTTCCATTATCAGCATTTTTAACTTCTGTGACCCCAAATTCCATTTGATAATCTTTTCCTGTAGTTGCAGTAGATAATAAATTACCAACAACACGGATAATTGCAGAATCACCTTTATTTACCAAGAATCTATCTGCTGCTGCAGCAAATGTTGTTGATCCTGTAGTAATTTCATAATCTACACCATCAACATAAGCAGTAACTTTACCATCAACAAAACTAGCTAAATTTAATTGACCAGTCAGGAAGTTGATGTAAAATTTAGATACTTCAAACTCACTATTAGCAGATAGTTTAACATTAAGAAGTTCTACGCTGCTTGTTCCAGGAGCTACTGTAGTTGATCCTGTAGACATTTTTGTCAATGTCATATCTACCTTGCCTACATTAAGAGGAACGCCAGCATCTGAAGTACTTCTCATTGCTTCGTTTGTATTTTTTTCGAAAGCAACTACATCATTTACAGCGATAGATCATGTAAGATTACCATTTGTTCCAATATAGATACCATCAGCCTTAAGATAAATGGTTGCTGATTCTGAATTTAAACGATCAATATCAAGACCATTTACAACTAATTTTTCATTTTCAACTACTACGTTTCAAACAACTACATCATTGTAATATGCTTTAACGTTTGTAACTACTTTTGTAAAGTCTTCACCAGCATCCTTTGTGATAGTGAATCCATTAACATTTGCAGCCTTGTTTGGTGTAAGCTGAAGAGTAAATATTGTTTGTTGAAGATCTCCTGCTTTTATATTAAATCCTCCAACAATATCTGTAGTAATAACTCCAACAGCATAAGAAGTTGTAAGAAGTGATCCAAGATCGAAAGGAAGACCTGCAGCAGTTCCGTTAACTACATTTACTGATTGAACAGCAAAATCGTGTCTGTTGTTTTCAGCACCAGAAAGGCTAACCAACACATCAAATGTCATAGATGATCCAGCCTTGAGTTCAAGAGCAGGAGTAAATCTAAGTGTAGCTGTATGTGTAGATGAGCTTATGTTTCTTTCGTTTGTAGCATCAACACCATTAAGAGAAAGTTTAATATTCTCTATATCACCATCATTACCAAGACCTGAATGTTTAATAACAACAGATGATACAGTTGAATCATTTTCTCCAGCAGTAATCTTAATTTTACCTATATTCTTGTCTACTGCATTTTTTGCTACATTTTGAGTAGACATAGAACCAACAGCACTAACTGTTACAAATCCAGGAACAACTGGAGTTACATTTGCACACTCAGCTGGACAAGTATCCAATTCGAGTCAGCAAGCAACTACGTTTTCTGGTAATTCACAGATAGATGGAGTAGTATCAGCTCTCTGCATCATCAACATAACATATCCTCTTACTTCAAGCATAGAAGGATTGTCGATGTTATTCATGATACCAGCGTCCTTAAGAGCAGCTAAGTGATCTGCATAGTATGGAGTACCTCCATTGTTTGCATCACCATAAAGAGCTCTAGAAAGAACTGTTCCAAATTCAGCTCTAGTAACGAGTCCATTTGGATTGAAGTTGTCGATTCCAACTCCCATAAGTCCCAATTGGCAAGCTTTAGTTACACCATTATCATATTGAGCATCTAACTCTTCTGATACATCTGGGAAAGAACATTCTTTAGTTGTATCAGGAGTCTTTCCCAATACTTCGACAGCATAGTTAGCCATCATCTTAGCCATTGCTATTCTTGTCAAAGAACCATACATGTCTGCGTTATCAATAGAAGACATAGTAGTGATTCCATTATTGTATGCATAATCATATGCACCTTCTAATTCTTCGCTGTATGTAGCAGCTCCAAGAGTTGCCACTGGTGCGAATGTTCCAACGATAGCTACAATAGCAGCCATAGAGAACAATTTCTTAAAATTTTTCATGTGTGCGAATAAAATACAATGTAAAAGTTTTGTTTTGGCTCACAGCCAACCCCTACAATCCTGCAGGGTGTCCATCTCACAGACGGACGATGTGACGTGTCTGCTTACAGCAAACACAAGAAGGTTCCGTGTCTCCACACGGTAACTTTCATTGACCTTAAGCATTTGAGTGACAAATACAAGACAATTTTGGACAGTCCACTGCGAACAGCTAAAGCTAATCCATAACCGCTTTTTTGTAAAGTCCTTTTGCGGAAACGCCAAATCGTTCACGGGGGATGTTTTCCCTATGAAAAATATGAGTTCCTTTCCGAGACTTCCTTGCCTTTCTCAAACATTAAAGACCACATCTTTCTGATAGGGTATACGACAAATTGTCTATTTTGTGACAACCTTTTGTTAGCGCCTCTTGTACAAAAAATCGAGAAAACCCAGTTTTCCTTATATCTTCTACCTTCTACCTCGCATCAATAATTTATATACCGTTTTTTGTAAAAATATATATAATATGTCTAGTGGGGGAGAGAAAGAGATCTTTTTATATTCTATCCTCCTTGTTTTTTTTATAATTACCCCATTCCCGTTTTTTTTGGTCACGTCATTCCCGCGAAAGCGGGAATCCACCTTGCTATATAGCCAATTGGATTCCCGATCAGGTCGGGAATGACGTACACACAAGAGAAGGGAATGATGTATGTACAAAAAAAAGGAATGACGTACACACAAGAATGAGGTATTGTGCAGAAATAAAGAAGAATCAGAGTCATTACGATCGACTTTTTAACATTTTTTTATCAAAAATGCTAATAAAATGTTAAGAAACCCCTGTCTAGAACTGTCAACTTGATATATTATGGTTATCAGTCTAGAGGAAAATTATTGGCTATTTTTTGAGTTCGCACCTGTGTTTTTATTGCTTTTTATCCTTCGAAGGACAAACCATATCAAAAATCACACCAAAAAGAGATATTTCACCCATAATCCTGTCACCGAGATATAGAGTCCGTATGTCGAAAGAAATTCAGAAATTTTGTAGATGTATTGTACCAATAACTTTTCGATCCACAGCAGTCGTTGTCGATCCAGCAAAGCATACGCATAGGTGCTCGCAAAGCCGTAAATCATCACAAAAGGCACGATCGGCAGTACCAAGAGATTACCTATGATACTCAGCAGATTCATCTGTCCCATAAAGAAGATGATGATCGGAAAGATCCCTATACTCGCTCAGATACTTGGTGAAATATAGGTTTTATAGATATACTGCAATCATTTTTGGAAGCGATTTATTTGTCATTTGGTCGTCTCATCGTTTGAGCGTTTTATCGTATCGAAGTAGACAATTCCGATCAACGCGCTATATGACAATAAAAACCCGGTATCGTATGCCAAAAAATAGGGATTAATTACCAGCATAACCAAAGCGCTTATCGACAACAATCTCCGGATATCGATTTCCCTTCCCCGAAAGAGCGCCACCATACTCAATCCTCCCATCAGCAAGGCACGAAATACACTCGAATCCATTCCACAGATCAAGCTATAGCCGGTGATAGTCACCAAGATGAGCCCGATTCTCACGTAAAAAGGAAGAAAAAATAGGACGCATTGGAGAAACACGACAATCATCAAAATATTTCACCCACTGACCGCTATCAGATGCACCAATCCCGAATCGACGAACTGCTGATATTCCGCTTCCGGTATCTGCGATTTGTCCCCGATCAGCATTCATAATATCAATCCTGAGATTTTGTTTTCTCCATAGGCTTCTATGACTTTTTCCTGAATGGACTTTTTCATGGACTGAATGATTCAAACAGATGGATTGGACTGTGGTAACATCATTTCCGACTTCACACTCTCTCACGTCATTCCCGACTTCGCACTCTCTCACGTCATTCCCGACCTGATCGGGAATCCAGTTTGCTTTGTATGGATTCCCGCTTTCGCGGGAATGACGTCAATACGGATGGAATTTTTCTCATAAATAGTCCCCTGCCGTCCCTTCATTTTGAGTCGTTTTGGGTAGTCGAAGCCTCAGGAAAAAAGAGGAACAGCAAATGTTCAGGTAGAGATTGTCCGGTAAGAAAATCAGTCTGAATGGATATTGTTTTGGATATTTCCGACTAGTCGAAGCTGGTCGCCTATGGCATACTCCTTTTCTGCATACAAAAGATATTCCTTTTTCTCGATCTCGAAAATATATTTTCCCTGACTGGAGATATCGACTATCACTCCGGTTCCGATGAACGTTTTTCCACAGTCTTCGTTCCAGCTATAATACCTTCGTTCCTTGATTCCGAAAGCCGCTCCAGCCAAAATAAACGCACCAATTATGGAAAACACCATCTGTCTACTGAGCATTTTTTTGCCGCTTATGGACTGATATATTACTAGTCAAACCATCACAAGCACCAGAGAAATACCCGCAAGCAGGATGTTTTGAAACACCGTAAAAAATAATATGAAAATGAGGAAAAATATGAGAAACATAATAACAATAATGCTATAAAACTGTCCTCCTTTGTAAAGGAGGGGGTACCCTTTAGGGTGGAGGATTTATGGACTATTATACGATATTGTCCATAAACCCCTCTGTCCTTCGGACTTCTCCCCTTACAAAGGGAGACAAAATTTTTTTCTTTTTTTCGGACTTCTCCCATTATCCTAAAGAACTTCCTTCGGTCGCAAAGGGAGACAAATAACGAAGGCTCTTTCTTCTACTTGCGTCTGTAAATCTGTAATTACAGCATCCAATAGATAATCCACTTGATTATTGGTATATCTAATTATTTTTATTCCTAATTTCTCTAAATATTGTGTCCTCATTTCATCCTCTTTGTATTTATATTCATGACTACGATCATCTATTTCTATACCCAACTTCAGTTCATGACAATAAAAATCTAAAATATACCTTCCAATAGGTTTTTGCCTTAAAAACCTGTGTCATGTTCATTTTTTTCTCAATAATAAATTTCGTATTTTCCCTTCTTGTTTGGTCATTGAATATTGATTTCTATTTTCTCTAGCAAAAACTTTATTATAGGGTCTATAATAAAATATCATGAAAAACATAAAAAGATAAAGTCATAGCTTTTTTTTATTTCTGAATGAGGCCGAGATGGTGAAATTTATTTTTTGATAATGAGTTTATTTATCTTATCCGCATATGGTATCGCCACAATAGGTTTTTCATAGAGCTTCAATGGAAGAAGAAAATGAAGTCTTGCTCAGACGCCGCCGTCAGCATAATAAAAAAGCGAAAGGGTTTCCTGCAACGAATGTTTCGTCCGATCGTACATCTCAAGACCAGAAATATATTTTTTTATACTACCAAAACAAAGTTTGTCATCATTCATATCGCAAGGAAAGAATATTTTTTTGTGATCCGGATAATTCTGACAAAATTGAACGATCTTGTCGATATTGTATCTGTCCACCGACTGTTTGTTGATATTGATGAGAATATATTTTCATTTTGTATTCTGTATTTTGCATTCTACATTCATAATCGTTTCCTGTGCAAAATCCTCGTATAACACGGTTTCTGTATTGAATTTTTTGGCTATAGACAAGGAGTCTCTATCTCTGACAACGATCTTCTCCGCTTTGGGAAGCAACTGTCTATAGAGGATTTCTGTTCGTCATTTTTTGGATTTTCCGATACCTCCGAGCAACACGAATTGTCCTTTTCTGACACTGTAGTTAAATAATATAGGAAGATTCCAGCCATCGTGCGGGAATGGCCTTTCATCAGAAAGCACCTCTCCTCCGCCGAAAAATTTGAACGTCTTTTTGTATTTGCTGAGCCCCAGCATATTTACAAGATGAGTGATGAATTTGTATTTGTGCTGTTTGGCATATACCAGCTTGATAGAACTCAATTGTTTTTCCGTGAGCAATCCTTGATAATTTTCCCGTATCCGATCTTCCATCCACGACTTATTTCCTACTTCGACGAAGAGCTTGGTGAGAGGATATTTTGCGAACAACCGTCTGGCTACTCCAAAAAATAAGAGCTCGTCTCAGAAATTCCTGTATCCGTAATATCCTCTCAAATACCCTTCCATACTTAAATGCTTCGCAAATTAATAATTAAAAATTAAGAATGAATAATGTATGAGTTGTTTATATTATTAGCTATCGTATTCTACAATAGTCCATTGAAGCAAATTCCAACATTATTCATTTTTCATCATTCATTATTCATTGTCTTTTGCTTCTGTCTTTTTCTTCTCCGCCGTATTGATGCTCTTTACGAATGCCATGAGCATCTTGGTAACGTGTCGTGTCATATCATAAAAGCTCTTGAATTCCTCCTGCGTGATGCAGCCTAACTCTAGCAACAGATACAACATCGATCTCATCTGGCTAGTTCCTCATTTTGCTGAAAGGAATGCTTCTTTGATAGCTTTATTGTTTCTATTTTCAAACCCTTCTGCGATTTGATTCATAATGCTGATTCCTGTTTTTGTCATAGAATCCTTGAGTCCGTATTCTTTACAATTCTTGCAGGAGTCGTATAATTTTAAGGTAAGCTCCTTGGCTTTTTGCCGAGCGATAAGGTCTTCGAATTTTTCTATTTTCATGATAATAAGATACTAATAAAATAAAAATAATATTTAGCAGAAAGCTTTGAGCTACAAGCATCAAGCTGCATTATAACGCTTAAGCTTTAACCGCCTTAATAAAACCATTAAGATTTTGTGTATTTCTATAATTTCATTCCTCCGTGTCCATATCATTCCCGTTTCTTTTTATGGTCACGTCATTCCCGCGAAAGCGGGAATCCATCTTGCTACGGTGACTCATGATACAAATCCTTCCATTCAGGATTATATTTTTCTATAAGTTCTATTTTCCATTTTCTGTTTCGTTGTTTCATTTGTTTTTCTCTTCTGATAGCATCCAGTATCGATCAATGTTTTTCATAATATACTAGAGTTTTTACGTGATATGTTTTTGTAAATCCCTTATTCCACTCTTCTTTATGTTCATACGTCCTTCTACCAATATTATTAGTCACTCCTATATACAGTGTTCCGTTTTTTTTACTCGCTAGTATATAGACAAAAGAATCCATATAACATTATTAGGGAATAAAGTTGTTTAGTGTAGATTCCCGATCAGGTCGGGAATGACGTAAGAGACGGTTCGGGAATGACGTAAGAGACGGTTCGGGAATGACGTAAGAGACGGTTCGGGAATGACGTGGTGTAGTATATCTAATCCGTCTTCTAGTTTTCAAATAGTGCTTTAGCACCTTCAAACACGGCTATGACCACTATCGGCGTATGTTCTATGACTTCAAGCTGTTGCTTAATATTGGTCACGAGAACTTTTTGTCCATATATGTCGACATAGGATCGTCATTTTGTGATGAGTTTTTTGTTTGCTGCCAAGAGATCAAAATACTGTTTGATGTCAGTATCATAATATAATGGCTGCCGATCATTCATAAGGTAACTCTTGATAAGCGAAGAGAATCCTTTGTAAAGTTTCTGTTCTTGGGTGGTTTTCCAAGCCGCTTTGCCTGCAGGAATTTTTTTGCAGAGATAGGACTGACCGTCGTATCGGATACAGAGCGTATTGCCGATTTTCTTGAGCTGCAAGGACGTCATAATCGAAAGATCCTGTGGAGCTAATGAAGCCAATCCTCTGTCCGAAGCGTAGATTTTTTCTCCTTCCTTGGGTATCCTATAACAGAATTTCGTCAACTCCTCTTCTTGATAGAACAACGAGACACACGTTGCTTTGTTGACCAGTCCTAAATTTCCTGAAAGAATATTTTCCTGACCTTCATAAACGAACCCGCTCAATTTCTTCTTGGTGCTTCCTCTACGGAGTGTGAATCCCTGACTCAAATCTATTCCTGTCAATGAAGCTGTTCACGTCATCAATAGTCAGATTTCTTCAGTAGTATCTTTGCCTACAGGATTGGGGAGTACATAGGTAATGACAAATTGAAGTCATGAAAGATCAAGCAAAAGACCCGTCTCTTGTACTTCACCTGTGAGCAATTCTTCTTCCTTGGGGAGATTCGGATTGTAACGATACGTAGCGAAGACATGATTGCTGTAAGTTAATTCGACAAGCACTTCGCTTCCATCTTTTGTACTGTTGGGGAAGCCGAACGTTTTTTTGAACGTTGTCGGTTTATCCATAGGTAATGTCCGCGGAAGGGTTTTGTTGGTTCCGTTGACTTTGAGTCTGAACGTCTTGCTCAGATCCAAGGGAGTTGTATCGCCAGAGATATGATGAGCCAACAAAGTAACCGTTTCATTGTCTGTGTCCGACCCTTCAGGGTCATAGACGAGGTCTACTATACTGATAGTATATTCTCAGATAATGAGACCCGTAATGACTATTGGTTTTTCTCACGAAAATGTCCCGCCCGTAGCGACAGATGGACAGGTATTGCCACTGATCTGATTGCCGGTGCCTGCCGGAAGGTATTCAATTTTAGTCATGGTCAGACCTGATACATATTTCAGAAATCTCCTTTCAAATCCTGGCGAAAAGTAGTCCACGGAGTCCAAAACCTGAACACATTGGCGGGTAGTACCACCGAAATATATGGAACTACCTAGCATCTCTCCGGAATGATAGACAATGTCCATAACCCGTCTAGTTTGTCTATAACCAATGGTTATCACCAACCGATTTCAGGTACTTACCAGGGAAAAATCACCATTTCGTACACTCTGGAATCCTTCGGTATTTCGGTAGCCGGACGAGGAGAGAAGTAAAAACGAACCCTTTTCCAGGTTTGTACCTGAATTTCCCCGAGAAAATACCAGGCCAGTCCCGAGGAGGTCTCCTGATATAGACAGGCTATCCAGCGTGATAGCTCCATTGACCGCCAACTCGATATAGGGCGGATAGGTTTCATTACCGGGGAAGATTTCAGCGACTTTTACCAGTCACCTTGGATCCAAAGAAACACACGGAATCGGTACCTGTATCATATCTCAGGATTGTGTAGGCGGATACGAGACATCTGTAAGTTCATTTTCCCCGACAGTAATGACTCATGGATTCATGATATACCCGCTAAGTGCGTTTCTCGTCCTGCCTGTAGTCACCCGAGTAGAAAGAGTACCGATTTTTTCAAATGATGTTTTCTTATCGTTATACACTTCGACCCAATACTGATCCACCAAAAACTCATCCTCTACCTGTCCGGAGACTGTCAACTGGATCACAATCGGTGCGGTATCGATCAAATTCAACGAGAGTCCTGTCTTGCCGACAAACCGGTTGCCAGAGACCTGGGAGAGCGTATCCCCGAAGATTTTGGACTCACCAGCAAGGAGAGAAACATTAGTCAGGGTAAGTAAGGTACTTTTGACTCCCGCCAGACTGACATTTCCTTGAAAGTTTCCGTCCCCGATATTCGTGATTTCGATCCGCTCGTCCGTTCCGTCGAAGTACACTTCGGAGATGATCAGACGGGGATGGAGGTCGGGGATGATTTCCAAAATGATTCAAGAATCTGATTCCCCGGTGAACGTTCAGGATCCAATTTCAAGGTCCATTTCCCCTGATAACGGTAGGTTGTCAGTTCACGAAAACACTACTTCTGAACTAATCAAACCTCCTGTGTCCACTTCTGTCATGTTCTGTCCGGTATCGATAAGGATATCTCCCATTTCCTGGGCCAGCGAAGTTCAGATAATGATCATAGCAATGGCTGCCAGAAACAAAATAAGCCGTCTGTACATAGAGCTAGTAGGTAAATAAAACATGTTCTGCGCAGAACAGCCGAGAGTGTAAAAAATCAAAAATCGAAAAAAATGGACAAAAGTAAGAAAAAAAGTTCGCACCTGAGCACAAACCTTTGTAATATATCTTTCGTAGTATCTTTTTTGATTATCGCACCTGCTTGCTTAAGCTATCAAACTATCTCGGACCGCTTTTTTTGCATGAGCTATGATCGCTTTCTTATCTTTTTGTTGACGAACCTTCTTGAATCCCTTACTACTAAGTATTGTCGTCTTTAGCTGCTGCTCAAAATTATCATCTCTCTGATTGAGCCGAAGGTCATTGTGATGTTTGGCATATCGTTTGGCATTTTCGTACTGATCGTGTGTCCGCGGGATAGGTACGATAATCTGTTTCATATCATACAGCTTCTGTTCAGCCAATGCTGTAGTGCCACCACGAGTAATCGCTATATCGCAGATATTGTACAACTCCCCCATCTCTTTTTGACTCAAAAAGCCGTAGGCATGCACATGATGGAATTTGTCGAACTGTGGCAACATCTCCTCATTGGCGAACCCGAGCACGAAGAAGAATTCATAATGTTCTTGGAGGTCTGGAGTAGTTTCTATGATGTTGAGCAATGATTGGTAGAGTCTTTTGGATCCCTGAGAACCTCCTACCACCAAGAGTAAAGTTCTGGCATTGAACTCTGGATGGGTCTCGATAATGATATCGTCAGAAAGGAGTTGTCCTATAGTCTGCGAATTTGGAAGCACTCCGTCGAAACCAGTAAAGGTCTTTTTAGCGAAACGGCTGGCTATCCTGTTGACTAATCCAGAACGGGTATCTGATTCGTGGACTACGATTTTCCTGTGGAGGAGTGCTGCTGCGAAAACAACTGGCAGAGCTACATAACCACCTTTACAGAAGACGACGTCGATGCGATGGAAGAGGAGTCGGTAGATTGATTGAAAGAACCCAAACAAAAAACAAAAGAAGTCTGGAATATTTTTGAGCTTGGATTTTCGATAGCTTTCTCTGCGGTACTTTCAGGAAGAAAGAGCGACAAACTGAAGCTTATGTTGAGTGTCGTGTTCCTGGAGGTCTTTGCAAGTCTTCGCTTCCAGGCTATTTTTGGAACCGAATCGGTAGAGCTTTTGGATGTGAGCATCATAGGAAGAGTGAGCATTGAGAAATTCTAATAGGCTCCTGATCGGAAACACGTGACCACCGGTTCAGCCACCAGCCATAGCTATCCTTAGTTTTTTTTGTTTGTTTGTCATACTCTGCGGTAAAAGGTAAATGAATGATGAATAATTAATGATGAATGATGTGGGATTTGTTATGATGATACACTATTGTCTATGTACAATAGATCATTCCAGCAATACCACCATTATTCATTTTTCATTATTAATTAGTAATTAGTTTATTAAAAGTCTTCGAATACTTCATGTTCTTTGGTCTTTTTTTGGAAAGAAAAGAGCTCCTGGAGTTTTGGCGCCATAGCGACTTTGATGGTTTCATAGTCGAAATCATTTTGGAGTTTGAGTCGTTTTTGTTCAGGATCACCAAAAACTGTCGACAACAAAATATCCCGCTGGACGGTAATATTTCTTTTTCCTTTGATGAGTTCATTGACCTCCGAGATTTTCTTACCGATCATGGCAGCAAATTGTTTTTGGGTCAATCATCTGCTCGTGAGTTCTTGCTGGAGGAGTTGTCCTGGATGTTGCATGTGGTGACAAAGAGGGTAAAATGGATGGAGAGATTGAAGAATGAAAGAATGCAAATATGGAAGAATGGAAATATGGAAGAATTGAATCTTTCAATATCTCAATTTCTCAATCTTTCAATTTCTCAATCTTCTAATCTTCCCCAGTTCTATGAATTAGTGAATTTTATGATATATACTCTTTTTTTTATCTAATTCAAGCCATTTTCACTTATTCTACGAAATAGTGAATTTTCTTTGATCATCCCCTGAAAACAACCAATTCTTTTCACTCTTTCACTGTTTCTGTGAATTTTTTTGAATCTTTTTGTTTCGAAAAGAGAATCTTTTTGATCTCTTTTTTGATTCATGTAATCTTTTCTCTTTCTTTTTCCCTTTACTTCTTCTTTGTTTCACCCTTTCCCTGAAACAGTGAATTTCTTTTGATCGTATATTTTATAATTTTTCTCTTGAAATCGTTATATTATTCACTAATTATATAAACAAGTGAATTGGTAAATATTTCTTTTTTCACTCTAATATATATATAGCATTTCATTATTTATATGAATTCGTGAATTGCTAAAAAATCTCAAATATTATATACCCTTAGAGCTAAGATATAGATATATAGCTCTTTTTCTATATAATAACAAAAAATAAAAAGTTCCTAAACTATTTCATTAGGAACTTATATGGTTTTCTTATAAAATTGACTTTTCCTGTTTTGTATTATTTATATGTTATTGTTTTCCTGTTTTTTAGATATACTATTTTTTTATGATTTTTGCCAATCTCTCCATCAGATCATATACTTCGACCAAAACCTCCTGTTTTTCTCCTAATATCCCATAGAGCGGTAACAATTTATACAATACAAGATTAACATTCTCTATGGAGCGAGATTCTTTTTTATCCAAAAAACAGAAATATTGTGAGATAAACTCCTCATATGATCATTTTTTGATAAGATTAATAAGTGATTTTTTTATCTCTTCCAAGTCATTCCATTCTCTTTCAGAAACATCTTCCTGTGAGGGTAATTGTATAAGAGACACCTCTAAATCTTCTTTTAATTCTTCTTTTACTGCCAAATTTTGAAGATATAATGGATTCTGGAATATTCTTTGTACTAATGACCTTATTGGTTCGCTTTTTTCTTTCCCTAGGGGTGTTTTTTCGACAATCTCCAAAAAACTGTCTATATCTGTCTTGTTTGCGCTTATTTTACCTTTCTTGAATAATTCTCACTTTCTCTGTGAAAAAGCAAGCAATGAACGCACTATCATTTCTACCTCTTGATCAGAAAGCCCTCCTGTTAGTTTTTCCATAAGATCAGTTGTGTAACGTCCGAGTGCGTCGTCAATTGTTCACTTGAATGGAGCAAATTGCTTATATTTCTCTGTATTCTGAACATAGTGATTATGATCATTACGAAGAATATCTTCCAAAGCATTCGTAATCTTTTTGATTGAATCATTACCGTCAAAATATACTGATTTTATGGCCTCATCAAGGAAATATTGTTCATGTTCCTTCAGCGACAACAAAAGATCCTGGTGTATTTCTTCTATACTTCTTTCCTCAGCTTCATCTTTTCTTTCTTCTATGACATCCAAATAATGCTTCTTAGGATCTTTTTTTTTGATCATAAAGATATGAATAGGTAATAAAATATTCTTATGAGTTCCATTATAGACAAGTTCAAAAAAAAGTCAAATTCTGTCTACTTTAAATCCAGGGAAAGCTGTTTGATTGGAATCTGTTTGGTTTTTTTCGCTTCCTTGAGTTTTTCCTGTTTGATTATCCTCTCAGGATCCAGACATATGTTTTTTAGGAGCTGTTTTCTGTCTGATCGTTTGGATTCCCGTTTGGTAGCGAAAGCTTGATCAATCTTTTTGTTGGTACACAACAACTGCATATAGAGGTGAAATTCTTTTATCGTCTGTGGGGAATGCTTATATCTTTCGAACTCCATATCGTTATTCTTGTCAGCTTCTTTGATAAGATTCAATTTGGTTTTATAGAAATTATTCAATTTATCTATGACTACGCCAAAAATCTGATGGAACTGCGTAGGGATCCTATATCTTTTGAAATATCTTTTTTGGATTTCTCCCAAAGACATTTCAGGAACCGGTTTCAGTTTTTCCAAATCATCCTCGATGATAGTATATTCTTCTTTCTTTTTTTGTGCATATGCCAAACTTTGCTCCATCTCTTTGATGATTTCTTCGAGTTCGGGATCTGCATCAATATTTTTCCTTTGATATCCCTTCAACACCCCGAGATGTTTCTTGTGCTGTTCGACCTGCTGTTTATAAGCATAATACATCGGATTGAGTAGTTCAAATGATTTTTTTATCAGTCCTTTTTTGCTGTCATATTCCGCCATAATCTCTCTACGCAAATCATCTATACTCGTACCATGCGGATGGAGATAATAGCTATTCAGATAGTTTTCTCGATAATCGATATCGTCAATCATAGCATTGGCATAAGAAAGATCCAACGGACCTTCGATATCATGGAGATTGTTCTGTAATTTCCTTTTGACCTCAATTCCTGACACCTTGATCGGCTCTCCTATCTTTTCCTCGAAATAGCGGAGTATCGCTTCTATGGTCCCATCAGTCGCTGTTCCTTTGAGGGATTTCGTCTCAAAGACAAGTTTTTTTTCTATCAAGGTACGTACCAAGATAAAGAGAAACAATTTCTCCAAAGCGTTTTTGGCTTGCTGTTTGTTTTTGATGTCTAGACCCAAAATAGTCATATAACGAGCCAATTCGTTTCTCATATACTCTATGATCTCATGAGAAACATCGTTGTAATTCTCCTTGGTGATAAGCCTGTGATCTTGAGGCGGTATGACTTTGTCCTTATTCTTTTTCCTCTTTTCTGCTGTTTTTTCGTTCTTTTTTTCCTGATTGGTTTCATGCATCTCCTGGCTATAGGTGTTTCGATATATATCTCTGGATCACTCTACCGACAAAGGAATATCTCTGTATCAAAAAATTAGATCAAACCGAACATCATCTCTCAATGCTTGATTATATCCAATTCCGGGATCAACCTCTTGAGCTACCTTATCGAACATTTCATAAAACATCGGCTGGATTGTTTTGAGAATATCTCACTGAATGCTCTTTATATACACCAATTTCTTTTCTAACCATTTTTTTCTAGAATTGTCGACTTGTGTCGAAATAAGATGGGTAAGTTCTTTGTTGTAGGTATGATATTTTTGGCTATTAGCGTCTTTTCGATTCAAAAAATAGACAAGCTCTCCCTGCTCTTGTTGCATCATTTCCTTGAACCTTTTTAAGAGGAGCTTCTTTTGTGTATTCATCAGATTTGTTCCCTCATATCGGCTCCCATCTTCCAAGACGTTTTTTTCCATAACAACCAAAGAAAAAAATATATACTTCTCTTGTATATATTTATATCAAAATGTCAATCTTTTTGGTTTTTTTTATTCTTGTATTTGAAAACCTACACTCCAGAGACAGAGATTCCCTCTTTTTTTGTCTTCTCCATAGAGTGTATCACCGACAACAGGATATCCTACCCCTGCTAGATGGACCCTGATCTGGTGTCTGACACCTTTGTATATGCCTACCAATAACGTAGATACATCATTGAATTGATCATATTGCAAGACTTTTACGATAGTACTTGGATTGTGCATCTTACTTCTCCCTTTCAGTTTGTCTTTTGGTGTACGGACAAATACCATTCTATCTTCTTTGTATTTGTGATGCATGATCGGTATGGTTATTTCAAAAGCAGATTCATTGAGCTTGCCTTTGACCTGTGCTATATACCGTTTATGTACTTTCCCTTCTGATTGGATTTTTTTATATCTTTCGTATGATTTCTTGTTTTTGGCAAAATAGAGGAAACCTGCCGTTTCATTGTCTAACCTATTTAATAATCCCAATTCATGCTCCTTACCAAACTCTTTGATTTGATGATCTATAAATGGTTTTTTGAGCTCTATCTGTGAAAATTCTGGAAGATCTATGTAAGGAAGGAGATGTTGAGGTATAGAGAACTGTATCTTGGAATCAGGAGTTTTTCCCATCAAAACATCAAGAAAACAAGTATCTTTACCAAAAGTCGTAGGGATACTATTGGGTTTCCGAAGGACGAAAAAATCATCATTGTGATAACAAATAATACTCGACAGCGTATCCAAAATAATCATATGTAGGGGAGTAAAATTACTTTTGTGCTAACATCTCTTTTCTTTCTTTTTTGTATTTTCCAAGCAGAATATATACCATCGGTGCTGCCATAAAAATAGAGGAGTAAGATCCAAATATCACTCATGCTCCTATCGTGAAGGCAAATTCTCTAACCGCTCCTGTTCCAAGGAAGAACATGAAGATGATAACCAAGAATACCGTAAATACGGTACCAAATGATCTTCTCATTGTCTGTCGGAGACTATCTTCGAAGATTTGTCCAAACAATATACCTTTGTGTCCTGCTTTCAGCTTAATATTTTCTCTGATTCTATCGAAGATGATGATTGTATCATTGATACTATATCCCATATTGGTAAGGACTGCTATAATGAAAATCGTATTTACGGTCATGGTATGATCCAACATCATTCGGATTCCATATGCTCATGCTGGCAATCCCACATCAAAAATCATGGTAAAAATAACTACTCCTGCCAATATGCTTGGAGAAATTTCTTTTCTGACTCCTGCAAATGAAAAAATCATATAAATAGCCATAAGGATAACTCCAACAATCAACGCATTCTTTGCTGATTTTTGCATATATGATCCAACGCTAGGACCAGTAATGGATTGTTCTACCACTTCATTGGTGCTTTTGATATGTCCTTTATCGATGAGCACAGATTTTATATCTTGAGACAGTTGATTTACTTGTTCATCCTGATCTACTTGCGTCCTTATAGAGAGCTTACTAACATCGCCTTCCAATTGTACAACAACTTCATTGTTCTTGTATCATTTGGTCTCCATATATTGAACCAAATCTTCTGACACTTTAGCTTTATCAAGCTTCCCGGCGATGCTGATCTTCACTCCACCAGTAAATTCCTCAGAATATCTTGCATTGCTAAAAAACACAAATAACGCAACGCCCATCAAAACAATTCAGATACTCACCCGAGTCCATGAATGCTTTATAATAGAAAACGGTCTCTTCATCCTGCTATCTCTTTACATTTTAAAAACGATAAGAACTGTATGGAATTGACAGTCTTTTTCAAGGAAAGTGACGAACTTATTTCTGTAATAGTTCATAATACCTTTTTGCTGCTTCTTCTTGAGCTTTTTTCTTATTGGAACCACATCATTCACTGACTTTTTTTCCCACGACATAGATTTCTGATCTATATTCTATGACATTTCCTTTTTCATCTCTTTTTTCTTCACTATCTTTGTACTCCGGAACCACCTTGTATTTTTTTTGGACTATTTCCTGTATCATGGTTTTGTAACTTTTGACTGGGCTTTTTTCTATATGTTCTAGTTTGGTATATACATATGTGGCGATGAATTGTTCTGTTACGTCGATGCCGAGATCAATATAGAGATATCCAATCACTGCTTCCAATGCGTCAGAGAGAATGGAATCTTTTTTTCTTCCTTGCATCTTTTCCTCTCCTTTGCTGATGAACACCATTTCATCAAGTTTGATATCTTTGGCTATTTCTGCAAGAATCTCTTCTCTGACCAGTGCAATCTTGTACAACGTCAAATCGGATTCTGGCATTTTCGGATGGTTGATGAAGAGCAATTTATCGATGATTGCGCCCAAAATACCATCTCCCACAAATTCTAATCTCTCATTGTGCGTAAACGTATCTTTGTAATCGGCAGCATAGGATTTATGCACAAAAGCAAGCATCATCATTTCCTCATCCTTGATCTTCTGGGAAGGGATTCCAAGACGTTCAAGATAAGCGACAATGTCTTTTTTTTTCTTGATCACTTGTTCAAACATACCACGATACCTGATAAATAAAAGATGGAATAAATGAAAACGGCAGAATAAATTGGCTTATTTGTAATAACTGAATGGCTTGGAGACTAATTGATCCACATAGGAATTTCACAACACAAGCAACATATCCACACCTGAATACTGCTGAGCTAATAATGGATCTGGAGTTTCGATTACCTGATCTATATTCACAAAGGTTTTCAGTGTTTTGACCGTATATTGGTATTCGCCGGTGCCTAAGACATAAACCGTCGTTCCTGTCAATGTCTGAGCGAAATTCTGTACGGTTGTGATATTGAATGCATATTTCTTAAGTTTCACTGCTAATTGATTGGCGAATCCGTCTGATTTTTTGGCTACTGATTTTGCATATGCTTTGTCGATACCGTTGAGAATCTCTATCTTCTGGTTTTCTATCAGATATTCTTGATTGTGTGCTACATAGAAGGCGAAATTTTTGGTGTATTCATAATACCCGACATCACCAGGGGTTCCTCCATCAGGAATAATAGCAGACGCTCATCCAAACAAGGATCTATCAGGATTGTACAGAAAACATGCTGGACTAGAAAACCTATAGGCAACATGAGAACACTCAACCGTATATCAAAAAGAAAACATGTGATTTAGTTTGTATGCATATCTTGCTATACCAAGCATTTCCTTGAGTGAAATGTTTGTGGTAACCATCTCTGAATAATCGTTGTAGAGTTGTTTTAATTTGTTTACATTTCCCAATCCGTTGGTTTTGAGCTTTTCTATGATCGCTTGGATAATCTGTTGTTGTCTGAGTGATCTCGCAAAATCGGAACTTGAATGTCTGGATCTCGCATATTGTAATGCTGTCTCTCCATCCATCAGATTGAGTCCACTGTCGATATGTATGGTCATATATCATCCTTTTCCATTGGGATAAGTGACATCATGGACCGTTTTTGGTACATTTATCTCTATACCTCCTAACGTATCTATTACGTTTTTGAATCCATTGAAATCCACCATAGCATAATAGGAAATTTTCAATCCCATAATCTCTTCAAGTTTATCCATAAGGACTCTCGCGCCTGTGGAAAACTCTTTTTTTCTTCCTACGGTATGGGAAAACATAGCATTGATCCTACCTATGATATTGGTCTCCTTGTTGTAGACATAGAGATCTCTCGGAACAGACAACATAGTCACTGCTCATAATTTTGGATTGAATGATGCTACCATAATCGAATCTGCAAGATATCCTCCTGCATGATATTCTCCTCAATACCCGACAATCATAACATTTACATTTCACATTTCATCCTTGATCATATCATCTCCGACTGTAGATGAAACCACCTGAAGCGCTCATTTTCCTATATATCATCCCAACATCTGCCCTCATTTGATGACATACTTGCCTACAAAAAATACGATGAAGATACAACAGAGAATGATAAAAAATTTCGCTATTCATGCTGTTCATGAAAATGGCCTATACGCATTATAGTTGTTGAGTTCACCTATTGTTTTGTTTCTGAAGGACTTTTTTTTCAAAAACATCAGTTTTCGTCTGATAAAATAAAAAATTACCATGATGGGGTATTGGTCTGCTCCTTATAGCATAATTTAGCTTAACATCAAGCTAAAATGATTGTTGTTTTTTTTTCGAAGAGGGTATTTTTCTTATTGCCTTGATACCTGGAAAAACTCAGTCTATATTTAGCTTCTTGTCATAAAACAATAAAAAGTCAAAAGTTTTTCTTTTTGAGCATAAAAAAAACTCCGACTACTACAGTCGGAGTATGAAACATATGTCATTTTTTTGTAGGCTTCTGAGGGTGTAGATAAAGAAAACTTATGGCTATACCCAACAAGAGGAATATCAAACTTTCTAATGATAATCTCCAGCATCCTCTGCCAATAATACTTCCCACGATTATACCGGTGATGATAGAAATAAGCGTAAGGATTCCATTATCCCAGAATAGTCCTATAGTCGCCCAAAACCAGACAATAAAGGTTATGACAAAACCAAATACACATACTAGATTAATAACATCTTTTTCAAGAATATTGTGATTATATCCCTCAATAGATCCCCCTACCATCACAATTGTAAGGAACAAGAGATACGGAAGGAGTGATAAATCACATATATCTTCTTCGATAATCCTACTTCCTTTTCTCCACAACAATCCAAGCACAAAAAAGAATACATATAGGCAAATATTTTGCCATTCCCATAGGTGTGAAAAAAGAGCTTCCATAGTGTTTTTTGTTTTAATTTTTGTTTCTATATATTTTTTTATACAAAAGTCAATCTTAACATATCTATGTTCTTGGTTTTCTATTCTTCAAAATTTGCAAAATTTCCATTTCTGGATACAATTATAAGTGAATTTTACTTCACTAGAAAAATCATTGGATGGCAAATTCATTTGATATAGAACAGATCTTGGCACTTATAGAGAAGAATCCAAATATCTCAGATCTTCATCTTTCTGGTTGAGAAAGCATTTCTTATAGACTCAATGGAGAGATTATCAGAGAAGAGACTGCAGGAAAATTGAGCAACGAATCCATGGAAATCGTCTTGAGACAATTGTTTCAATGAAATCCTCAGAGATTCGACAAATTCTTGGGGGATAAGGAAGCTGATTTTGCTTATGTATCGAAATCATGAGTCCCTTATAGAGTGAACGCTTTTTTTAAGACAGGAAGAATAGGTGTTGTTATGAGAAAAATCAATGCTATGGCCAAAAAACTTGAAGAACTCATTTTCTCCGATATCGCTGAGAGCATCAAAAAAAATATCTTATCGGCAAAAAAATGATTGTATCTGGTTACCGGACCTACTGGCTCAGGTAAATCAACATCATTGGTAGCTATGCTTGACCATCTCAATGAAACGAGAAGCGAAAATCTTATCACGATAGAAGATCCGATAGAATTCATTTTTGAACCGAAAAAATGTATCGTTTCCCAAAGGGAGATATGACACGATACACGATCATTTGCAAATGCCTTGAGATCAGCCATGAGAGAAGATCCGAATATCATCTTTGTCGGAGAAATCCGTGATAGAGAAACTGCTGAATCTGTATTGAGTTTGGCGGAAACCGGACATCTGGTGTTTTCAACGCTCCATACCAATTCTGCAGCCAATACCGTTAATAGATATATTTCGTTCTTTCCGCCTGAAATCCAAGATAGCGTCAGCGATAGATTAGCAGAATCATTGATAGGGATCCAATCGCAATTTTTAGCAAAGACCAAAGATGGAAAATCCAGAGTAGGATTGTTTGAAGTGATGATCAATACCACATCCATCAAAAACAACATCAAAAAAAGAGCTGTAGATCAGATTGATAGCATTATAGAAACATCATCATTAATAGGAATGATTAACCTTAAAAAATATGCCCAAAGACTTATCGATAAACAAATCATAGACGCCAACGAAGTTGAACGATTGTTCGGTACTTGACCACAATAAGAATACAGAATTTAGAAAAACTTTTATTCTGAATTCTACACTTTACATCCTAAATTCAACATATGGATACTCCGGGAGCATATAGATGAGGTACTTATAAACAAAAACTCAGCCCACAAGAAATCAAGAAAATGAAGAAAAATATGAAAAAAGTGCCTATCATCCAATCAAAATCCGATAGATACCACCTCAAAGAAGAACAAGAAGCAGAAAAAATCCTAGAAAATATCGATAAAAAATAATCTTTATCATTCTTACAACTTACCACAGATGACTGACATTGCTCTTATCAAAACACATCTTCCTCAAGAACTTCGAGAACTTGCTGAAAAATTCACCATACCTGATGAATTTATCTCTACTATGCCTGATCTCATTATTCTTATTTTAAATTCGAGATCTATGGATACTGTTGAAGAGAAACAATCCCGATTCAATCTTCTTCCTATGATGAATAAGGAACAGATAGATAAATTGAGAGATATTCTTACGAGAGAAAAACAGAAACTTATGGAAATCGAACAGAAATATGAACAAAAAAAAGATGAATTAAGAAATAAATACACTCAAAAATGGGAAGATATGGTATATACTAAGAGAATGGAAGAGATTAAACAACAAGAAGCACAACATGAAGAAATGGAAGATAAACAGGCAGAAAATTTACTTACTCAAATCTAAATCATATGAAAACGTCTCATGGATATTTCATTCACCATCTCAGATCTTATAGAATGTTCTATTTCATGTTTTTCACGTTTGTATTGTTGATCACTTCTATTCTCATACATACCTTTTGAAATAGTATTTATGCTGCTTGAGTTCAAAAAGATCTCTTGGAACAAGCTTTTGAACCAGCTATACAACAAGAAACCATCATCAATCTTGGTGCTGGGAAAAATGCGGTAGGAAACGAATTTTTGAGAGAATGAGTAAATATACAAAACAATGTTGGACAATGATGTTTTGTAAACAACGAACGTGTAGGAAATAATGACTTAGATACCCAGATGTGAGCATATAATTATACATGATCAAGGGAAGATTTTTGTTCTGATGTCTTGGGTTGAGATCGAGATACGACAGTTCTCAAGACTGAAGCTCCATTGATTGTGAGAATAGCGAAATTCCTTCTTAGGATAACTATGGTGTTGGCAGTGACTATGGTCATTTTCAATGGTATTATGTGGATTATAGAATCAGCGAAATGAGCTGAAGTCAAAGATGCGAAAAAAAATATCACCCTCATTGTGGTTGGTATTCTTATAGCTCTTATGAGTTTGGGTATTATCAACCTTATCTCATCACTAACAGTAAGTTCTCTATGAACATCTTCAACTACCGTAGATGGATCATGTTCTATCAATGGTACTGTTTTGGCAGGGGATGATCTGAAAAAATATATATGCGAGAATGACCCCAACATCCAAGGTACACGATATGACGATAGAGTAGGTAATAGATGTAAAAGTGGTAATAATCGAGAAGCTATAAATGAAAAAGATACTATAGATGGATGTATTACCTTAGGTTGAACCTATAATAATTAATTTTATATTGTATATTTTTTTATGAATACACACCTTAAAAATTTCATCCATGCAATATTATTTACGCTTTTTGGCTTCACTACACTATTTTCTACTTATGCTATAGTTGTTGAAGTACCACCTAGCCAAGGACAGGAGGATGTTATCGTTACTTGACCTACACAAATACAAGCGGATGAAGGAACTCTGTATGAGACTATACAAACAATAAATAAATATCTTCGATTTTCTATCTGAGCGATATGTATGGGAGTGTTAATTTTTTGATGAATAAAATTGATTACTGCAGGTGGAGATCAAGCAAAAATGAAAGAAGCCAACAAACTCCTTATGTGAGCTCTTATCGGTATTTTGATCGCTATATTTTCATATGCTCTCATTAGAATTATCGTAAATCTTCTTTAGTTAGTATTTTTTAACATTTTTCTGATATACCGTTTTTTGAAAAAATACATCAAACTCCTTATAGGGGAGTTTTTTGTTTTTTTTATGTGTATTTTTTATCTCTTACTCTATTTTTATCTTATTTTTGCTTTATAGGATACTTTTTAACATTCTGACACTTTTTATTATCCAGCTTGTTTGTTTTATAATATGCTTTATCTCTTATATTTCTCTGTTTCTGACCTATTTTTAATAAAGAGTGGTTATAATATTCTTATATATATTATTTAAGAAAATATATATAAAAGAATATATATAATTATATCTGACATCTACATTATCGATTGAAAAAATATATCAGATAATTATATCCTTGATGTTTATTTTTTTCTTAGCGTTCATGAAGGATATCTTAAAGAGAATACTTATAAGCATTATATCAGGATGATTGATAGGATATTTGGCATATCTTTTTTTCCAGAATACCATAATCGTTCAAGGATGATTTGTACAATATAATACAATATATTATCTTATTTTGATATTGATATGCTTGTTTTTATTCATCCTTTTTGGCGTCTATCCTATACATTTCAGGATGACCAAAGCTACCTTGTTTGTTTTGGGTATAGCATTGATTATTATAGGTGATACAGTCTTGCTTAATGATGTGACAACATATGTCTATATATGAGATATGTTTAAAGTGGTAGGTATTGTTTTGACATTATTAGCTTGGACTAATGTACTTATCACTGATAAAGTAAAAAAACAAAAACAAGCGAAAAATGTAGAGATTATAGAAGTGTAAAATAAATTCATAATTCAGAATTCAGAATTAAAAATAAACATATTAAAAATAATAAAATTCAGAATTATACATTATACATTCTGAATTAAATTTGCAGGCATAGCTCAATTGGCTAGAGCGCGTCCTTGCCAAGGACGAGGTTGCGGGTTCGAGCCCCGTTGCTTGCTCCATAATATTCTAAGAAAGTCTGATATTTTTACATCAGATTTTTTGCTTTTTTTATAAAAAAGAATATACTTATAAGGATTTATATACTCTTATCTTTTTATGGTAGAAACCAAAGAGACATTACAAAAAGACATAGAGAATAAAACCAAAGAACTGGATGCACTCAAAACCAGTATTTTGGCTGAAACTCTTGTTGCCAAGAAAGAGGAACTAGAAACACAGAAAACCAAGCTCGAAGAAGAGATAAAAGTATTACAAGAACAATTTTACGAACTTAGGAAAATCGAGGAAGAATCACTCATCAACCAAAATAGAGAAGATGAAAGTGTCTTAAAAAATAATGTAGAAGCTGATACTGATTGATTTTACGAAGATTTCATCAAAAGTGGTAATATGTACAAAAAACTCGAGCCTATCCTTTGATCTGAGGTTGAAATCAAAGAATTTGCTCTGGAAATAGATAAGGTTGTCAGAAAATATTTTGATCAAGAATTGGTAGGATTTCCCAATACCATAAAAAATTCCATGATTGTCGGTGTTCAGATTGCTATGATGGAGACATTCGCTGCTCAATGAGAGACATGAACCACAGAATTTTTCGAAGCGTTTTCAACAACAAAATCAACAAATTCATGAAAAGCTTTTGAATGACTCTATAAATCATTCTGAAAATTATGATCTGCTAATCAATTCTTCGTCCTAGCAAATAAGGTACAGAATATTACTCGATATCTTTCCGGCAAAAAGAATATCATTACTGCGTCCGATAGCATTCCTGAACTCATGAATCCTTATAAATTCAAAGATTTACTTAATAAAACAATCCGATCAAATCAAGCTACTATAGATCAAATAGATATATCGACCATATTGAGTATAGATTCTACTGATGGTGTCGATATGACTACTGAAGAAAAAGCGAAAATTCAAGCTATCATCGATAAAGTTCCCCTTACTGAGAAAAGCGTCAAATCTATACAAAAATCACTTAAAACTGCTGATAAACTCCTAGATAATAGAGAAAAATTCACTAGTAAAGCTACAGATCTTGTAGATAAACTTTCCTCTTTCTTTGATATCAATATTCCTCTCCTTGGTAATGTCGGTGAATTACTCGGTTTTGATTTTCCTACTGATGCTATCAAGAGCAATCAAAAGAATAAGAAAGGAGGTTTGTTGAATTTCGTTCTTTGAGCCCTGGGTTTCCGTTGAGGTATGGATGGTCTTCATAGGAAATATATCCAAGAGAAAATTGATGAACTTAAAATAGATAATGATTTTGTGGCTACCGTATATAAGGATTTTTCTGCATCCAAAACCGATACTCCGAGTGATGCTACGGACACATGTACTCTCTGTGGTCTAACTGATTTGGATGAGACCAAAAAAGCAAAAATACCTGCTGATTATAAAACACTCAAAAAAGCGATCTTCGATAATCTCAGCTGAGCTACCCTTAATGGTATTATGGTTGAAAAATTCGCTCCAGATGCTGTAGAAACCGATTCAAATAAAAAGAAAACAGTGGATGCCAGTAAGATTACTGAAGCAAATATAGATACGTATCTCCAGGATATCATTCCAAAGCTTGCAAAAGATGATTTTATAAGCTCAGATAAAGTGGATAAAGATGCTTTTGCTTTGGCGGTGATAGGAGGTTTGGTTGGTGATAAATATTTTATAGAAGGGGTGGATCTTGGATTGATTACTGTCAGTGATTTTACTGATAATTCTTCCATAGATTCTACGGATACTACTTTGAGTGTAATCAATGGAAAAGTAGACTTCAGTAAGTGAAAATTTTCTGCAGAACAAATAAAAAATATCAATTTCCTTGTTACAGAGATGAAAAACATCAATATAACCAATCCTTATACTCAAGTCGGTATCTTGGCTTGTATTGCCAAGGAATCTGGTTTTGTACCTAAAAGTGAAATCGGATATCAAAAGAGTTCCAATACAAAGATTAGATCTATTTTTGGTTCTAGAATTGCTGATTATACTGATACACAATTGGATGTGCTCAAAACCAATGATAAAGAATTTTTTGATGCCATTTACAATCAATACAAAAAAGATCCTGCTACAAACAAACAAAAAGAGCCAAAAGTTGCACAATTTGATTGGAATACCGGAAATGATAATGAAGGGGATGGATATACCTATAGAGGCAGGTGATTCAATGGATTGACTTTCAAATCTCTTTATAAGAAATACGGCGATCTGATTGGTGAGGATCTTGTAACTAATCCAGATCTTGCAAATGATCCTGTTATAGCTGCAAAAATAGCTTTGGAATTTTTTAAAGACGGAAACGATGGAAAAGATCTTTCTACGTTATCCTTTACTGACAAAACATCTGCCGTCAAAAAATTTGCTGATATCAATGCTGGAGGACATGCTCATACCTATACCACCGCACTTGCTGCATCCACGAATTTTGATATAAAAGATGAAAGTGTTGCTTAATTTTTTCTAAATCGTATATTCAACTAAAACATATAACAAAACAGAAAGGAGGAAAAAATATCATGAAAAAAGTCGGTTTTCGGATAAAAAAGAAGATCGCTAGAAAAGTTGATCTTGCTCTCAAAAGACAGAAATCAAAAAAAAAGAAAACGAAAAAATCACGAAGAAAATGAATCTTATCTATTAATCAGCCTGAGTATGTTATACGTATTCAGGCTTTTTTTTATTGTTGCAATCGTTTGTTGATTTTGGTCTCTTCAGCTCATTTTTTCACTTGACTCATAATATCGTCGATCATACTTCTCAAACTTTCTCCTGTCATTTTTTGTGTAGTGGACTGAGTTGTCGATATACCTAGATATGCTTGGATATTGTTGTAATTTGCTAAATTGTCTTGATAAGCTTTGGGGCTTATATTATAGAGCGTATTGATAAAAAAGCTTATCACTTTGTTTATAGCCGGATTGAGGATCATATCACCTCCGATTTCATTTATAAAAAATCTCTCTTTTTGTTGTTCAAATGCGTTCACCATATTTCATCGGATGGTATCTTGTACATTTTCAACACTCTTTCCTTTGTATTTTCCTATGAGCTGTATTGCTCATGAGAGCTCTTTTGGCAGATAGTATTCAATATTACCCTGGAGAATTTGCATGATGGTAGTTTCTCCTGATTGTTCCAAGGTTACCGCGGATTGCGGATTGATATTGATGAATGCTCCATTTCCTAGGTTGATAAATACTTTTTTTATGTCAGATTTCGTCTTGGCGACAAAGCTTATCTGGGTTTTTTGGGAAAGGTCGATGTCACTTACTTGTATTTCATTGATAGGTATTTCTTTTGTTCATAATGCGTTTTTGATCAATAATATTCATTCTTGGGCTCATTGGTTGATTATTTTTGTTTTCTGTGATTGGATGAAATCATTGATATTTGGTATGTTTTCATACATAGGAAGTATGCCAGTCAAGAGCACAAATACAATCCCAATCCCAATAATACCCATAAAAATGAAGCGCACTCGATGTGTGATATAGGTCACAGCCAGCGCTAATATGATAAGTCCAAAGAGTGTAATGAATTGTCTGCTATCCAAACCGATATTGTTCCTAAAAAAAACATCTCCGATAATATAGAGATTGATCAAAATAATGATAAACATCATAAACCTAAACATCTTGTTGCCGCCATTGAGCATATATAAGAGCACAAAGGAAACAAAAAATATCGCTGTGTAGAGCTGATGGCCTATGATCCGATTCCATAGTGTTGCAGTATTGCCTGCATAAAGAAAATAGAGATATATACCTCATAGTATCAATACTCCAAACACTATGCCTTTTAGTAATTTTTTGATCATTATCTTTTAGAAAGAGGGATAAACATATTTTCGGTTATATATAAAAAAACTCCCTTTGCAAAGAGTTTTAAGCTTAGTGAATAGTGAAAATTTAATAATGAATAGTGAAAGATTTGTTGTGATGAACTATGGTAATATACGATAGTCTATGAAATAGACGAAACAATCTCTTTTAATTTTTAGTTATTATTTTTTCATTATTTTATATTCCTTGATCTCTGATTTTTTCAACAACGCTTCGACTTTCTTTTCGTTTTCTGGAGTGTATTCCACGAGAACAGCCTTTTCTTCTGCTTTTTGAATCTTGTTTTCGTGAAGGGTATATGATTGTATGTAGTTGAGTCTGGTGATTTTTGTAGCTGCTCATGATTTGAGAAGTCAGGTTATGATTTGTTTCAATTTTCTACCATCGTTCTTATAAAAAAACATAAGCATGGGATATTTTTATTTCCTAAAAAAAATCATACACTTTTTGTGTCGGTATTATTTGGCAGTTTCCTCTGTTTTTTGAGTTGCTAAACTTCCATATCCTTTTTCTATGATGGTTGTTATTCCTCTGGTTATGGTTTGGAGATTTTCGATATATGTCGGCGGGATGGTGTAGGTAGCTGTTGCTTTGGTTTCCAATTCTATGATGGCCGCTTTCAATCCTTGTAGTTTTTGAGTAGCATCTCCCCCTTGTTTGGCATAGTTTATGCTTAATGCTTGATATACTGCTATGATTTTCCTTTCTAGAGTATTGAATGCTTCCGTAAATGATGATTCTTCAGCGGTTGTATATGCTGCTTCTATGTTTTTGAGATCTTCCATAAAGAACCTTTCATGAAGGTTTGCACTTATTTTTTCATCTTGTTCTGGTTCGAGAATCTGTTTACCATCACTTAGTGTTGTATTTATATCTTTGGTAATCTCTGGATTGGCTTTTGTTATCTCTTTTGCACTCAATAAGCTCAATAACGAAACTTCAGGAGCCTCTGCTCAAGATACCGCCATTTCCTCTGTTTTTGGCGTAGTCAACGCAAATGTCTGAGAGATATTTTTGCTTTCTACGGCTTCGCTGAAATTATCGAAATTTGCGAACAGCTTGATGTCATTGTCTTGAATGGCCAGTACTTGGTTGTTGGTCATTTTGGTAGTCTGATCTGTTCCATTGCTTTTGGTCACTATCATATTTGCTCCGTTGTTTTTGATAATCTGGTTTTCACCATCTTTTATAAATTCAAAGCTCAATGGCTTAGATGTGTCTTCTTGTTTGAGTGTGATATCGTTGATAGCCAATTCTATATTTTGTATTTTTCGTTCGTTCCCTTCCATGGTGATAAAATCTCCGTACACGAGATTTAATTTGTAGTTTTCGTCGTGTGTTTGCTGGATAATAAGTTTTGCAGGGCCTATTATTTTGGATTGTGCACCGCTATTGATCTCAAAAGCCAATTGTGCTCATTCTTTGACGAGAATGGTATCACCATTGCCGATATTGTTGGTCTTGGTAAGTATACCATCATGCTCTATATAAAAATTTCCTTTTGCGTCGATAACCTGGGCTATATAATCTGCATTAGCGGTATTAGTCCCATTTTTGATGATAGAAAACCGATTGTAGTCTTGTAAGTTGCTGGTATTCAAAAAATACACTCCGTAGATTCCAAACAACAAGAATGCAAGAATTATCGTATATACCGCATATTTTGCAGGAGCAAAAGAAAACCTTTTGAGTGATGCTTTTTTTGTCTTTTTATACAAAACACTCTGATAGAGATCCAACTTATCTACATCAGTAAATTTGATATGTTTTTGTGTATCGAAGAATTCTTGGAGTTTCATAATCGAGGTAAATTGTGAAATAGAGCATTCTTACACCTCTATATACGAATAAGTGGACAGTTTGTGACAATAAAATACTTTGTCTAATTATTTAAGATTGACTTTTTTAAATAAATATGTTTGTATAGTTTATACAAGATACAAGATATATATCTTTTGCTTGTATTTTTGTTTTGAAAATATAGTATCTACGGTAGATATAGATATTTATCTATGTAACTACCTCATCAAATGATGGATACTATCTTCAGGACCTTGTCTGACAGGAATCGTAGAAGAATAATCCAGCTTTTGAAGCAGAAGGAGATGACGGTCTCCGAATTATTGACACATTTTGACATCACCCAGGCATCATTGTCTCACCATCTGGATGTTCTGAAAAGATCGAATCTGGTGCTCGATGAGAGAAGGGGGCAATTTGTTTTCTATTCACTCAATCAGCCCGTTTTTGAGGAAAGCGTGAATATGATACTTAACCTACTTGTATAGGTTAATTACTAATTAATAATGAAAAATGAATAATGATTGTATTGCTAGAATGATCTATTGTAAATAAACAATAGTGTATCATCATAACAAATCCTACATCATTCATCATTAATTATTCATCGTTCATTTTTTTTATTTTTGTCTATCAGTCATGATCATTACGATGTCAGGGAAGGCAGGAAGCGGAAAAGGAACGGTTGCGAAGATATTGTCAGAGAAATTAGGATATGAACATATCTCTATTGGAAATATGAAAAGGGAATTGGCTACTCAAATGGGACTGACTATTTCCGAATTCAATGCTTTGTGAGAATTGCCTGAAAATAAAGAAACATTCGATCTTAAATATGAAGATTATCAAAAGAATCTGGATGTGAATTCTGGAATAATTTTGGATAGCAGGCTGGGATTTTATTGTCAACCTGATGCATTCAAGGTCTATCTTGATGTCAGTGATGAAGAGGCAGCGAGAAGGATTTTCGGTGATACAGAGAGGAGTGGAGATGCTTATGATTCGTTGCAAGCAGTCCAAGAGGCGACAAAAAAAAGGAACGCGGACGACATTCAAAGATTCAAAGCATTGTACAATATAGATCTTAGCGACAAGGGTAATTTCGATCTAGTGGTCGATACGGACGGAAAAACTCCCCAGCAGGTGGCGGAAGAGATAATTGATAAATTTAATCAAATTCAGAAATAAATATGGAAAAGATGCGGCCATGTTTCTATAGAGTAGCTCCTAAAGCGCTTGTCTTGGATGAAACAAGAACGAAAATTCTTCTGATAAGAGAAAACAATGGAAAACGAGATTTTCCTGGTGGAGGTCTAGATTTTGGTGAAAAGCCTAGACAAGGCCTTGTTAGAGAAATTCAAGAAGAAATGTGATTGGATGTATTGGAAGTGACTAATGAACCTACCTATTTCGTCATTTCCTTTAATCCGGAAAAAGATACTCGGTTAGCTCAGCCTTTTTATGAAACTACGCTTAAAAATTTAGATATAACTCCTTCTAGGGAGTGTCAAGAAGTGAGATTCGTCACCAAAGAAGAAGCAGAAAAATTACCTATCCGTCCTAATGTGACGGCATTTTTGAAGCAATTCATACCTGGCTAGAGATTGTTGATTATCGCTGTTTTGATATCTTCCAAATTAGTTCCTTCTTTCACCGATACTCGGACATTTCCTTTTTCAGGGAAATGTTTTTTGATTTCGGCTAATTGTATTTTATCCAAAAGATCTATTTTATTGAAGACTAAAATCCTCTTCTGCTTTGCTCCTATTTCATTTAAAATATGGTTTACGACTTCAATCCTTTCGTTGATGAACGGGTCGGAAGCGTCGATAACGTGGAGAAGTAAGTCAGATTCAATACTGTCTTCCAAGGTAGAGGAAAATGATTTGACGAGTTTGGGAGGAAGATCGCGAATAAATCCGATCGTGTCGTTGAGTAGTACTTCCTTTCCCTCTCAGGTTTCTTTATTTTTGAAAATATAGACTTTACCTACATGAGTACCGAGGGTTGCAAAGAGTTTATTTTCGGCGAGAATACCTTTTCTCGTCATAGCGTTTAAGAGCGAGGATTTTCCGGTGTTCGTGTATCCGACAATTCCTACGGTTGGCATCCCCTTTTTGATTCTCGCATCCCTATGGAGTTTGCGCATTTTTTCGTATTCTTTGAGCTCTCTTTCTATCTGGAGGACTTTTTCTTTCAAGTGCCTTTTCATCCTTTCCGTGTTGGTTTCTCCCAGACCTCTCATGGCTCCGCTTCCTCCTCCTCACTGTCTGCCGAGCTCTATTCCCATACCATAAATTCTCGGACCCATATGCCTGATTGCTGCCAATTCAACTTGCAGCCTCGATTCCATGCTGGTGGCGTGTTTATCGAAGATTTTCAAAATCAGATCCACTCTATCTCGGATATCTATTCAAAATGGGCGGAGTTTTTCTTGGATGTAGAAAATCTGTCTTGGTTTAAGGATATTTCCAATAATTAGTGTATTTGCTCCCAATCTTTGCATCTCAAAAATAATTTCTTCCAATTTTCCTTTCCCGACATAGGTTCTATGATCTGGTTTTTGTTTTTTCTGATATTTCTGGAGAATGACGATACCGCCGTAGGTATCTACGAGATTTTCCAATTCGCGCATTCTATCTGTCAAAATATCCATATTGGTATCTTTGGTGACGACGTCCACGAGAAATGCTTTGAGCTGTTTACCTGTCTCTTCCATAAAGAACGATAAAATGATGAAATGAATTTAGCTTAAAGTTTAAAGCCTAAAGTTTAAAGCTGTAATGTGGTTAATTAGTTGTTTTGTGTTTTTATATAGTAGTTATTGGTTTGGTAAAAGCAAGAAGAAAAGATATAATTGAAAATTTTTTCGGGACGTGTTTTAACCTCACCTCTGTCCCCTCTCTACGAAGTGGAGAGTGGTGAAAATTTGGGAAAGTTTTCTCTCTTTTTAATTGACTTTTGTATGAAAAAATATATAAAATATAAAATATAAAATATAAAATATAAAAAAAGAAATTATGAAAAAAATAAAATTTATTATTAGTGTGATACTGTTAACAGTATCATCTGTAGTTCTTTCACAGACAGAAAAAACATATCCTATTGATGTTCAAGGTAATATACCTGAAAAAAAGGTTAATACAAAAGAGGTGCAATTATGTTTTGAATCTGATGTACCAGAACTTACTGATCAGCAAGTTTCCCAACTTCAGAAAGATGGAAAAATACAAGTCAGTGAAAAAAAAATCAAAGGACGATATGAACAAGGTATTTTGTTTTATGTTCCTCGAGTAGAGGCGGATAGCTGCTTTTTAAAAGATAATATTGTATCTTATCAAGGATATTCTCAAAAGAATGAATCGAGAATGTTTAGTTGGTGGTATTTATCGATATTTTTGAGTATTTTTTTTATGATAATGATTCAAATTACCTTTTATGAATGCGTTAGTTTACGTGAGTCTTTTTATGCGTTTATATCTTTCCGTATTTATGTAGCTTTCTTTGTGTTATCATTATTATTCGCTATTGCATTTGTGTTTTTCCATGTATTTGTGTTTTTCTGTACGTTATCATTTATATTTGCTTGCGGTTGTATTCTATTTATGATTTTGTTTTTAATTATGCTTATTAACGGCATATTAAATGGCAAATTTACGAAAAAAAGATTAATCACACTAATAATTATATATTATGTGTGGATGATCGCTAATTGTATTCTTTTCTATTTGCAAATATAAATTATAGAGATCTCTCGGTTCGGGAGATCTTTTTTTTGTTGGGAAAAATTTTCTTGTGATGTGTTTTAACACCGCTAAAGAACTGGCATACTCCAATGTTTCTAATTTTTCAAGAAAAGTGGGATAGTCGAAAATATTGTGATAGTCGAAAATATCGTGAAAATAGTCAGATATGTATATATTAAAAAAAATTTCATTATGTAGTTTTGGTTGAAACTTATTCCATAAATCATATACTCATCCCACAGAACTCATTTTTTTATACTATAAATTATTTTATTCGCATGGATATTCTAAGTATTGTTCTGATCGTCGTGGCTCTTGGGCTAGGATGAGCAGTGGGGTTTTATGGCTACAAGAGAACCCTAACACAGAAGGCATTGGACTTCAAAAAGAAGATGGAAAAAGTGAAAGAAATCGAGGAAGAATTATTGGAAAATGCAAAAAAGAAGGCAGAAAAAGTATTGGAAGTGGCAGAAGAAAAAGCTCAGAAGATCGAAACCCAAAGATTAGAGAAGATGGAAGTGATCCAAAATAGGTTGCTTGCCAGAGAAGAAAAAATGGACGAAAAGCTTGAAAAATTGGAGCAAGAAAAACTCAAATTGACGGAGAAACAGAAAGAAATGGAT
>CAZJFP010000014.1:0-14722 GCA_964545415.1 uncultured Candidatus Peribacteria bacterium
TATTCTGTATTCTGTATTCTGTATTCTATATTCTGTATTCTGTATTCTATATTCTATATTCTGTATTCTATATTCTATATTCTATATTCTGTATTCTATATTCTGTATTCTGTATTCTATATTCTGTATTCTGTATTCTGTATTCTATATTCTGTATTCTGTATTCTATATTCTATATTCTGTATTCTATATTCTATATTCTATATTCTGTATTCTATATTCTGTATTCTGTATTCTATATTCTGTATTCTGTATTCTGTATTCTATATTCTGTATTCTGTATTCTATATTCTGTATTCTGAATTCTGAATTCTACATTTAAAACCCCGTATCTCCACCATAACCGCCAAAAAGAGAATTGATGATAGAGACAGCGAGTTTGATGATAAAATAGAATCCTGTCAGGATAATAACACCTATGACGATATTTATGATATTCGTCTTGATTTTGGAAATATCTCATTGCTTATGCATAGCATTGGTGACCATAAGAAATCCGTTGTAGATCAGCAGAATAACAGCGATAGACAGTCCTATATAAACAGTTCGTTGAAGATACGGATTGATATTATTCCTAAATCGATCAAGCGTATTGGCTATCTTGTATTGGCTAGCATACGCTCACTGTGTAGAAGTAGCATCATCCAAAGAAGTTTGCTGAATCTGATATTCCTCATTTGCTTCGCCGACAACCGCATCGAGAATTCTTATAGGATCGCTACCATATTTGGATTCTCAACTATTCTGAGCAACAGCAAAAAAAGAAAACACATACGAAAGAATCAAAAACGCTCCAAGAATTTTTTTCATAGACAAGACAAAGAAATAAACATATCAATAACTATAAGGAAATTTGATTTTTTTTCAAATTTTTATAGAGATTTATTTTCCATAAGAAGTATTGAAAAATAGTATGTTTACTGCTTAGAGGTTTGAAACAACACAAAGAATTTGAAGATGAACAATCAAAAAAGCAAGAACACGATGAAATAGATCAGATAATCATTGAGTTCCCAAAGAATATTTTGGACATGCTGTTGTTGTTGATCTACGATATTCTGGGAAAGCTGGGTAAAAAATGTATCAAATGACTGTTTATCGACAACCCTATAAAATTTCCCTCAAGTTTTTGATGCAAGCTCTTGAAGTAATGAAAGATTGATATCAGTAGTCACATCAGTATTTCGTGTATCGCGTCCTATGAGATAGTTTTCCTGACCGACTCCAAGTACAAAAACAGGAATTTGCATCTTCTGATAATATGAGAACACCTGCAAAGGATCAAATCCAATATTTGAATCACCATCCGTAATGAGGATAACAATACCAGGCTTATATGTATCCTGAAAAGAAAATTGGTGAAGATTGGTCACCCCGAGCAGAAGTGCATCACCGATTGCAGTCCCCAAAAATTCCTGGACCGGAGGAAAATCGCCGAGATTCATAGAGGTTAATTTGTCGACAATAGCAGCAGATGAAGACGAAAATGGAATATAGACAAAAGGTTTTCACGAAAACGTGATCAAAGAGATATGATATCCATCCAATGATTTGACCAATGAAATCAACGATTCTTTGGCAGAGACAAATCTGCTCGGCTCCAAATCGACAGCTGCCATAGAAAGAGATACATCAAGGATGATCTGAACAGGAAGATTCTTATCTACGACAACTTGTCTATCGCTGACAAAAGAGAGACGCAAAGGAAGCAAGAGTACGGAAACAATAAGCGAACCAAGCAATAATAGAGAGATCCGTCGATTCCTCTGCTTAAGTGCAGTGATAGGTACAATAAATTTCGGTTTCCCATTAAAAAAGAAAAAGAGCCCGCATAACGTAGCAAGGGCTAAACTGATTCGTATGCCATGGAAAGAGAACGACATATATACACAATTGGCCAAGGACTAAATCAATCACTTCTTCTCTATATCGTTGAGAATATTTTTATCGAATTTGTTTTCTTTCTGTTCGATGATTTGTTTTTCCTCTTTGGTTTTAGCCTCCTGTACTAAGATATCGAGAGGATTTTTTTTATCATAATTTACCTGGAATTTTTTCTTGGTATCAAAGAAATTATTCCTCACAAGTTTGGCAATATACGCCATAAGTCAGAGTTCCGATATCTTAAAAAATGCCAAGACGATAAAAATCACAATGATTAGTATAGCGACCAATATACCAAGCGCTTTGGATCAAGATTTAGATAGCCCGTTGAAGGCAGCCAAAGCGAGCGCAACACCGACAGCGAGAACAAACATTTGTACGATATTGATTGTCAGGGGTCCTATACTAAAGGTCATACCTGCAAACAATCATTTTTTGATATTTTTTGGATAGACGACTTTCATACTAATAAAACAATAATTAAAAGATTTTGTACTCAGTGACCAAATAACGAATCTTGTAATCTTTCTTCTTGTAATGTTTTAATTATTTTCGTTATACGAAAATAGTTTCCATTGTCAAAAAAAAATCCGCTGGATTACAGCGGATTTTTTGATGGTTTCCATCAAATACGTTCTAAACTCAAAGGCACGATTTTCAAATCTTTATCGAGTTTTACCTCGGCATTGAGATCATATCTGTTCACTGCTCTAATGCGATCCTGAGGGAATTCGCATATTTCGAAGACTTTCATGGATTTTACCAACCACGAATGTTCATCATACAGCAGAAGCAGATAAGCATCCGCAGACGAACTAGAAAGGATACAGTGAAGAAAATCTCTGGACGATTCTTCTTTGTGAGAAAGCGAAACAAAATCATCAATACAGATAAGACTAAATGCCTTTTGCTTTTTAATGATTTCTTTCGCTTCTACATAGCTAGAAGATGTTGTCAAATAGGAAAATATCGGTGGCGATTGCCACAGGCTTCTCTTAATGAGCGAAGACATCAGAAGAGGATCTTTTCCCACAATAAGGACATTGTCAAACATTTCCATAATATTTGTTTTTTTGATTTTGGTAGCAGAGATATAGGGATTTTAGAACTATTTACAAGTCTTTTTTTTGTGATATAATATTTATTATGAAACATATTTCAAAATATGGTGGAAAATATATATCTGGTGGTATTGAAAAAAACATAGAAATTCATACATACGCATATACACTATTTTAGTAACATCAGAAAAATTAATGGAAAACGTGATTATCATCGGTTCAGGTCCAGCAGGACACACTGCTGCTATTTATGCAGCTAGAGCAAATCTCAAACCACTCATGTTCGAAGGGTTTATGGCATGAGGCATCGCAGCAGGAGGACAACTTACCACTACAACCATTATTGAAAATTACCCAGGATTTCCCAATGGAATATGAGGTATCGGACTTATGGCAAACATGAGAGAACAAGCAATCAAAATGGGTACGAGAATAGAAACCAAAACGATAGACAAAGTAGATTTTAGCAGCAAACCGCTGAAAGTGTTTAGCGGAAACGAGGTATATGAAGCAAAATCAGTGATCATAGCAACCGGAGCGACAGCAAAACGTTTAGGTATTCCAGGGGAAAAAGACTATCGGCAAAGAGGGATTTCCGCATGTGCAATCTGTGAATGAGCGTTACCGGTATTCAGAGACAAGGTCTTGGTGGTTATCGGATGAGGAGATGTAGCTATGGAAGAAGCTATCCATTTGACCCATTTCGGATCCAAAGTTATCGTACTCGTCAGATCAGACAAACTCAGAGCATCCGAAATGATGCAGCAAAAAGCAAAAGAAAATCCAAAAATAGAATTCAAACGATTCACCGAATCATTGGAAGCTATAGGCGATGGAAAAAAACTGACAGGGCTCAAAGTCATCAACAACCAAACCAAAGAAGAATCTATCATCGAATGCTGAGGACTTTTTTATGCAATAGGACACAAACCAAATACGGACTTTCTCCAGGGACAGATTGTTATCGATCAGGACGGATATATCATCACACAAGATCCTGTTATTCGCACCGCAACCAATGTAGAATGAGTATTCGCGGCCGGTGATGTAGCAGACAAAAAATACAGACAAGCGATTACTTCAGCAGGAAGCTGATGTATGGCCGCTCTCGAAGCACAACAGTATCTACAAAACAATTAAAACATTATGAAAATTTAGAACATTAAAAAATTATATCTTTTAATCACATAATCACTAAATAACTAACCTTTTAATTTTAATAATCTTTTAATCTTTTAATCAAATCAAAATGAGCGTAATTCACATCGAATCAACTGATCATTTCAAAAAAGAAATTTTAGAGCACAAAGGACTTTCTGTTGTAGATTTCCGAGCTTCACGATGCGGACCATGCAGAATGCTAGGGCCTATCATCGATCAATTGGCAGAGAAGCATCCAGAAGTGAAGATTGCGAAAGTCAGTGTGGAAGAACATCAAGATCTCGCTGCTGCATTTGAAGTTTCATCTATTCCTGTTGTCTATTTCATCAAAGATGGACAAGTAATAGAGAGAATTGTAGGAGTTAATCCTCCCACTGTCTATGAAGAAAGAATAGCTGAGCACTCTGCTCCAGCAAAAGCTGAATAAGTCTATTCACGAAGCTAAATAAAAAGTCCGCGAAAGCGGATTTTTTTATAATAAAGCTATAGAGAATGTACAAAAAATGTCAAATCAAAAGCAGAAAATAGATGCTGGTTTTTTGACTTTGATCCAAAACATACATATCATATCTCTATGACAGCAAAGAAACGATACAGAAAATACCCAAGACTTATTATCTTCCTAATAACGATTATCATAGCGATAACGATATTTTACGAATGAATGCACTCCCAAGCGATTCATGATTTCCTCGTATCATTAGGATATGGGGGGACATTTATCTGATGATTATTCTATTCGTACGGATTCACCTCATCATCAGCAACAGCAATGCTATTAATACTTTCGCAAAAAACATCGTTTGGTCTTTCGATCGTCACCGCAGGAATAGGAGCGCTCATAAGCGACATACTCATATTTATGTTTGCAAAAAACACATTGCTTCAAGAACTCACCATGCTCAAAGAAGAACCGTACATCGTTACATTCAGAAATTTTCTCAAAAGGACATTCTGACCTCCATACAGATATATTATGCCTATCGTTGCAGGAATACTTATCATGACCCCATTACCGACAGAGATAGGAATAACCATACTTGCAAGCAGAAAAAAGCTCTCTATGAAAACATTCATAATCATGGCATATATATTACATACGATAGGTATCACCATCATATTGACGATAGGAAAACAATTATAAAAAATCCGCCCTTCGGCGGATTTTTTTCAAAAAAATATTTTTTGGATTAATTAATTGATATGTTTGTCGCGAAATCCACCCAAGCGGCGTCATTGATCTTGATAAGGAATTTCATTCAGTTAGCTGCCTCTTTTTGGATGATGCTATTGCCGAGATTGTTCAAAGTGCCTTTTATGCTACACGTATAGATACTGATCATAGGAGCATCATGCAAAGTAGCCTTATCAGCATATTTTGTTACATCCATCTGAGCAGAACAACGTACACCTGGCAAATCCAAACTTTCATCGACATTCAAAGATTCATAGGTAATGTTAGCAGATGGAAAAACGATGGAATATCCTCTATTTGACGTAAAGGTCATAGTCTTTTCCAGATTGATAGGAAATTGCTTTACAGAGGTATCAAGATCAGAAACAGCGGTTGTTGTCGTTGTTGTCGAAACAGCAGTAGATGTATTGGAGATATAGCTTATTTTGATACCTCATGCAGCCTGTGATGGATCTACAAAAACTTTACACGTAGCTGAACCATCAGTGGTGGGTCACTCAATATTGAGAACAAGGCCGTTGAGATCCATACTAAGGGTAGATTTACTTACCTGCATAAGAGAAGTACTTCCATCGGTACAAAGCGTCTGAATTCTGGAAAGCAAAGTTGTTTGGACATAATGATCATTAGGTAAGATAAACGCATTTGCTACAGCATCAACTTCTTGTTCAGAAACATCATTAATAAAATATCAGTAATGTTCGCCATTAGCAAAAAACCACGAAGTCACTCATTCTAATTTATACAAGGTTGTGCCATAAGAAGTTGAAAATGTCTTTTCAGCGCTTCATCATATATTTTGTTTGAGTTGTGAACAATTCTTGTTGGGATCCGTCTTTTTGCAAGTGAAATATGAGATAGAGATAATCTGACTAGTAGCGATGTTCTGCACACGCAATTCACCATTTTCTCCATTATTGAGCAAAGTATATTTCTGTCCAAATTCCGCTGGAAGATAAATGCCCGCCTGAGAGATATAGATACCGCTTCCGGATCAAAGCATTGTTCATGTAGATCACGTAGCAGCCAATGCTCAAGAAATAGCCTGTACTTCGATGATGAATATATCATTATATTCTTTTTCTACCATACCCTGGATATCTACCATACCGGTATAGAGATTCAGATCCATAGTTCTGCTCTTGATACCTACAATAGTGGTGTCAGCCATAGTCAAAGTATGGGTATACGTAATGAAATCACCATCATTCTGTATCATACCAGACAAAGAAACCGTCTGTCCGATCTCAAAACCAGTAGATTCATGTATAGAAGAAGTAAATCGGCTTGTGATAGTGTCAAACTTTTTGAAAAGCAGCAATGCTACAGCGAATGTCAGGATGATAACGATAAACAACGTCAACAAAGAAACTGATCTTTTAGGCGGTTCCTGAAAGGAATATCCATTCTCATAGCCAGGGAATAACGGTTTTTTGGCAGGAGGGGTTGCTCCGCTTTTTTTGAAATTCATGAATATGCATAAGCAAATAAAAAAAATCTATGCGTTATCGCATGGTACGAAATTAAGAAGCCTTGTCAATCCAATAACCCATACTATATAATTTTTTACACAATTAGGCAATGGTTTTGGGTAGATTTTGGAGATTGATTTGAAAAAAACAAAGTTCAGGAGTATAATTTAGATATATTTTATACTTTTGAGGTATATCATTATGAACACACAAACAGCAGAATCAACAGCACTCCAAAATTTCATGAATAGTGCTGTAGTGTCGTATGGATTGAAAATACTCTGAGCAATAGCAGTTATTATAGTGTTATTGATGATTTCAAAATTCATCTCATGAATAGTCAGAAGGAATATTGTAAGAAACGCAGATCCAAACAATAAGCAAGCGGAAAAAATCGCGAAACTCATGGGAAATATAACGTTTTACATCCTCGTTATCTTTTCATTTTTCATTGGATTCGAAATAGTCGGTTTCAATGTCGGGCTCATCGTAGGAGGTATATCATTTTGAGTAGGTCTTGCGTTCAAGGAGATTCTGGGAAATATTGTAGCAGGAATCATGATCTTATATACCAAAGAATTTAAACTCGGAGATATGATAGAAATAAATGCCGATCAAGTATATTTTGGAAGAATAGAAGAAATAACAATAAGATATACTATTATCAGAACACTAGATCTTAGACAAGTAATACTACCAAATATGACACTTATTTCCGTTCCTATCAAAACATTTAGTTCAGAACCATTTATAAGACTTGCTGTATTACAACGAGCAGATTATGATAGCGACCCAAACAAAGTAATTGAAGTAATCAAAAATGCTGTAAATAGTGTAGAATTTGTTAAAAATAAACAAAATACAAAAGTATTTGTCAATGAGTGGCGAGATAGTTATGTAGAATATAAATCATTTTTTGAATTTGATCCCAATTGCTGATTATTACATGAAATAGCCATAGCACAAGTATCCAAAAAAATATATGAAGAATTACTTGCAAATGGAATAGATTGTCCATACGACATCAAGACAATAAATTTTGAAACAAAAGAAGATCAACAAAAAATACAACAAACAATACAAGAAAAAATCACAAGAGAAATACAACAACAAACATCAACAACAGAACAATCAAAAGTGTAATTTTATTTTAAGATAAAAATATATGTTAGAAGCAATTATTCCAGACATAATCAAAAAAATTATCAATAACCGA
Organism: uncultured Candidatus Peribacteria bacterium; assembly: GCA_964545415.1. GTDB lineage: Bacteria > Patescibacteriota > Gracilibacteria > Absconditabacterales > Absconditicoccaceae > CAJBLF01. The sequence continues at coordinate 7,990 of CAZJFP010000014.1, forward strand.
CAAAGTATACTGTGGAAAGTAATACTTGCAATAGGTGTTTTTTTTGCAATTTATAGTATAAGCAAAATTATAATCAAAAAAATACGCGAAAAAATAACAGCAAATTCTTTACAAGATGATATATATACCCAAAAGATATCCAAACTTAGTGGACAAATTATATTTATTTTTTTAATGATTTTTAATATTTTAGCAGTATTTCAAGTAATAGGATTTGATACAGCAATCATTATGGGATGAATATCTATTAGTTTGTGATTTGCCATGGAAACTACAATAGGGAATATGATAGCAGGAATTATGGTTATAACAAACAAAAAAATAAAAATAGGAAAATTTACGCAATTTTTGGGAAAATTAAATATAATGTGAACTATTGAAGAAATAACAATAAGATATTGTGTCATTAGATTATTTGATAAAAGAAGAGTAATTATACCAAACAATATAATGGCAAAAACACCCATTAAAACATTTAAAACAGAACAACTTATTAGATGAGAATTTAAAATAACCGTACCTCGCCATGTAAACATAGAACAAATGCAAACAGTACTCAACAAAATTATAAATGAAAATCAATATGTTTTACGAAAAGAATATACAAGCACTATTATCACATGATTCAATTTTACTGGTATAAATATGAAAACATTTTTCTTTATTAATCCTCAAAAAAAACCTGCAATTGTTATAATTAGAGATTTAAGAATAAAAATAATGAAGACATTCAAAAGATATGGTATCAAGAGACCATATCCACATATTACTTTAACAGCTGAATAAAATTAGTAGAAAGTATAAAGCTGAAAGTATAAAGCCGCTTATTAGCTAGAATACAGCTTTAAGCTTTGGGCTTTAAGCTTTAAGCTAAAGTTATTCCCCACTTATTTCCTTGATCTGATCTCTGATCACTGCAGCTTCCTCAAATTTCCATGCAGCTATAGCGTCGTCCAGCTGTTTTTTCAAATCCTTGAGAATAATCTCTTTCTCTGCCTTTGTCATCCTTTTCAATCTTTTGGTCTTGCCTCTCGTAAGCTTATCGAATCATTGAGAAAGCACTTCATCGGTTTTGACCACTTCCAAGCCTTTGACGTTGGATTCAGCTTTTTGAGGAACAATATGATGCTTTTTGTTGTAGCTATCTTGGATACCACGACGACGATATGTTTCTCGCAAAGCCTTGATCATCGATTCCGTGAAATTGTCGGAATAGAGAATTACTTCACTGTGCGGATTTCTAGATGCACGTCAGATGATCTGAATAAGCGAAGTCGTGGAACGCAAAAATCACTCTTTATCTGCATCCAATATTGCAAGCAGACTTACCTCAGGCAGATCTATCCCCTCCCTCAACAGATTAACTCACACGATAATATCGATAACTCACATCTTGAGCTTTTTGATGATTTCCCAGCGATCAGTAGTCGCTATTTCACTGTGGAGATAAAATGCTTTGTATCCTTTGGAAACAAGAAAACTCGTCACTTCCTCTGAAGATTTTTTCGTCAAGGTAAGCAACAATACTTTCCCTTCTTTGGCGATATGCTCATCCATTTTTTTGAGCAGATGTTCGAGAAAAGCTGGCTTCTTTCATGAGAAGTTTTCGCCTTGCATAAAATCCTTGAGATTGTCGTATTTTGCGAACATCATGAAGTAAAGATATAAACTTACCGTCTAATGTACAAAAAAAACGTAAAGAAACAAGAGGTATCAAACAAATTAATTGCAAAAAAAACGTTTTTGCTTATACTCTATATATCAGAAATTCGTTTTTAAATAAAAACAAAACCATGAAAAGATATTTCTGATTGATCCTATCAACGATTTTATTGCTATGAACGTCGGCATTCGCTACCTACGAAGATTTTTCCAATCAGCTAAATACGATGGGGTTGGATATAGGGAAAATCGAATCGCAGAATAGTATTTCCAGATACGATTTAGCGAGATTATTGAATATCGTGGAATGTAAAGACTGTGTGAATCCAGCACAAGATATGATCAGCAAATATACCCAAAGTTTTTGGTCAGTATTCAGTTCTTGAAAAGATTTCAAAGATATCAGCTTTTTGGGCGGGATATACAATACTGCATCATATTACTATTGTGTAGCCTATGTAGGAGATAACGTGTACATGAGATGATATCCACAGGCGACAAGTCCAGTCTGCGGAGGACAATTCTGTGGGACTAAGGACACGACTACAGCAGAATTTATCCAAGTCGTGATAAACATTCTCGCAAAATATGTATACAAGGATCTTGCGCTAAATTGGAAAGAAGTGAATACACGAGTCAGTAAGCTCAAAACAGAAAGTTATGAAGCAAAAAACTTCACTGCAAATGACAAAAAAAGTATAGCAGAAAAAAGCACAACATGTGAAAACACCTGTGCCTTACAGAACAAAAACGAAGTAGCGCTGTATTTGAAATATTGTATGTTCAATCTTGGAAAATGTAACATGCAGGAAATAGGAAAAATCAAACAAGGATATCGGCCAGTTGCAGAGCTCAATCTCCTCTATACACAGCAAATCATAGATATAGACCAGAAAACACGAAGCAATACAGACAAAAATATTGATGGGAAAACTGTATTGGAAACACTCTTTAAACTCAACGGCAAAGTAGATTGTGCATTCAATAACGACTATGATTGCGACAGCCGGATAAATACCAAAGACAGCTGCCCCAATACATATAATCCTCAACAGAAAGATACAGACAAAGATACTATCGGAGATGTCTGTGATGATGATATCGATGGAGATGGAATAAAAAATCCTATAGGTATCGTGGATGATAACGGACAGATAGATATAGCTAAACGAACAAAAGAGATGGATAACTGTCTCTTTACGATAAATACAGATCAAACAGACACAGAAAAAGACAATATCGGAGATGCTTGTGAAAAAGACAGAAATCAGGCAGGAATATATATCGTTATGGATAAGCTCGAATGAAGTGCACCAGTAACGACAGCTTTCAGCGCTATGACTGCAGGAAATGTTCAGAGCGTATCACGGGATTTCGGAGACGGTATGCAAGGAGAAGGCTTGTCGACATCTCATACATTCGTCGCTCCGGGCATATATAATGTGCAGGCTACAGTGAAGTGATCAGCAAACGAAGCAACCGCTCAAGTCATCGTTGTCATAGGAGGACAATGAGAGGAAACACAAGCATTACAGACCAGAGCAAGTCTTATAGGAGGAAAAGCAAATACTGAAAGCATGCTTTCAGCAACGACAGCAGGAAAATTCGATGAAATAGAACGATCGTTTCCGAGAGAAAATAGCATCATCAAAAAATCAGCCACAGACACCGTAAAGAAAATTTTCAAGGAAGCGTGAGAGCATCCCGTCATGATAAAAGGATATAAAAATGGTAAATTAGCTGGAGTGAGCTACTTTACCATAGGTATAGGTGAAGGCAGATGAGCGATACTTAGAAGCAATGTTACCACAAGCGAAATCAATCAGAAAATCCTATTAGACACCAAAACATACAATATCAATCAAACGGATATACTCTCCGTCGACCGAGATTTCGGAGATGGAAAGGTAGTGAGCAACACTACCATGACAATAGAATACGCATACACGAATCCAGGCAAAAAAATAGTGAAACAAACAATCACACTCAAGAACGGGATCAAAATAACAAACATGTTAACGATATATATCACCGACAAAGCATCACTCGCCTCTTATGCATTGCTCATGATACCATCCAAGCTCATAGCGAACATTGGAGAGAAAATTGATTTTTCGACACGTATCGTAGGGAAAATGACAAAAACACCCATCACACAGATAGCAGAATTCGCTGACGGAACAACACTACAGAAGCCAGGTACAGAAAAAACACCAGGAATACTTGTACATACCTACCAGAAAAATTGAGTAATGATGCCACAAAATAGTATCTATATCGACCAATGTACGTATCTCAAAAATCAATCAACTATTGTCATCAAATGAATTGATGCGTGTTTGGATGCAAAGATTGCAGACAATATGAAATATATATACAAATGTGATCTCGATGGAGATACTCTACCGGATATCTGCGATACAGACATGGATAATGACGGCATACCAAACCTCTTATGAATGATCAACTTCGAAAACAAGAATTGCGCATACGAAAAGAATACTACTGCTGCAAACGCAAATCTCAGCCAAGACACATTAATCAAACATTATCAGTGAGTATGTTCTCTCGATAACGCGCCATTCAATAGTAATTCTGACCAACTTGATCTCAATCAAGACGGCATAGGAGATGCACAGGAAGAATTGCCTACATTAGGAAACGGAGAAGCGTTGGACACAGATGGAGACGGTATAGCGGATACACAAGATCTCTGTGTCACTATCCAAGAGACACGGAATAGTATAGACGATATGGACGGATGCCCAGAAACAACGCCAGAACTTGCCTGCAACAATATCAGTCTTGAAGATATGCTGGTCGTAGAACCGACACAATGTAACCAATGTCCATGCCAATATTCTGACTTTGCAAACGATCTAAACAACAACGATCAAGTCAGAGCAATATTACGAGATAAGAAAAAAACAATCCAGTACAAATTTTCTCTACCACGGATTGTTGATTTCTAGATATATAGGATAATAGATATCGATTATATTCGTTACGCTGCCATTTTTGTTGAAGCATTATCCATTTCTATGATATTAGCATCATCAGAAATAGCTTTTACAGGACAAGATTCTATAGCATGTTCTACTGCTGTTGTTTCCTCAGGAGATTCTGGTTGTTTGAGTACGGTAGCAGGGATTCACTTTACTTCAAAGATAGTAGGAGCAGTCATTGCACAAACTCCGCAACCTATACATATTGAATTAACTTTTACGGTCATCGTATATGACATTTAGAGAATAAAGTTACTCAAAAAAGTGTTCTTGACGAGGAATATGATGATCATTTTTTTCTTCTCACTCTTCTCCTTCCTCTTCATCAAACAATCCTTTAAATGATTTTTTATGCTGAATTTCTTTCATAGCATCCTCATCGACTATGTTAACAATCTTGGTCTTGTTAGCATTCTCTTTTGCGTGTTTTAGAACAGAAACCAAAGTGAGTACAAGCCCGAGAAGCAAAAACAATTGGATGAAATAATATGATCAGGTAACCTTTATCGTTTGAGTGCTAGTGCCGACTACACTGATTGCATCACCAATTCCAAGGAATGCGGTAGCGATGATCCGGAGGAATCCGAAATTGAAGAGTGAATCGTTTTCTTTGAATCAGAAATATCCTATGATAAAATTTTTGAATTTGAAACTGATATTCCAGCTGAGAAGCACTACCATACTCACAAGTATAATAAGCAAACTTTTGAACAGATGTCCATTGAATAACCATACAGAATGAGAGGCATCATTCACCGGAGATATCTTGATCAAAGGAAGCACTATCAAAAAGAAAGCAAGCACTCGAAGATAGAGAACAAACACCTTTTGATGTTTAGTAAATCTTCAAAATTTCTGAGTAAATCTTGAAATCTTTTCAGCGAGATTGATTTTTTTGTGCATCTCAGAGAAGAAAAGGTAAAAGTTATATAGTGAAAGTGTAATGATTTATTATGAGTTTTCAAACAAATTATGCTTCAAAACAAAAACTAGAGATTGTACGAATCATTGACAATTGGTTGGAGAGTATCGGAAGAAGTATCTATGTTCTGATACGGTTGCCCACGATATTCACTTTGTTGCTGACTTTCTTTGATAACATTACCAAGGTCAAATAGACCATTAACAAGCTGTCCTACCCTACTAAAGATATTCGTTGGGGTATAGACATCATATTGAGGGACCTTCATTCGTCTAAGTACTACAGGAACCATAAACAGAAGCACTATAGTCAAAATAACGCCTATAATCATAAATCTAATGCTATTCCATCATTTCTTCTTGTTTTCTTCTTTGCTATGAGAAAAGATAAAAAGAATAATAGCGCGAATAAATGTATAGATACAACCGACCAAAACCAAAATCACCACCAAGGCCAAAATAGTCAAGATGATGTTTTGAAAATCAGCATTAGCGTAGACAGCATTCATATTGCCAAAGGGAATGAGGTAAAAAAATTATTTTTTCTCTCCTTTTTTGGTAACGCCTTTTCTTTCCCTATGTTCGATAAATTTGTTGAAAAGTTCATTTTTGGTCTCCTTGAGAAGGATTTTTGCTAATCTTTCTGATGGCTTAGCTCATTTTTTGATCCATGCGACTATAGTGTCAGTATCAACATTCAACGCATGTTTTACAGGATCATATGATCACAATACTTCTTTATATCCGAACTTAACCGGCTTAGTATGCTCGGAAAGGACGACTCTATAGACGGCTAAATTTTTTCTTCCGTGTCTGGAAAGTCTGATGACTAACATGTAATGGATGTAATAAAGGTAAAAGGGTGAAATAATGAAATTATTTCAATTTTTCTCTCGATACATGAGAGGTCTTTTTTTTGTCCTGCTTGCAATACTTCGTAAGCTCCAATTTCTGAGTGTTTGTCTTGTTGATGCTCGTGTGATAATTGGTCTTTCCACATTCCTTGCATTGCATAGCTACAACAATTCTTCCTCATTTTTTCTTTGCCATGGGAATAAGGTAATAATAAATAAAGCTATTTTGAATGACGGTTGATGACTAATTTAGCACTGGGCAGATTTGAACCGCCGACCTCGTCCTTATGA
>CAZJFP010000014.1:14822-23034 GCA_964545415.1 uncultured Candidatus Peribacteria bacterium
TTTAGCACTGGGCAGATTTGAACCGCCGACCTCGTCCTTATGAGAGACGCGCTCTAACCAACTGAGCTACAGTGCCACGACATTATAATTCTTCTCGCTTATCTGACATAAATTTTTCTACAAGTGCTCTGCTTTTTTGTTTTTTTAAGAACAGTTCAACTTTTCTTGCTTCTTCTTTTGTTGAATACACTTTTTTGAACAATATAGTCTCTACAGGAATCCTTTTTGTGGTAACTGTATGTCAGTGTATATGATCAACGAGTCTTCTTTTAATATCATTAGTGCTTCCAACATAATATTGTCCGTTTGTTAATTGTAATATATAAACAAATCGTTGCATATCATGTTTGATGTGTCTAAATATCCTCGTCCTTATGACCCCGAAGCGTCGGGGTAACCAACTGAGCTACAGTGCCACGTAAAGTTCGGTGAGGGCGGGATTCGAACCCGCGAGGCGTTTTACCGCCTGACTCATTAGCAGCGAGCTGATTTCAACCGCTCATCCACCTCACCAACAGCATTTTCCATACAACAAAAAAATCGTGTGGTGATGATATATAGAATTACTGTTGAATTTCAAGGACAAAAATATACATTTTCAAGCATCGATAAGCAAATTTTACCTGTTAGAAAAAACTATGACAGAAGAAGTATGAGGAATAGGATTGGATGAGGTTGGATGAGGTGAGATAAGAGAAGATGTTAATAAAGTTACTGAAGAAGCAGTCAGGAGAGTCCAAGAAAACCAAAAGAAAGCTCAGCAGATAGGACAGGAAATCAAACAGGATAAAGCAACCAACGATAAATTTGCAAAATTTTTGGCATTTTTACTGAGAGACATCAAAAATGATGCCTTAGTGAAACAAATCTATCATACGTTTTTCAAGACAAGACACGAAGAGACTGACCTTGTTCATCTCAGAAAAAGTATGAATACCATAGTAGTAGTAGGCATGTTTATGCCATTCTATCAGGCAGAGATACAACAATTGGGGTTAGAAACAATCTATCAGGATATCCGATATTTTGATGGAGATGTCCATCTGACAAAATATATCACCTATATAAAGCAGCTTTTACCTAAGCATCACGACAATATCAATATAGAAAAGCAGGAATTCATCAAGCTCCTGACACTCATATCCGAATATTATCAATTGACGGAAAAATTATCAGCAGAAAAGACTATAGAATTCGAAAATACCATCAAAAAAGAGCTTTATCTGAACGAATAGCAACAACAATAGCAAATTAAACAATTTTTAGAGATTTTGTCAATCTCATTTTTTAGTTTCAAGCATATTTTTTGGTATTTCTTGTTTTTGTGGATATACTTAATTGTATAAATTTTTATCCGAACGACAGCCATGTCAGAACAAGAAAAAACCAAAACGATACAAATGGAAGAGGCTACGGAAGGAGAAGCTCAGAAGACTGAGCGTCATTTTAGTACCTACGAATATTTCAAACAAGAACTAAAAGTGGTCAACAAGATCGACAATATTTTCGATAATACAAAAATCAAGATCAAGAAAGATGGAGAGAGATATATCTTCAACATCGACGGAGAAAATAAGTTCACCATAGCTGAAGCAAATATGGAAAACCGGATATGGAAATATTGCAAGGAAATGGAAACATGGAAAGCAGAAGAAGACCTATTGATCAGAATCACAGGATTGAAGTTGGAGTATATCAAAGCAACAACTGCTGATGAGCTTGAGATGCTAAAAGATGACATTGCAAGATTGAAAGCATCGGAAGAAAAAGAAACGAATATGGAAACCGTCAAAAAAATTCTTGAGAGAAACATAATATTCCTAGAACAAGAAAAGAACTATTCAAACACCGTCGACAAAGATGATAAGATAGATAAGAACCTTTGGAAAGCTTACAGATCACAAGTCCAGGATCGTCTGAATAGATTATATAGGATGAAAGAGACATTGGAATGGTTAGATAAAAATGATGCCAAAAATTATACCATAGAACGGGAAAAAATAGATGGAAAAGATGAAATCAAGGAAGTGAAGATGAGCGACATCAATGCCTACAACAAAAAAGAGACCTTAAAGCAGATCAGCCAATGGCTAGAAGAGATAGCAAACGAAGAGACTGATTTCATATCGACAAGAAACAAGATCATCAATAAGGAGACAAGCACGATCCCTTATTACGAGATCATCATCAACGACAAAAAAGACGCAAGAAAGCTCCTCAAATCGCTCAATAAATTAAATAACCAATATGTTATATTGGATAAACTTTCTCTCGATGCAGCGAAAAAACAGGAACTTGCCCAAGATCTGCAGGACCTAGAGACATATCTCAACAAAGTCATAACCCAGCCAGACACATTCAAACCTTCAGAAACACCCTTCGTGCCTACCCACAGCAACGAATTTTATGAATTAGTCAAAATAGATCCTACACTCTCAGAATTTTTATCACTCAACAAAACCAAGACAAAAGTGAGCGGAAAAGAAAACGAAGAAGGAACAGGATGAGCATGAACTACGAATGTAGAGGTAGATAAAAACAAAGAAACAGGAACAACTACAACTACAAATACAGAAACAGGCGGAACAGCTGAAGACACAAGAGATTTCGCTGACAAAAATTATATAGAAACCTTCAAAGAAGGAGGAATCAGAGGAATGCTCAGAAAGACGTTAAATATGTTCCCGAATATGAAAGACTCATCCAAGAATACATGGACCAACCTGCTCGTCGTAGGAGGTGTCGGATTCGGAGTATTCAAATTACTTAAACGATTTTTCAGTGGAAAATGGAGCAAAAAACAAGAAAAGAAAACTCCTTTCCGACAGAGATTATTGATTGCTGGAGGTATCACGCTCGGATTCAATGCATTCGGAACCAATCCAATCAAATTCGGAGAACAATTCGTAGGAGGTGGTCTAGATCCTAAGACCATAAAGCTCCAACGACCTCGGTCAAAGAACGAGACTATAAATGATCCAAGCAAAGAACTTACTGTATTAGAATTGAACCAAATATTCGGTAACGCGACTATCACCCAACTGAAGAATTCCATAGATCCAAAGACATTCAAACTCACCGACGACGGATATCAGAAACTCCTTTTGAGCTTCCAAGGAACCGATGACGAAAGCAAAGCCAAAAGAGAGATCATCCAAAAAATGCGAGAAAATAAAGATAAGGATATCCTCAAGACATCGTTTGCAAAAATAGGAATCACCCCTGAAAATATCGACAATCTCAGCCAAGACAAAACGATACAGACATATACAGGAGACACCTACAATACAAAAATAGAAGGAGCCGATGCTCGAGACGGAGTAGATGATCCAAAAATCAATATCACTAACCAAGTGGAAAACTTTAATCTGACCCAAGAGCAAAAGGACAAGCTCATCAAATATGGTAATATCCTCTATGACGAAAGACCTACAAGCACCACACAGACAGTAGAATTCAAAGAAGATAACAGCAACCTCTACCTCAAGACTTACGGAGAACGGACAAGAATCGATATAGAAAAGCTAACCATCCCTGGATATACCAAGGAGAATTGAAATCCTATAGTGTTTACAGGAATGAAAGAACTCATGAAAGCAACAAATCTTACAAATTACCTCAAATCCATTTTCAGAGGAAAAGCAAAATGAACTCAATTTAAACCATTCGAATCAGCAGGATTAGTAGGAAAAATGACATGGGATCGATGAGATATTATGTTCAATGATGGATCAAAATCATACAACCCTACCCATACAGAAGCGATCGATGGAGGACGATTTGGAACTTTACAAACCATATCACCAAAGATAGAGGAAAACAAGAGCGAATATATAACTTACCTCAACAATCTCCAAATCCGGAATGAATCCCAAGCGACAAAAGATCTCGCAAAATAAATTTCACTTGCATAACTTTCGAGGACTGCTATACAAAGAGCAGTCCTTTTTATTTCGTAGGAAACGATGCGTATTCAAAAGATATTGAATATCACAGAAAAGCATATTCTCATCATCGGTAATCGGTCATATAGAAATCTCGGAGACGAACTGATTTTGTTGGGAACAGTGAAAGTATTGCAAGAAGCAAACAAAAAGATAACAATTGCGTCCTACGATCCAGAACGACTCAAAAATTTTTTCAACCAAAGCATAGATACCAGCAAAATAACATTCATTACAGAAATTCCCAAATGACTTCGTTCACGATGGAGATACCTAACAAAAGGGAAAGTCAAAGAACGAAGATTACGGCAAAAAGCGAATGCCGTCATTATCGGATGAGGAGAAATCATAACAGAAGAGAACAAACATTCCTATCGATACCGGTTAGCATCACTCCTCCCCTGCCTCAGAAAACCGAGATATCTGATGTGAGGAATACAACGACCAAAAAAAATAATCAACAGATTCCTCTTCAAGAAGCTCCTCAAAAAGACGAAATACATCTTTGCAAGAGATATGGAGACCGTTCACGAAATGAAGGCCCATGGATTTGATAAGGTGGATTTTTTCATGGATACATCATATTTCGCCTATGATTGGAAAAAGAGATATCCAAAAACTGACAGAAAATATATCGTAATCAATCTCAACAAGAATGGAGAGCAATTCCTGCCGGAAATCATCCAGGACGTAAAAAAATTATACAATCAATGATACGAGGTCATGTATGTCCCTGTAGCCAAAGGAAATAACGAGTACTACGATGATATGCTCTACGCCCGCAAGATACAAAGATGAGCGGAAATCAAAGATCAGCGATTTAGTATTTTGGATTGGGAAGATGATTTAAATTATTTCATAAAAACGCTTGCACAAGCAAACATGGTCATCAGTAGCAGATTGCATCTCTTCTTGATAGCAAACTATCTTTGAGTAGAAACCAAAGTCTATCCTTATCAGAAAAAAATCCTGAAAATGCAAAAAACGATAGAAACAACCATAAAAAAATAAAAAACAAGAACATATTGATAATTTGTATTATATAAATATATTCTGTGTTAAGAAACAGAAACATTAACATAAAAAAAACAAAATCCTATGAAAATCAAAGGAAAATTTTTGGTATACACGAGTATGAAAGAGATGTCTGTAGGACAAAGTGGCTTCTTAGATATCGGTGCTATATTCATTGATACAAAAGGATCCATATATATAGACACCAATTACAGTGTTTCCGACAAACCAGAAAAAGAACATGCAATCCCGGTAAAAAGGACTGGGGACAAAAAAGATGACTTTGAAATAGATGCGGACATTTCATATTGTTTCGACTGCTATCCAATATCAGAAGACGAAAAAACTCCTGGAATCATTGGACCCTATAAAGTAGAAACAGAAGTCTTCAGAGAAGCAACATATAGACAGCAGATATTTCCAAGAATGCATTGGAAAGAACTGTTATCCTCTTTTATTGTAGCAAATGAAGCCATAATTTCTCTAGGGAATCAAGAAGATGATTTGAAAGATCAAAAAGCCATAAAAGCGGAAATTATCAAAAAGATAGAAGGATTTTCGCTACCAGAGTTAAAAAAAGCAAAAGACACTTTCAAACCAGCAACAGCAGAAGAAACAGAAATCGGCAATATAAATATGGTGGCCGACGAAGAAATTCATCATCTCATTTGCAAACGCATCAAGGAATTGCGTGCAGAAACAGATGAATTCAAAGGCAAATCAATAGAAGATCTTAAAGAAGAAGAAACTATTGCTTCTGAATCAGGAGATTTTAAACGAGCAGCTCTGATTAGAGACTTGAGAAAACAAAAAGAAAAAGAAGAAAAAGAATAACTAATATTTTGGGAGAATGGAATGTACCATTCTCTCTTTTTTTATTTCCAAGAAAAAGTTCCACGAATGATAGCTCTAATCAATTTCCACTTTTCGTGTTTTTTAGCGAATCTCAATACTTTTAGAATAAGCCGCAAGGGCTGTCCTCGAAAGCCAAGCAGATAAAATTGTATTTTTTGGAAAGCATTTCCATATGTTTTGACAAACAACATTCTATGTTTTGCTTTTCTGTATGCGGCATACTCATTACCGACTCGGGCCTGTTCAAGTTTGGTCTTATCCCTTTCCATATGGTAGATACGAAGATCACGAAGAACAATTAATGGATATCCGGTACGATGGATCCTATAAGTAAAATCCAAGTCTTCATAGACAAAATCGAAACGCTCGTTGAAAAGGATGTCTTTGAAAATATGTGCAGGAGCAAGTAATGAATTTCATGAATACATCTGGATATAGTCCCATTCTTTTGTTCATAAAACCTGAGGAATAGGTCTGGATAACAGATAATTAAAATGAGAGAATCACTGATTTTGAATCTGTCCGGTTTTCCTATACATCAAAGTAGGAGTCAGTACAAAATCCTTTTTGAGTTTATCGTGATAGTGATCCCACAACGCCAAAGATCTCTCTAAATAATCATCTTCGAATCGTTCGTCATCATCCATCAGTTGAATAAATTCACCTATTGCTTCATTGATTCAGAGATTTCTCAATGCACTGGCATTATTATGTGGGATAGCATTCGTCTTTTCAGAGACATAATGGATATTTCCTGTATCATGAAATACCGTCTCCGGATCAAGATGTTTATCCACAACAAAGATAACCTCAAAATCCTTGAAAGTCTGACGATGCAAACACTCGATGATATTCTTCATATTCTGATCTCCCCTGGTCGGGATAACTACGCTGAGTTTCATAACTGAAATGTATATTTTAAACATCGAGTTTCAACTTGTTTTTATCATACGAACAAATATATTTTTAGCATATTTATTCTCAGTACACCGCTATGGTAAAATTTCTCAAAGCGTTCCTCATCTTTGTAATCCTCTATCATATTATAGTAACCGTGATATGCTACGGAATATTCTGAGGACAATATCAGGAATTTTTTTCGCTGCTCAGAGATGGTATACGGATAGCATTTATTGCAATTGTAATCTCAACGCATCGGAGACATTGTAGGCAATTTCTCAAAACACGGAAATATTCGCTCATCTTTCTATGAGCATTATTGATATTCGGAATAGTGATCTCAAAATGGATGGACAAATCACGATATGATATCCTCGTCGGGATAAAATACGGTTTACGATATCTGATTATTTTGATCACTGCCATATATATAGGATTTTCGCTAGCATATGAAAAAAACAAAGAAAGATTCATGAAATTTCTGCATTTCTTCCTCTATACGCTCATCATCATCATATTATTCGGCTTCTTGCGACAATGAGCAAAACTGATCATACCGGAATTCTTTCATCAGATAGGCTACGGACCGCTAAAAGACTTTGTGTTCGGAGACAAACCACCTATCTATTATCTCACCTGATACCAGTGAACATTGAGATGGCAAGGCATCTTCGCATGACCAAACAATTACGGATATTTCCTTATCGCATTCCTGCCTATCATTGTCCTCTTCTTCAGACAGAGACTCACCTCAATAAAAAACCTTTTTACAGCAAACAAAAAAACGATACTGAATATCGCAGTAATTGCACTATGGATAATCGCTATCATACTGACGCTTTCTAGGACAGCATTCATCGGTGGTATCATAGCATTGGCATTACTCAATATCCAATGGATAAAAGCACATAAGAAACGAGCACGATGAATTTGAATCATATGTATCCTATGACTCATAGGATTGAGTGCGTTGAAATGAGCATCGACAATAGGACATATCAAAGCAAAGTTCGGAAGCATTGCCTACGTCCTTGATCAGCCTGGGGGCTATGGACTCGGTACCTCATGACCAGCTATCCATCACAACGGCACGATATTACCAGAAAATTATTACATACAATTGATGCTCGACATCGGAACGATAGGATTCCTATTATGGACAATCGTAATGCTGCAAATCATCCGAGTAGCAAGAAAGATACAGAAAGCATTCAAAAATATACAGATGACTGCAAATGAGCAAACGATCTATCTCATGCGAAAATGACTGAGCATATGACGAGTAACATTATTGATCATGGGAATTTTTCTGCATGTCTTCGAAGATAGCATGGTAAACTATCTCTTCTTTATAACACGGTGAATACTTACCGGATATCTTTCCACGTACATAAAAAAAAGGGACTAACGTCCCAATTCTAAATTATTTTTCTAAATTCTAAATTATTTTTTTATTTCTGAATTCTGAATTCTAAATTATTTTTTTATTTCTGAATTCT
>CAZJFP010000014.1:23134-33949 GCA_964545415.1 uncultured Candidatus Peribacteria bacterium
TCTAAATTATTTTTTTATTTCTGAATTCTAAATTCTAAATTATTTTTTTATTTCTGAATTCTGAATTCTAAATTATTTTTTTATTTCTGAATTCTGAACTCTAAATTCTGAATTTATTTGTCGTATTCCACTTCAAGCTTGATCTTTTCCGGAATCAAAGCTTTGGGTACGATGATCTGCAAAGTATTATCGGGTGTTAATTTCGAATGGATTTTGTCAAAATACACTTGGGGAGGCAAATCGATGATTTGATTGATTGGTCATCGATAGCACTCTTCCTTGAGCGGAATCAGATGATCCTTTACTTTCGGTTTAATTCTCTCACCAGTGATAACAAGTCTATAATCCTTTATATCAAGTTTCAAACTTTCCTTCTTCACTCATCAGAGAGGAAGTAGAATAACAATCTCTTGAGGAGATTCATAGATATCGTACGGGATGCTTGGTATTTCTTGTTCTGGCCTCATGACGAAATATTTACGATGTAAACTTTTGATGAAGAATGAATGATGAATAATTAATGATGTAGGATGTATATAAATGGGCTATTGTGATCTTACGATAGTGTATAATAAAGCACTACCAACATTATTCATTATCAATTATTAATTGTTAATTAAATTTGTGGATTCTGATTAGCTTGAAGATCTATGCCAACGACTTTGACAATCTGATTTCTTCTCTTCTCAGGCCTTGGAATCCGACGAAATTTTATCTCACCATTACGTTCGTTGTCTCATTCAGTAAGAATAAGAATATCTCAGTTATCAAAAATACTATACAGCAAACCTTGTTTCTTTATAGCGATACTCTTTATGCTTTGAGAACTAATCGTAGAAACGTTTCTCTTAAAAAGTCCTCATTGTTCGTACATCATGATAGCGTTGGGAATAACAATGATGAAGTCCATTTTATAATCAATATATTTGCCTACAATAGGAAAGATGAAAACCACATCCATGATCAAAAACGCAATCAGGAAAAGGGTAAAATAATCACCATTTGATCGTCTATAGAAAAATACCAATCAAAAAATAGTAATCAGAAGCAAGATAGTCAAGGGGATTCCTACTTTTATGATATGATAAAGTTTACTCCTTCAGAAACAGAGTACATTTTCAAGACCATATTTCTGCTGATATTCTGCAAACATATTCTTCCTAAGATTAGTATCAAAATTCGAGAATATTTTCATGCGAATATGCTACAATAAATAAAGCTAGAATGTCTGAAAATGAGGAAAAAACCTAAGATATACTTTACCGATGATATGATCAAATGGGACCTCATACGTAGATCCTTCATAACAATCCAATCAGAAGCAACAACGCGAATCAGTCGAAAATCATCTATTATCTCACATCACGAACAATCAATCTTTGACAGTAAATGTATCTATGCCACATCTCGCTTCAGTAGAGACAGATCAAGTAAGATAAGATTCATCAACGGTATTGCATTGTTCTCCAGCATCTTGAGTGGTACAAACCTCCACCCTGTTGCTTTTGATTTTAACCGTCTCTCCAGGAAGTCCGATAATCCTCTTGATATACGGGATAGTCTTACCAGGAGGCACAAAGACGATAACATCACCCCTTTTGAGATCACTAAATCTTGGAGTGATCTTATCTACGATAATAAAATCATTTTCTTCAAACGTAGGCGACATACTAGCACCTACAACCGTATATGGATTTGCGACAAAGAATCTTATAAAGAGTACGATTCATCCTACAAATACCAAAAAAGATATCATATCAAAAAGATCGAGAAGGAAATATTTGAATTTCATTTTGAAGCTCATGATTCGTTTATATCTGATATATTTAAAAGCTGACCAAAAAACACGGATACTTTTTGTGTGCATAAATAAGTATCGACGCATAATATAATGAAGTCGTTTTTTTTGTTTTTTTGCAATAATCGTTTCAACGATTAGCTATTTTAACGTTTATTCGTCTTTTCTAGAATGGCACTTCTTCATCTTCCGGGATACTAGGATCGATAACATCCAATACATGATCATCTTCTCCTCCTTGTCCCTTAGGATCCAAGAAAATAAAATTGTCGACGATGATTTCAGTAGAGAATTTATCCTTTCCCTCACTGTCTTGTCGTTTTCTTGTCCTCAATCTACCTTCGATGTAGATTCTTTTTCCTTTGTTCAAATACTTGGACAATACTTCCGCTCATTTCCCGTATGCTACACATCTATGGTACTCTGCATCTTCAAGCACGTTACCATCCTTGTTCTTAAATTTCCTGTTGGTCGCAACAGTAAAATTCACAACAGAGGTTCAACTGCTTTCAATGGTCTTTACCTGTAGATTGTTTGTAGCTCTTCCGATAATCATTACCTTGTTCAAATCCATGATTCGATCAAATTATCGTGTAAAAATACGATGAAAACAATTCATCTCTTGATGTGTATACAAATATCGCATAAAATCAATTGATTTTTGTTTGGATTTTAGTAAACACTCACCACTCAATAAACTAATTTTGAATGTTGAATTTTAAATTTTGAATGAAAGATTATGGTATTATTGACTATCGTAGATTACAATAGTCTATATTAATACAATACCATCATTCAACATTTAGCATTTAAAATTTAGCATTATTGAAAAATGCCCAGATGATGGAATTGGTAGACATGCTAGACTCAAAATCTGGTGACCGTAAGGTCGTGGGGGTTCAAGTCCCCCTCTGGGTATATAACGAAAGTAATCCTTCAAAATATGCTAGGTGGATAGGTGAAAAATCAGGGATCCGAGGTTCGGTAACCTGACTTTTTTTATATTTCAAATTGCCTCAGAGCCGAACCACCATCAACAACTGTCTGATTTCGGCATTGCCTAAGTTCCAGAAGAAAGAAGTTGATAAATATATAAATATAATAGAACACTAGAGAGAAAGATAAGACATTATTAAGATAGGCTAATTTTTTATAAAAAAAAGGCCACAAAACGCAGCCTTTTAAGTGTGAAATAATTTTAGGTTAGGTTAAACAGCTTAAAAATTCCCTTATGAGACCAACTACGAGACCCATTAATTATTTAAGAATATTTACTTCATTTGGCTCATGATTTTGTCCTCCGAATTTTTTGCAAGAGATTTTTTGTTTTCGGATTCGATGGATTTTTTTTCATACTCTTCAATTGCCAATTGAATTCGCTGGGTAAGTTCTTTCTCGTCTTGACTAAGCTCATTCAGTATCATCTTGGCCCCTTGTAGGGTTTCCGCACTATAGATACTAAACTCACCTTTATTACCAATAGCCATAAACTTTGCAAATTTGTAACGGATTTCTTTGTAAGTATCAGCAGATAGAATATGCAATATCTTTGCAACATTCCATTCATTGATAAGTTGTTTTCCGTATTTTTTTTCAGAAACCAGGAATTGAATTTGATCTGCAAATAGGTCAACGGAATAAGGAAGTTTTTCGCTATAAAGCTGTAATGTGATGATATTAGTATAACATTTCAAAGCGTTCTCCCATTCTTCTCTGGGTTTTCTTTTGCCAGACAATTCATCAACGATAATTTGTCTCATTGTAGCGTCTGCTTGTTTTTTCCATTTTTCATTTACATCACTATACAGAAGACTTTGAAATGGATTATATCCAGAGGCATCATCTATATTCCAATATGTCGAAATGTCGCGCAAAGAAAATAATGGAAAAATACGATTACATTGTTGTTCGGGAAGCATTGTAAGCAACTGTAAGATACAATTATTGTAATAATACAATGCATCATGATACTTGTCGGGAACAGACCAAAACACAGTGATACCACCTCCGCCTTCGGCATAATGCTTCGGTTTGTCAAAGTGCATGGGCATTAACATTCCATAGAACTCCACAATAAGGTCGGTTACATAAGAGAGAAGATCAGGATTCAAAGTTTTCAGAAAATCAAACTTGTGGTAAAATTTTCCAACTTCTTCAGTCCAATAAATCGGATTAAATTCCGATGAGGGCACAATAAGAAGAAATATAATCCTCTTTTTTAGACTGTCTCTGATATCAGAGTTCAAAAGGTTAGTTAAATCCTTTGTCTCTCTTCTTTCATAATCTACCCATTGTTTCCAGATTTTGTCATCTTCACTCGGAAACCACTTCCGTTGCAATTTCTCGATAAAAATTTTTGTTTTCATTGCTTTATGTTTTTAGTTTGTTTTTAATTTTCTTTTGAATTTATATCTTTTTTATAACAAAAGTCAACATGGTTTATAACAATAATTTTAGTTATCTTAAAAAAACATATTATCATCTTTATCTATACTTTGCCTTCATTTGAAAAAAAACATCATTATAAAAATATTCTAAATATGAATAGATAGCATGTATGATATCTTTATTTTTTTATTATAAAGGATTTATCCAATCAAAATCATTCAATTCAGTGAGTTCAATTCAGTAAATTCAATTCAGTGAGCCCTCCAGATAGAATAAGAGATTGAAATACAAGAGATCCCACCAATGGATAGGCTTTTCTTTTTTCTTGTTTTTTTACAGCCATTGACTATCACTACCCTATCATGGATTTTATATCCTAATGTTGTATGTATGTCAGAATATATATCTGAATATGAGAAAGAGAGAAAGAAAAAGGAGTCAAAAAACGTTAACGAAAAAAAGGGCATAGACAAAGAGCATGAAGAAATGATGAAACAAAGCAAAATCAGCCTCAAAGAACTCAAGGATCTGGTCAAAGAAGGAGCTATTGATCTTGACCAAAAAACACTGGATAAAATCCAACAAGATGATAGATTGGATACACAAGAATTAGATACCGTTATAGAATCTCTAAAATTGAAAGTGTTATTGGAAAAAATAGAAGAAATAGTAAACAATCCAGAAATAGAGAATATTCTACCAAAAGAACTGAGAATAACGCCAAAAGAATTCAAAGATGCATGTATCGACAAAGACAAAAGACCGGCATTGTTGATGAAGATAGATACTGCTTTGGATTGCGTAAACGATCAGGTACGTAGTGGTTGAGGAAAAATAGGAGGAAATCCGTTCTCTAGGAACATCGCCATGCGAGAGAATCTGATGCTTTTGGCAAACCAGAAAATAATAAATATTCAAGAAGATATGATAGACATGAAGAAGTATTTACAAGATAATTAACCACTATGTTTCGAGCAATAATAGGAAACCTTCTAGGGAGCATATCAACCGTATTATGGAAAAAGACATTATTGATCTCTCGCTTACCCAAGATCTTTTTCCGTTTTCTGGGAGAATTGAATGGTATCATCATAGCGCTTATCTTGGTAGCGATAGTAGGTTTCAATCGACAAATATTGACGGACCGGAGAATTGTATGAGGAATAGTGATAATACTGCTCATCGCAATAGCCTACGACTATATACAGCAATGATTATACAGAAAAGAAAAAATATCGGCGCTTATGCCCTATGAAAATCTCAATAACGTGTTCACCATCATCGCGGGATTTCTTATTTTCAAGGATTCATCACGGATAGCAGTCGGCATAGGAATCCTCGTAATCCTGATAACCATAGGTGCTTCCATAGATTTCAAAAAGTTTGAACGACCAAAAAATCTCAAAATGATTCTTTTGATCCAATTATTGATAGCAGCAGAATCAGTACTTACAGGATATTTTCTGACAGATTTGGGAGACAAAGAATACTTCATCCTGTACGAACTCATTATTGTAGCAATACTCCTGATTCCCGTACTCGTAAAATGATATTTGAGCAAAATCAAAGGAACAAAAATAAAATTCCGATGATATGAAACCGGACAGGCGACAGGTACAAATCTTTCATTCATCCTCTATCTTTTTTTGGTGTCAGAATTTGGAATAGTGATTTCGACATTATTATCCTTCTTGGCGACAGGAGTCACTATGCTATTTGGATACGTCATTCTCAAAGAGAAACCAAGCAAAAAAGATATCTATCTCACTATCATCACGACAGCGCTAGTAGGCATAGGATTTTACTTTAAATAGCCAATATGAGAAATATTGTCTTAGTCTGAGCAGGAGGAACAGGAATGTCCGGCGTAGCAGGAATGCTGCATGACTTGTGATATTCTAATATTGTTTGTATCGACGCAGTGCAAAGCGAATTGACGGATAAATTGAAATCAAAATGAATGCAAGTCATCATTGGCCACGGGACATACAAAGTCCAATTGGGAGATGTAGTAATCTATTCTGAAGCTGCTGCAGAAAGACCAGAGATCCTCGAAGCGAGAAAAATCATGAAGGACAACAAGAAAGTGATGGTCATCCTGAATTATTTCCAATTTTTAGGAGAAGTGTCCAAGTATTTCAGGACTATAGGATTTACGGGTACCAACGGTAAAAGTTCATCCACTGCCCTGGCGATCCATACCGCAAAAAAATTAGATAAACAATTCTGACTCGGCATCCTATGAGCATTAGTGCCGAGTTTTGACGACAAAAGTTATGTCATCAACACGAAAGCAAAAAAAGATATCAGAAATATTTTCGACGCTATTTTCACAGGAAAAAATCTCGACTACACCCTCATAAAAAAGCGAGACTTTTTCGTAGAAGCGTGCGAATACAAAAGACATTTTCTCAATCTCGATCTTGATTACGCCATCATAACTTCACTGGAACTCGATCACACGGATTACTACAAAGACATGAAAGACTATCTTTCCGCATTCGACCAGCTCATCACGAAACTAAAAAAAAACGTCTTTGTACCGAAGTGATTGACGTGAGTGAAATCTAAAAAGATCAAGGAAGCCGCGATAAAGAATATTCCGTTCATTCATCTATTGGGCGATCACAACAACGTCAATGGCTCATTGGTTCTCGAGTTGGTAAGCACAATTACGAAGCAACCGAAGACAAAGATAATGAGCACTATGAAGTCCTTCTGATGAATCCGAAGAAGGTTAGAATACCTCAAAGCGAACAAGAACGGTGCAAAAATCTTCACGGATTACGGGCATATGGCCTCCTCTATCGAACTATGATATCAAGCGTTGAAAAAGAAATTTTCGAAAAAAAAATTATTCGTTATCTTCCAGCCGCATCAGATCAACAGGATCGTATTATGACGAAAAGATTTCCAAAAAGCGTTGAAAAACTATGATCAGGTTATGATCTACGATATCTATGCTGCGAGAGAAAACATCAAAGACTTCATCGAACATCACGCATTCATCCAAAAAGAAAATATTCATACCTTAGAAGACTTAGGCAATCATTTCGCTAAAGTCTGCTGAGGAACATACACAACTAATTTTGAAGTAATAACGAAAGCTATCGAACAGGCAAAAAACGACACTGTTATCGTCATCTACAGTGCCGGTGATATCGATTACAAGATAAGGAAATATTTAAAAAAATAATTTTCTCATGCCGCTACCAGACATACTGAATATCTGATTCAAAATCGACGAACCGAAACTTCGACAAGAAGACCTTCCGATCGAAGAAATACTTCTTTCTGATATTGAAAATAACATGGATATACCTTATCGAGAACAAGAAGGAACAGATGATTGGAATCTTACGCCAAGAATGTGTATAGAAAATTTCGAAAAAGAAGTTCGGCATGCAAAAAAAGTGATGGAAGCGAATTTACAATATCCTATCGAACTCTATTTTCACAAAGATCAACGGATAATACTAGATGGCGTACATAGATACACCAAAGCAGTTCGTGAAGGTCATACAACGATAAAAGTCAGGAAAGTACCTGAAGATGTCGCGCAAAAAACAAAAAGAACAGGAAAAAAAATATAAGAAGCGAAAATGAGAAAATACATAATATCTTACTGTCTTGCGTATACTCCTATCAATTCTGTCTGAGCTAGGATTTTTCCTGACATTACTTCCAGCAACCTCTCTTTGGAAAAACCTGAAGTTACCTCTAACGTATCTGAAAGTGCATACACTTTAAAAACATACCTATGGGTTCAACTTGGTGGACACGGTGCTCATCGAGCAAGTTCTCCTCGCGAATTCTGACCGAAGACAGCGGTAGCAAAATCATTTTGAGAAATCAGCTGAGTGACTCATTCTACAGGAATATTTACCAACAAAAGATGATTCCAAACCCCAGCAGGCGCGTCAGGATCATCTACAATGAGGGCTAGAGTTTTGGCATCCTCAGGGATTCCCTCCACAGTCAATGTAGGGAAACGGCCTTCCCCGTCGCAGGTATATTGAGAAGGGATAAGTCCGTTATCGGCAAAATCCGTAATGATTTTCATTGATAGAGTGGAAGAAGGTAAAAGTGCTTTGTCCATGAGCTTTCCGCCAGAACACGTTACGTCCTGAGGTTTTTCTCCGAAGGAAAAAAATCCCGAGCCATCGGAGCTTGGGGTTCCATGTTTCACCAACGTGTCACCGTCACATATCCGATTGTCCTCAGGAGAAAATACCCTTAGTCCTACGAGAACAAGGACGCAGACAATAATCACTATAAGTCGCAGACGTTTTCTCATATCAAACAACAAATAAACGATTCATGACACATGAACTATATAGCGGAATAACTAATCAGTTCTTGAATCTTGTATCTTGTATCTTGTATCTTACATCAAGGTTATACATTTCTGTCTTTTTTTTACAAATCGAATTCGTAATATATTCGAGCAACGAAAAAAGGCTAGTACAAAGTACCAGCCCATTTAGCAATATGCTTGCTCACAACCCATAAACGGGGAAGATTACATGAGAGCACTGCATCCATGGCGGTCGACCGGCATGGCGATGGTTCCCTGTCCACACTTAACTATGTTATGGTGGCCGTTACCACATACAAGATAATAATACTTACAAAAAAATCAATCCTTAATCTCTTACTCCTTAATCTCTTCATGCTCTTAATAGGCGATCTCCACATCAACTCACGTTACCACGAAAAGATTTTGGCCGAGCTCAAAAGGATTTTTTCTCAATATCCGAATGAAAAGAATATCATATTTCTCTGAGACTACGTCTACCATTTTGCCTACGACAGGAACGCATTGCTCCAACTCTACGGACTTTTTCTCGACCTTTTCGCTCAATGAAAAAACATCTACATTCTCTCAGGGAACCACGATCGATTGGGAAACTCTTTTGTGTTTGAAGAAGCGAAGAAAGCGTTTGATATGATTTTGAATGCAGAATTTAGAATGCAAAATGCTGAATGAGGAAAAATTCAATTCATCACAAAACCCAAAATAGAAAATATAGAATGAGAAGACATAGTATTCCTTCCATTCTTTTTACCGTGAGAAAACGAAGAGCTGAATTATATTCCAAAGAACGAAAAGCTAAAAGCAATACGTGATTTTTCCCTTTTACTCGAAAAATCAGACAATAAACACGAAGCGTTTTCCTGATATATCAACAACTACTTAGCAGAACAGATCGACAGACATCCGTGAATCACCATTTTCCATCACTACTATGTCAACAACACTGCATTCCCAGGCCAGAAGTCGAAATTCAACTACAAGGATGTTGCATTGAACGAACAATTCTTGGAATTGCCAAATATAAAGTTCATATCCTGACATCTCCATCAAGGATTCACTCACACCAATTATCTCTGTACCGGAAGCGTACGATCCACGAGTTCATTGGAGACAAATCAAAATAAATACATCTTCCATTATGACACGAAAACGAAAAAAATTACCGGAATACCGATCACGATCAACCCGCAATTCCTGGTCCAGAGCAAAGAAATACTCACGGAAGATCTGCTCTTCGAAGAAATAAAGAAAATCAATCAAGCGAACAAAGGGAATTATGCAAGTCCATCACGAGACATCACGTTCACAGAAGATCAGAAAATTAATCTTGAGAATACATCACTGACGCTGCAGGTCGATCAGATAGATTACGACAAGATAGATGAAGTCATTAATCCAGAATTACGCAAGACCTGCAAAGATATTAGGTTGAAAAAAAGCGCGGAGAATCTGGACGAACTGCTCTCCAGTTTCAAAGTCGATTCCAGTCAATTAGCCTGATTCTCCGACCGAAAAAACATCCTTACCGAGTATATGCAAAAAAAATTCGGGTCCGAATACCCGAAATACGAAAAAGTTTTGAAAGAACTTAAACTATTGTAAGCTATTATGCCATGGTAGGCGGAACCGGAGATCCAAAATAGATTTTGTTATAATTTCAGGTTCTTGGAATACTGTGCAACTCATTAGGTCGAAGTTTTCTCTCACGGACACCGATACCAGAAGCGTCATAGATATAGATATCTCAATTGGAATCGGTCCTAGAATATAGGGCTACATGGCCAAATTTTCATGTTACATCCTGAAAAAACATAAGATCGCCGGGAATCAAAGTTCATGAAAGTTTAAATGAAGAGATATTCGATGAGGTTATCATATTGGTCTTTGGAGGAGAAAAATAGTTGTACAATCATCAGACTGCTCATCATACTTCAGCAACACTCTTCAAACCTGGATCATCAGACCTATTGTAAAGATATTTGATGAATGTATCACAAACAAATGATTTCGGATATTTTGGAGGAAGCACTTTTCGATTATAATCCAAAGCATAAGGAAGTTTTTTTTCAGCAATTTCACCTGCGATATTCAACAAAAAATCCACGGTATTTTCATGTGTTTCCTTGGCAGCTATTGCTTTTACCCTTGCAATAGCATTAGGCACAGAATTTACGATATTTTTTTTTGCACGCATTCAAGTGTCTGAATTTTCCAAAGACACATCCATAGTTTCTACCATCGTTTTTATAAAAAAAATAGGGTCTAGAGTAGTTGAAGTGATTTAAATAATCATTATAACTAGTTCATGACT
>CAZJFP010000015.1:0-27004 GCA_964545415.1 uncultured Candidatus Peribacteria bacterium
ATTATTCGTTTGTCAAAAACTAATTTGACAATAGTTTTGTTGGTATTTATGCTTGAAATGGACCCCACTTTTGCCTACACTTTTGACCAAAGCGAATATTTTTAGATTCTGCGAATACGTATGTTAGTCAAGCTCAACAATATCATTATGTTTGCGTTGATCGCGTTTTTCATCTCTTGGATTCTCTATCCTATCTATATCAGCATCCTGAAAAGATTTAAGCTCGGAAAAACCATCCGCGAAGCAGCGGTCACGGGAGAAAAATCTCAGATATTCACTCAGCTCCATGAACACAAAAAGGGAACACCTACCATGTGAGGCGGTATTTTTCTTCTCGTCATGGGATTGATGATTGGACTTTCCTATCTTCTCCAACACTTCTGATTAATCAACAACACCCTCTTCAATAGACAGGAAACCTACGTCATCCTCTTCGGTTTCTTTAGTATGGGATTGATCTGACTTGTTGATGATTTCTTGAATATCAAAGGACACGGCGCAGTGAAAGGACTGAGCGCCAAAGCCAAACTCATCGGTATGGTTATCTTTTCTGCATTCATCAGCCGATGGTTTTATAGCAGACTAGGGATCGACTATATTAATTTTTGGCCCATCGCAGGCAAGATTTCACTTGGAATCTTTTATCCGATACTTACCTTCTTTGCCACTATCGCGATCGTCAATGCGATAAATATCACTGATGGACTTGACGGACTCGCAGGCGGATTGATGACTATCATCTTATTTGTCTTGGCTATCATGTTGTTTTTTAACCAAACCTATATCGCAGCCACGGTCATAACTATCGTTATCGCTATGCTTGTTGCTTTCATGTTCTACAATATCCATCCCGCCAAGATCTTTATGGGTGATAGCTGAGCATTTGCGCTAGGATGATTGATAGCTTCACTCCTCTATTTTCTCAATATGAGGACCTGAATTTTTATCCCATTCATCATTCTCTTCGGTCTGTTTATCATTGATCTCACTTCAAGTTTTCTGCAAATATTCCGAAAAAGATACTTCAAAAGAAAATTGTTTTTGGTCGCACCGCTCCATCATCTCTTTGAAAAACAAGGCGTCAATGAAACGACCATAGTTATGAAAGCGTGGTTTATCCAAGGTCTTCTGGCAGCGATAACTATCATTATATTGTTCTATCAAGTAAACAAAACATTTGTAAACTAAATCTCCATGTTCGCGTCATTCCCGCGCTTTAGTCCCATACGAAGTTATGGGGAAAGCGGGAATCCATCTTGCTATATAGCCAATTGGATTCCCAATCAAGTTGGGAATGACGTACATACGCCGTTTTTTAGTCGTTTAATGTAGTAGTATGGAACCGTCAAACAAGATAATCAAGACACTTACCCTTATCGCCAAAATATTTTTCATCTGACTTCTGCTCCAATTTTTTCTCCAGACGTTTGTCACCTACAAGCTCTGATTGGATGGAACATTCCGGAAGATAGTCTGGATGCGAAAAGAGATTATCATCATCGGACTGGTGGGATTCTTGGGACGATATTTTTGGAAGCAAAAAAAATTCAGATCCTTCTTTGAAAAATTTCCTCTCAAAAATTTTGTCCGAATGTTTCTTGCGACGATCATCGTGAGTTTCCTCGTCTCTATATTCATCAACGGAAGCGGAATCGGAACGTGGATTATGTCCGTCAGATATAGTATGATAGGATTTTTTATCTTCATCATCTTCTTTTCCATCACGACCATATTTTTTGGAACGAGAGAGTTTAATCTCGTCAAACGATATAGCAAGATCATGAAAACGCTTTTGATAGGAAGTTTGATCCGACGAGGAATCATACGACTCATGCCTAACCTCTTGAAATTTGCAGGATACAACCAATTCAATTATGAAGGCGATGTCGGTATTGCACCGCCTGCCGCCTATTATACTCGCTACGATCAAGGACTCGTCAGAAATCAATTCTTGTTTGAAAGACCTATCAGCCGAGGGTTTTTCTTGGTAGCCTTTTGGCCACTATTTTTCATCTTGTGTTTCAAAAACAAACCGCGAGGCGAAAGATTACGACGAGGATCGCTCTATGGACTTGCTGTCATGTCGACCTTTTCTAGAGCAGCACGAGCCGTCTGGATACTCCAAACTGCCATCCTGATCTTTGCCCAATTTCCTAGGAAATATTGGAAAATTGCGCTACGCGGATTCATCCCGCTGATCCTCCTCTTCGGTGTCGTCATCTATTTTTGACAGAGACAGATCATCTCCAGAGAATTCTCCAACACCGGACATTTCAATATGGTGGTCGAAGCCATACAAAAAATCTGAGAGAGACCCATCCGAGGACAAGGTGCTTGAACTGCCGGTCCTGCTTCTCATCAAGTAGAAGGTATCGAAGCATACAATCCGGAAAATCAATACCTCCAGATTCGGTTGGAATACGGATTGCTTGGATTCCTGGGACGGCTCTACCTCTACGGATATCTCCACTATATCGCTTATAAATCATATGAAGAAGAAAAGAAAAATGATGACAAAGCGACAAAAAACAGAAAGCTCTATAGTGCTATCGTTTTTGCCTTCGGCGTAGGAATACTGTGACTGAGCATCGAAGGATTGGTACTCCATAGCTTTGTCGACAGAATGATCGTCTATCCATTTGTAGCATTGTTTGGTATCGCGTATGGATTGTATATAAAAGAAAAAAAAACTCACTAAAGATATTTTAGTCTTTTCCTAATAAACATGAGAAAAAAAGTTAAAGAAGACCTCAAAAAACAAGTAGCAACACAAAGAAGAGAAAATTTTGTAAGTACGATAACAGAGACACCACAACAGATTTCAAAGCTTAATAAAAACCTCTACGAAATTTTAGGTGAAGAAAACAATGATATAGAATGACTCAAGCAAGCAGCAAAAAATGCTGAATCGCTCGTTTCTTGATGGATAAATGTCTGTGATGATATCTGATTCTATTCTTTCCAAACCTATCTCATAGATGTATTGGGAAGCCGAAAACCGCTTATCACGTATATCAAAAACATGTCAACGACAGCAACAAAGAAGAATATGAAAGAATTGAAACAGCTTGCTCAGCAATGCGGTCACTCAACATCCATTTCAGAAGCTATCAATATCTGTTATCATCTCCAAGAAAAAATCAAAAAAGATTTATCCAATCCTGCTACCAAACCTAATACAAAATTTCATCAACAAGAGCAAGAATACAATGACATCATCACTTCTCCGCAAACCTCCACATCAAAAGCAAAGGAGAAAACATATTCACTGGGTGATGAGATTTTTGGATGATATGACGACACATTTGAATCGGATGATTTCATCAAAAAGATGGTTTCTGATGAAGAACAAGAGAGACAGGACAAAGCACGAGAAAAAACATTAAAAATTTTCGAGGATAAATATTATTTTAATGAGAAAGGAATGATGATGACCAAAAGTTCCTTTGATTCATTACAAGAAAAACTCAAGCGTGATGATAGCTTTATCCAATAAATTTATTAAAATACCAACATAGAATTCCGCTTCGGCGGATTTTCTTGTTTTCTACCAAGACGTATAAAAAATTTTTTATTGTTTCATCGCCCGTTAGGGCATTTATCGAACGAAGTTCTTTTATCGCGTGTAGCGCTTTTATCACTTTAGTAGTAGTATGGCAGCAGATTTGATCCAGATTATCAGTAAAAAAGTCGGAATGACGCCGAAAATCGTCAACAGTATCGTCCAGCTTTTGGATGAAGGAAACACGGTTCCCTTTATCGCGAGATATAGAAAAGAATTGACTGAATGAGCGACCGACGAACAGCTCAGAGACTTCAACGATATCTATACCTACACGAGAAATCTTGAATCCAGAAAAGCTGATGTCATCCGTCTCATCGAGGAAAAATGACTTATGACTGATGAATTGAAAAAGCAAATCATGGACGCAGAAACTTTGGCGAGAGTCGAAGATCTTTATAGACCATTCAAAGAAAAGAAAAATACCAAAGCGACTATCGCGAAAGCGAAAGGATTGGAACCATTAGCAGATATTTTGGCAAAAGCAGAACTCAGCAAAGAAGCTTTTGAAGCAGAAGCGGAGAAGTTTATCAGAGATACGGGTGATATCAAAACAAGCGTCAAAGATAGAGCAGAAGCGATCCAGTGAGCCAAAGACATCGTTGCCGAAGCAGTATCTGATCACGCCGATCTGAGAGAAGAGATCAAAAGCAGAGAAGAGAATACCAGTATGCTGGAATGCAAAGCTACCAAGACCTTCGATGAAAAGTGAGTCTACAAGATCTATCAAAACTACAGCAAAAAAATATCAGAGATGCCATCGTATGCCTATCTTGCCGTTTCGAGAGCGGAAGAAGAAAAACAATTGCAGGTGAAAATACAGTTTTCAAGCGATAAAATACGAGAAGATACGACGAAATATTTTGTGCCGAAGCAGGCGAACACGTCAGTCGAATATCTGAACGAAGCGTTGGAAGATGGACTTCATAGGCTCTTAATGCCATCGCTCGAAAGAGAGATCAGATCCGACAAAAAGAGACGAGCTGATGAAGCAGCGATCAAAGTCTTCGGGGATAACTTAAAGAATTTATTGCTGACTCCTCCGATCAAGGGAATGACCGTACTCGGTTTCGATCCCGCATTTAGGACAGGATGCAAACTTGCTATCGTCGATCCGACAGGAAAATTTTTGGATAAGACCGTCATCTATCCTACTGAACCCCAGAAGAAAATAACCGAAGCTTGGGAGACCTTGAAGAAATTAGTCGATCAGTACAAGATCGATCTCATCGTGATAGGAAATGGAACAGCATCGAGAGAATCAGAAAAAGTGGTTCATGATTTCATAGAAAAGTATAATCTGAATGTAAAATACATGATCACCTCCGAATCGGGAGCGTCCGTCTATTCAGCGTCTAAACTCGCTCAAGACGAATATCCTGATCTGGATGTTACCATCAGAGGAGCGATCAGCATTGCGCACAGAGTCCAAGATCCATTGGCGGAATTGACCAAAATCGATCCGAAATCTATCGGAGTCGGACAGTATCAGCATGATGTTGATCAGAAATATCTGAAAGAAAAATTGGAAGAAAAAGTAGAGGATATCGTGAATAGCGTCGGTGTCGATGTGAATACCGCGAGCTATACCTTGCTGCAATACATCGCAGGACTCAGCGAAACGGTTGCGAAAAATGTCGTCGCATACAGAGATGAAAACGGTCCATTCACCAGCAAATCCCAGTTGAAAAAAGTGAAAGGATTGGGACCAAAAGCGTACGAACAAGCGATAGGGTTCTTGAGAATTAAATGAGGAAAAGAGATTTTGGACGAAACGGGAATCCATCCGGAAATCCATAAACAAGTCTACGAATTCATTGAAAAGGAATTGGGGATCAAAAAGAAGGAGTTGAAATTGCCGATGACCTTGCAAAGCTATCCCGACAGCAAAATAGCAGAACGATCAGAAAGCTATAAGATAGGAAAAGAAACGCTGAAGGATGTGATAGCGGAATTGCAGAGGCCAGGTTTGGATCCAAGAGATGAACTCGAACCACCATGTTTCTCGTCAACTATCCTCGATATCAAAGATTTAAAAATCGGCGATAAGCTGGATGGTATCGTGAGAAATGTTACGGATTTCTGAGCGTTTGTAGATATCGGATTGCATAGCGATGGCTTAGTGCATAAATCCCAGATGGCGAATTATTACGTCACCAATCCGATCGAAGTCGTGAAAGTAGGTCAGCAAGTAAAAGTCAAAGTAATTGATATAGACCTCGAAAGAGAGAAGGTCTCCTTGAGTATGAAAGACGATAGCGCGCCGCAGGCACCGAGAACTGAAGCAAGATGAACTAGTGAGAAAAAACCTGAATATAGTAAAAAAGACGACACTCTAGGTGAGTCGACTATGAAAGGTAATATTACGTTTAGCTAGGAATTTTTTAAACAACCTCCTCTTTTACAGACGTCATTCCCGCGAAAGCGGGAATCCAATTTGCCATATAGCAAGATGGATTCCCGATCAGGTCGGGAATGACGTACATAAAAAAAACAAGAGGATGTTGTTCGCTATTTCACTATTAGTTTAATTATCCCATTCACTTCGTCCATCGGTCCGTCTCCGAGAATAATGAGGTCAAACACTTCAGAATATTTTTCGCGATTTTCAGGAGTGTCGTTGTTGAGGAATCAGATTTTTATAATGTTTTCATAATCGAATCCATCAGCCATTTGTGCATCTCATAATCCATCTCCAAGCAAGAGAATATTTTTCCTGTCTTTGATATCTTCGTAGATAGGGAATTTTTTGACTACGGTTTCATCTTTATTAAATGAGTGGATGATCGGTTCTCTGACTCCTATTGCCTTGCCATTTTCGTCTCGAACGAAATCGTTGGAAATGATATCTATGTTGTCGTAGAGTTTGTTTTCATGCTTGAGACAGTAGTAAATACTATCATATCCCAGTCCGCTTGCGGAAAGAATAAGGAGAGGAATATTGTTATTATGAAGCGTATCAAAAAAATCTGCACATCACGCTCTGAAATTTGTGTCTTCAGAATCCATAGCATCTTCGATTATTTTTCTCGTCAGACCATAACTGAGCATCAACGTAAATTGTTCATCCCGTCGTTTCGTCATTGCTTTCTTTTTTTCTTCTAGTGGTATGCTTGGATCTATTTCTATCGGGTGATATTTGTTGAAAATTGCGTTGGACTTGTCTGCATATTCTGGAGGATAAAATCCATTTTGAAGCCTGGTAATCAACGAAACGGTTGGTTTTCACTTAGCAAATGCTTTAGTCAATGTTCTATCGAAATCTGCGATAACGTGAAATTTTTCTGGTCATCACTCGATGATCTTTTGAAGTTTTTCGTTGAACTCTTGTGGGTTGGGTATGAGGATGGACATAATAATGAATTGAAAATTGAAAATGGAGAATTGAAAAAAATTATCAATTCTTAATTATTAATTGTTAATTATATTTTGAAGTAACTCAGGGAATTCCGGCTGACTAAAATGTCCTCTATCAGTAAAGGTTACAAGTTTAGCTTTGGGTAAATATGCCTTTATTTTTTCTGTGTGAGCATAAGGAACTATCTCATCATCAGTAGAATGATATAAGAAAATTTCATCAGCTTGATGTTCAATATTTGGAATTATTGATGGATCATAGGCAAAATCTCAAGCATATTTTTCTTCCTCAGACATGTCGCTTTCATCGAAGACTCACGCAATCAAATGCAACTGTTTTATTTTTTTGGGAAATGTATTTTCTCAGAGATATTTTATCAGAAACATCGCTCAAAGTGAATTTCCTGCTATTATAAGATCCTCATCATTTAAATAAGAAAAAATCTTTTCAAACCATATTTTCCATATTCTATAACTTGCCATTTGTTTGATTGGCATTTCTGGGCGGATTATTTGATGTGTTGATTTAAGCTCTTGAGACAAAGAGTCTTTCCATCATTTTTTTTCTTCGAAAGGATTATATTTTCGTGTTTCAAGTGCTTTACAAAGTGAATCTATATCAGGCTGACACATTCATCCGTGAATAAAGATAAGTTGTTTCATAAATACTGGTAAAAAATTAAATCTTAATTTTTTTTAATAGTTCATCTTTATCTACCTCTAATAGAGATAATTTTGGTCGGGTATGTAACCCATCATCTTTATATCTTGGCAAGAGATGCATATGAAAATGATAGACGGATTGTTCTCCATCTACTCCGCTAGCATGCATGAGATTCATTCCTGTTGCTCAGAGACTTTGTTGATATGTAAGAGTAAGCATTTTGGATACTCTGGAGATATCGGCTAATATTTCATCTGGGATATCATAGAGATCTGCGTAGTGTTCTCTTGGAATGACTAATGTATGACCATAGACTTCTATTTCTTTCGGCAGAATTGCTACTACATTTTTCTCTTCATATACAATCCGACTTGGTATTTCTCCCCTTAATATTCTACAAAAAACACAATTATCCATAATTGTATAGTATGATAAAAAATAATTTTACTTGTACCGTGATTTATGCTTCAAACTTTAAGCTAGTCTAAAACTCGCATTCCTTCGGAGCTCTCGGGAATGGGATGACGTCACGAATGTTTTCCATGCCGGTGATATACATCATCAATCTCTCGAATCCTACGCCGAAACCTGCGTGAGGCACAGAGCCGTATTTTCTTAATTCAAGATATCGTCGTAATTCTTCTGATTTCATATGCATATCCTTGATTTTCTGTTCAAGAACATCTAATCTCTCTTCTCTTTGTGAACCTCCGATGATCTCTCCTACGCCTGGTGCTAGAAGATCTGCGGCAGCAACGGTTTTACCGTCGTCGTTGAGTCTCATATAGAAGGCTTTGATCTCTTTTGGATAATTGGTCACGAAGGTCGGACCTTTGAAAATCTCCTCGCAGATATATCTTTCATGTTCGGTCTGAAGGTCGATTCCTCGCTCTACCGGATAGACGAATTTCTTTCCTGATTTCTTCAAGAGTTCAACTGCTTCGGTATAGGTCACTCTATTGAAGTCGGAATTGATCAATGCTTCGAGACGTTTTTTTACTTCTGGATTGATAAATTTTTCGAAGAATTCCATCTCTGCTGGCGCGTTGTCGAGGATATATTTGAAGACATATTTGAGTAGCGACTCGGCTAAATTCATGTCATCGTTTAAGTCTGCGAATGCGATTTCTGGTTCGATCATTCGGAATTCTGAAAGGTGTTTTGAGGTGTTGGAATTTTCCGCGCGGAAGGTTGGTCCGAAAGTATATACTTTGCTAAATGCAGTTGCGAAGGTCTCTGCGTTGAGTTGTCCACTTACTGTCAAGTTTGCTTCTTTACCGAAAAAGTCTTTTTTGAAATCTACTTTTTCCTTCCCGCTTTGCGGGATTCCGTTTCACTCCACTTCCGTCTTGGGCATATTGAGAAAATCTAGCGTAGAAACTTTGAACATTTCCCCTGCTCATTCTGCGTCAGCTCCCGTGATCAATGGTGTGTGTGTATAAATGAATCCATTCTCGTTGAAATATTTGTGGATAGCGAATGCGAGCAATGATCTCACTCTAAATACTGCGGAGAACGTATTGGATCTTGGTCTGAGATGTGCGATCTCACGGAGGAATTCCATGCTATGCCCCTTCTTCTGAAGCGGATAATCCGTAGGACAGTCTCCAACCAAAGTCACCTTTTTCGCTTTGACTTCGAAGGCTTGTTTTGCTCCTTGTGAAGCAACTAAAGTTCATTCGATGGTGATTGACGATCCAGTCGTGAATTTGCAGATTTCATCGAAATTGGATAGATTATTTTCGAAGACAATCTGAATATTTTTTAGGTAAGAACCATCATTCAATTCGATAAATCCGAAGGTCTTGGAATCCCTGACACTTTTGATCCATCCATTGAGTAGGATGTCCTTATCAAGGAATTGTTTGTAATCAGCGTAGATATGCGCGATAGGTGTCGGTTTCATATTTTTTTGATAATGGATAAATAGGAGTTTACCTATATCGTTTTTGCTGATAAAATCAAGCAACCAAAAGCAAAAAAAGCCTTGATTTTCCATCTTCAATGATTAGTTTTGGGTCCACGTAAAAAAAACAAAAACGCACTATGACAGAACTTACTAAAGAAGAACTCCAAGACTATGGAAACCATTTCACCGCATCATTGATTTCTGTGTGGAAATTTGGAATGGATGTGAACGAATGCCACCTACAGATGCCTCATGACTATTTCAGAGCAAAGTATCCGGAAAGATACCGATACATCATCTATCCAAAGTCTTTTGACTATCGAAGATTAGAGATTGTTGTTCGGTATTTCAATCAACAAGTCCAAAAGACCAAAAAACTTTTGCGAAGAATCTTGAAAGTCGTGGGTGATATCATCTATGGCGACTCGATGATGTTTTTGCGCGCATTACCCTGTTAAATGACAGGGAACACGAAGGAATATTTCCTTCGTTTTTTTATTTTTGGCTATTCACCGCTACTTTCCTGCAAAAAAGCCTTGATTTTTATATCAAAAAGAATATAGACTTTTTAACAAAAACACAAAATATATGGCAAAAACAAAAACATTCATGAACGAGGTTCATGAACCAAAAGGAATTGGAGATTCTAAAGTATTCACCACTGGTGGCAACCAAAGACCACCCACAAATCTGAGCACCCAATTTCTTGACAAGAAAAGCGACATGGAGCGCCTTGTCGATAAAGGATTAGATAATCCTACATGGTTCAAGGGTTTTCTCAATAATGTGGGTATGCTAAAAACGTTGGATTATGCTGAAGCATCCATCAAAAACACCGGAAAACTCAACGAAAAAGAAAAAAACGAGCTCCTGGATACTATCGCTTCGCACCCACTTCGACAGCAAAAAAAAACTAACTAACTGATTGTGTAAAGAAAATCCCCCGGTTTCCCGCGGGGATTTTTCGTTTCTTCAAAAAATACTCTTGCATATCATTCCGTAAATCATATAGACCATACACAAAACAAAAACACAGTGATATGACAGAAACAGATTACTTAGCAAAAAAACTTGATTTTAAAAACACCAAGTACGAAACCCCGCTCGAAAAGACTATCAGAGGTATCATTCATCTTCCAAAAAATCGGCAGCTTTTTACGCTCACCCAAGCTTCTGATCCGCAATTGATTAAAGGTATCGCGGAAAGCACCTCTCACACAGAGGTAAACGAAGCTGCATTAGCACACAAAAATTATCCGCATGATAAGATATGTGGCACCAAAAAAAAGTCCTGGAAGGAAAGTAAGTAGTACGTTTTTTTATCAAAAAAAATCCCCCGGTTTCCCGGAGGGATTTTTCGTTATTGTTGAAATTTGTCTTATAAGCTCCTCGTCTTTACTTCATGTAGACACTTGCCGACAAATTCGGAAAGCCCTATTTCGTACTGCTTTTTGGTCTTGTATTCACGGATAGAAAGCGTCTTTGTTGATTCCTCTTTTTCTCCCACAATAACGATATAAGGTATCTTCTCGACTTCTGCATTTCTGATTTTCTTACTGAAAGAATCATCGCTACTATCAACACTCGCTCTCAATCAAACCTTCTTCATTTCCTCTACGACCTCATTTGCATAGTCAATGAACTTTTCAGCCACAGGCACTAATTGTACCTGTACAGGTGCAAGTCGCAATGGGAATGCTCCAGCGAAATGTTCAAGCAAGAATCCGATGAATCTCTCGTGTGTACTCAATGGCGCTCTGTGAATACAGATAGGTGTTTTGTCAGTTCCATCCTTGTCTTTGAAGGTAAGATTAAATCTTTCTGGTACAGCGAAATCCACTTGATTGGTCGCTAAGGTGAATTCCCTTCCAATGACAGACCAGATTTGAACATCGATCTTCGGACCATAAAATGCTGCTTCATTCTCTACTTCGACAAAAGGAACATTGTTTTTGACCATAATATCTCTGACCCATTTTTCCGTTTTGAGCCGTAATTTTTCATTGTCTACATATTTTTTTCCCAATCCCTCTTTGCTGTGCGTTGAGAATCTCATCTGATATCTATCTATTCAGAAAAGCTCGAAATAATACTTGTACATTTCGACGACTTTCATGAATTCTTCCTCGAATTGATCTTCTGTACAATAGATGTGGGCATCATTCATCGCCATAGATCTCACACGCATGAGACCGAATAGCGAACCTGAATCTTCATATCTATAACAATGTCCATACTCTGCTAATCTGATCGGTAAATCCCTATATGATTTTGGTTCCGCTCCATAGATTTTGTGATGGTGCGGACAGTTCATGGATTTGAGATAATAGGTCTCACCATCCAATTGCATTGGAGGAAACATGCTTTCCGCATAATACGGAAGATGTCCTGAGCGAAGGTATAATTCCTGTTTCGCTATATGAGGAGAACGTACTCTTTTGTATCCATACCTCGCTTCCGTCTCTTTCGCTAAATTCTCCAATTCGTCAGCGACGATGGTTCCGTTGGGCAACCAGAGCGGTAACCCTGGACCTATTTCATCGTCGAACGCATAAATATGCAACTGTTTTCCAAGCACTCTGTGATCACGTTTTTTCGCTTCTTCCATCATCTCGACGTATTTTTTGAGTGCTTCCTTGTCTTCGAATGCGAGTCAATATATTCTTGTCATCATAGGATTTTTCTCGCTTCCTCTTCGATACGCTCCGGCAATCTTGTCGATCTTGAACGCATCAGGATTGATCTCTTTTGTATTTTCGACATGAGGTCATTCGCACATATCTATAAATGTAATGAATTGAGTTCAGAGTTCAGAATTCAGAATTCAGAATTTTTTGAGTTGTTCATTTATCTTTTCGTATCTTTCGAGGTAACCAGGCTTAACGTCTTTCAAAAGTTTGTCCTTTGCAGCAGTAGGGATGGTATTGATATAGTAAGAAAAAATCGTCTCGCCTTCCTTTTTAAATTCATCGATCAGATCGATTTTGAATTCTTCACCGAGCATAGTGATAATCTCTTTCGCCTGCTTGTAATCGAGTTCTATCCTATGGAACGGCTGGTTTTCTTTGATGATCTTGGTCATCACTTTGTTCAACTCTTTCAAGTGTTCATCGCCGAATTCTACGCCTTCGGAGAAAATGAAGTCGTAATAAAATCAGGTATCTATTGCGGGTCCGATACCGAGTTTTGCGTGAGGATCCACTGATCTCTGCACTGCCTGCGCCAAGACGTGTGACAAGGAGTGGCGAGGTTTCAAAATAGCTTCTTCCATTTTAAAAAACAATTTTAAATGATAAATGATAGATGATAAATTATTTTTTTATGCTTTCCGCAGTAGTTTTAGTTATTTTTGTAAGTATATTTATGATACTTTCAATCTCTTTGATATATTTTGTATAATCATGTTTTATATATTGGCTCCTTTCTAATAATCTTAACCAATACCTTGTCTCTCTAGCTTCTTTTAGAGAAAGATATATTTTTGTCAGAAAATCTTTTTTTGTTTGACCACCAATAGCTTCTTCTATATTTGCTCATATACTTGTTGCGCTTCTTAAAACCTGTTTGGCTATGACATATTCGTTTTTTTCTACCAAATATTTATAGAGTTCTATTATTTCCAAAGCAAATGCAAAGCTTTTTTCCTGTATTAAATTATCTTTTACCATACATTCATCTAAAATTTAAAATCTATAATCTATCATCATTTCTTAAAAAAAACCCCACCTTATATGTTGGCAGGAGTTGTACAATTTCCGATAACGAACTCCTACCATTTATGCGATGGTTATTGTGGTAGTCGTTGTCGTTGTGGAAATCGTTGTTTTCATATTTTGATATGGTAGTCTTTTATAGAAAAAAAACAAGTAGTTTTTTTATGAGGAAACAATTACCTAAAATTTGACAAAAAAAACATTTACGGATATAATTAAAGCAACAACATTTACTCGTTTATCATTACTCATGGCTATCGAACAAATTACTGCTGAAAAAGCAAAAGACATCACTGGTGATTATTCCAAAAACACACCGTATGATGTTGCTACCGCATTTGGTTTCAATCGAAGCAAGGACAGAAAAGCATTGGCAGTAGATGCAGGAATTCAAAATTATACTGGTCAAGCGTCAGAAAATCTTACCATCAAGAAGATGCTATTGGACAAACTTGAAGAACTCAGAAATCAAGCAGATAAAAAGGTCATAACAGAAACTGAAGATAATCTCTCTACATTGAGTGTTGATATAGCAAAAACCACACTGTATGACAAAATCATCAATAGCCTGTCCTACAAGGACGATAAAATAACACTCACTAGCAACAAGGACGCTATCGTTGTCGCTAGAAATGATGGCTCTTTGAACCGGTCCACTGATATCACCGATATACCATTGACGGTTGATGGGAAATGACTCCTGATACAATACACGGATTCTGACACCCAAACAACGACAGTACTCGCACTCGATGGATTAAAAAACAACACGCTCTCTTTCCGTGAAGTATCGATAACCAATACTACAGTAAATGACCTTACTGCTACCCTCTATTCTGCACCGATTAACCAAGCAAGTATCGAGACTGCAGGAGTCGAGATAGTAGAAAATAAGATACGTACATGAGAAAAAAAATCTGATAATGTAGCCCAAGTATCCATACCTACAGAAGAACAAGACAAACAAAACCTCGAAAAACACAACCCTGAAGGTGTAGTATTGACAAGCGATCTTCTCCAAAATTATGAGAGTACAAAACCATATCCTGGCGATCCTAATAATAGAAGCTATGCTGATGTGTACCAAGAGAGATATGCTATTCTCAAAGAAAAACGAGAAGGAAAAAAGATCAATGCTCTATTAGCAGACGGAGAAGAACCAACTCAAGGAACCGTTATTTTCGTAGGAGGAGTATTTGAAATCCAATTGGATGAGGGAGGAACAAGGATTATAACTGATGTCTATGAAGTGACTGATAAGCATATTGTCTTTTCTAGAAAGGAACAAAAATACGCACTGACAATCGACAAGACAGAAAATGATACGCTCTATGCTTCTTTATCAGCATATGAACAACAGCCGACCGACATCACAGAAACAGAACCTACAATAGCTGAAATAACTAAAAAAGACATCACTTGATCGACTCCAGA
Organism: uncultured Candidatus Peribacteria bacterium; assembly: GCA_964545415.1. GTDB lineage: Bacteria > Patescibacteriota > Gracilibacteria > Absconditabacterales > Absconditicoccaceae > CAJBLF01. Next base: position 14,640 of record CAZJFP010000015.1, read on the forward strand.
AAACAAGGTCGAGACAAATAAAGAAGAAGACATCGTCCTTACAGAAGAGCTTCTCCAAAAATTTGACAACACTGATCCCTATCCTGGCGACCCTCAAGGAAGAACATATTCGCAAGTATATCGAGACAGATATAACACACTCAAAGATAAGCGGGAAGGAAAACAGATAGATATAGTGCTCAGAGCATGAGAGGAGCCTATTCAAGGAACTATTACCTTTATATGAGGAGTGGTAACCGTAGAAAATCCCGACAAAACAGGAAGCGTTGATCTTACGCCGTATGAAATAGCTGATGATCGTATCGTGCTCTATAGACAATGAGGGGTTAAGTATGCGCTTGTCAAAGATGCAGTCCAAGACGACGGCAAAATCTTAACACACTCAGAACCGTATATGGAAGATAAAGACATATTTACTCCAAGTCCCAAAGCAGATGATACCTATGCAAGCAATGATAAAGAAAAAACTATCATCAATGAAGACGAAGCAATGAATCGTATAACGCAAAGAATCGAACAACAAGAACAAAAATAACACATACTATTTTCATTAGATTTCATTACTCAAAACATTACTATAAGAGGAGCAATTTATCTCCTCTTTTTTTTGTAGATGAACTATATACTCGTACCTATCATTGCCATTGCTGTGGCGTTCATCGGGCTTAGATTATTCCGCCGGCTGAAGATTTTGGATAAGCCGGGAAACGATCTCAAAAACACGAGAAAACCCGTACCTACTATCCAAGGAATCTTTGTCTATGTAGGATTTTTTCTCAGCATCTGATTGCTCTTTCCAGAATATCTGCATAGCAATTTGTTTTGGTGATTGATCTTCGGATCATTGCCGATCGTCATTTTCGAACTCTTCGAAGAATTGCATTATATCGGTAAAATCGGTTTTAGGATACCACCGATATTCAGATTGGTCGGACATATTGCAGGTGCATTATTGGCAGTCCGGATATGAAGTTTCGGTCCGCAAGAATTTATCATCAATGGAGAAATATGGATCATGCCGCAACGGCTTTTGGCTGTAGGATTCGCACTTTGGTCTATCCTCTGCATCAACGCCATCAACCGATTTGATGGAATTTATGGGCAAGCAAGCGGCGTTTCAAGTATCGGTTTTTTGACGATATTTTTGCTCATTCAGTTTGTCGTTTTCAGAGAATATACACAATTTACCGATGCTAATATGCAGATATTGTTGTTCGTCAAAAACATTTCCTTCGTGCTCTTCGTGATTGCACTCGTATCTACCTTTGTAGAATATAAGCCTTTGGGGCTCGTTAGGGATGTTGGTATCATGTTTTTCTGATTTGCACTTGCATATCTCTCCGTGGTCGGAGGAGCTAAAATAGGAACACTTATCGTTGCACTTTCGTTGGTGATCTTCGACGCGATCCGGGTCTGATTGTGGAGAATTTTTGTCATGAAAAAAAGCCCATTGAAAGGGGATTATACCCATTTGCATCATAGGCTTCTATGACTCGGTCGAAGTAGAAGAGAAATCAGAGGATTCGTCTGGATCCGATCACTCATCATGATGATTTTTATTCTAATCCAATGAACAGACAGATTAAATAAGATTATTATTTTTACGGTCATGGCACTCGTCTTCTTCGGTGTCAACTATTATCTCTTCATCGTGAAGAAGCTGCCATGCGGCTTAGCCATGAAAAAAAATAATTAAAAAAAATGGAGCCTTGGTGATACCAAAGCTCCTCTGCGTTTCCCAATGGGTCCAACTCCATGGGGTTGTGCTTATAGGGTTTTCATAGCAGAAATGCAAGAGATTTTTTTGTATACATTCAGATAGGAAAAAGGTCCCGATGTTTCATCGGGACCAGTAGTCGCATACTATGAAATTAACCAAAATTGAAATTGAAACAAAAACGAACAAAGCACAAAACCAATTAATTGATACAAAAGCAAAAGCGACTACATAATCAAATTATATAGGTATCTCCAAGAAAAACAAGGAGATTTTTTTTGAAGAGAAAACCCCCTGAAGCACCACTTCAGGGGGAACAGACCATGTTACCAAAAACAAAAAAACACATTGCGCCCCGCTGATCCGTGTCTACACAGATCTCATTACTTCATATCGGGGGCACTAACATATGACACACCACGGTCTGTAAGCGAAGTATCGCTATTGTAGTATACTCAAACTTCTACTAATAGTCGTCTTCGTTAAAAATACTATATATATTTTCTACAAAAAAGCAATAGGTTTTATTATTTTCTATCCCAAGGCATTCTTCATCCAAAAATCAATACTCGATATCCATTACAATACCCAACACCCACTTCCTCAGTATATACTCAAAGAATATTGTTTGCGTGCATGGATGATTCCATCCGATCTTTCATGACATAAAACACATTGCGAGGTCCGTTATGAATATTCTCTCATCTAAATAACTTATCGTAATTTTCCTGATGCACCTTTACCTTGGATGTTATCCCTTCTTTATCCTTATGATTATATCGATTGTTCTTATCCATATATTCAGCATGATTTTGCGCCACTTTATTCAATATCGGGTTCAATACCAACGCTTCCAATCACGCTTTTTCCCTCTCTCTATTTATTTCTTCTACCATAACATCTCTAAGCTTATTTATATCCAGACTATCTGCGTTGATATGTAAATTTTTTTCATGTTCTTGTAAAGAATCCGTATCATGGCTATCGATTATTTCTTTCTTTTGTATATTTTTTTGGGTATTTTCTTGAGTAGTATTTTGCGATAAAGCAATACCTGGTTCTAGGATAGACAAAAAAATAAGATATTTAAAAACATTTTTTATCTTTTGCAATCAATATATTTTTTTTCATCTTTTTTTTTCTAATTTATCTGATGAATTTTTCATATATTTGATATAGTCATCCAAATAAACATACAAGATTATGATTTTGATTTTAATTTTTCTTTTTCTTTTTCTACCGTAGCATCTATAGTGGCTATGTTTTGACTTATATAATTATTAATGAAATCGTTTTTCTCCTTATTGATGACATGTCTTCCAGCTAACACATCCGATCATATCAATGAGGAACTAAAATTGTCTATCGTCTCTTTTTTACCGTCCAATAAGAGCGTAAGCTGTTGTGAATATTGTTTTGATTCTCCTCTTTTCCACTCTTCCATACTTCTGTTGGTGATTGACTTTGGAATTTTTAAAGAATAATCATTGTCTGCAAGTGGGTATCGTTGGGTCATTCATCTAGCGCCCCTTTTATCACTAAATTGCAATATCATATAGCGTGAATTTACAGGATATGTTATTCCATTGATTATCTTGTATTCTTTTGTTTGTGCATTTCATTCATAATATGGGTTTCTTGTAATAATAGCGCCTGCGGTTCGATTTAGTGTATTTTCTTTTTCCAAAGGTGCACCTTTCTGTTTTTCCAGCTCAAAAACCATCTCATTTGTCGGTATCTCTTTCCTTTCCTGATATACTATTTCAGCACTCGTATATTGAAACAATCTGTACATATATTTTTCCAGTACATCGAAATATTTGCTGTCCGCTTTTTTTTCTTTCATAGATGTTACCACATCATCAAATCATCCAAAACCTTCAACATTCTGCAAAGCTATCAATCATTCCGATCCTTCGGCAAAATATGTTTCAAGATCGTTTTTTGCAGGAGGATAAGCTGGTCCCCATTCTGGTCCATATGACGAATATTCCTTATTATCTACCAGAACCTTTTGCCCTGGCAATTGCTCTTCTATGATATTCTTGTAGTAATTAGATCTTCTTCATAGCAATCCTTTATTATCATCATAAGAAATATTACTTACACTGCTCCTTACGCGAATCTCTATGGAATTAGGATCGATATTCGGATTATTTTTTAGTTCATCTATCTTACTAATCAATAGAGGCTTCATATTACTTATCTCATTTTTTATGTCTATTCCCGATTGTCACTTGTAGAAATATTGAGTAGGCATATCTATAGGATCACCTGCAACCAGTATCGTCTCTGGTTCTCATGCTATCATTTTTTCTGATCATTGCTTTTTTTTCCATCATTTTAATTCATATTCCGTTTTATTATCCTCATAATCCTTTGCTGATACGGTTATCTTTTCGGTATTGTATTTTTGGAAAATATCGCTCGGTCTGACAAATATATTTTCCCACTCTCTCTCTACCTCAGTATAAAAGAAACTCTTGAGTGTCTTTGAATCGTTTTTGTTTTTATATTCAGATTCGCTCATATATGAAAATTGTCATTCTCAATCGACATATCTCTTATAAAATGTTGATGTTTTGCCATATTTGTCAGGATTATGCAATTGCATCAATCCAAATGCCACCTCCAGAAACTCTTTATTATCCTTCATTCAGAAAGCTTCATCTCCTGTCTTATATCAGATATACAGCAACTGCATCTGTTTCTCTATAAGAAACGCCATCTGTTCTTTTTCTGGGTTTTGCAATTCAGAAAAATCAAAATATTTTTTGATAATCTCGTTTTTCTGATCTGGATTATTTTTATTTGCTTCCAAAATCGATTTGATGGCATTCATCTCTCCATCATCCAATTGTTCGTTCGTGGCCTCTTTTCGTTCTATCGGCTGATTTTGTGCTTCTGGCATGATTGATAATTTAGATAATAAAACTTTTTTTATAAACTCTTTAACATTTCATCAGGATTCCCTTCACGTTCTCTTTCCATCTCTTCCTGTTTTCTGATGGTCATGAGTATTTCTGCCATATGTTTGATTTTATCCTCCGCTTTATCTTTATTTCCCAGCTCTATCTCGGCAGCGATCTCAAAAATCCCTTGATAGATATACACCAAAATCTGTTCGGAAACTATGGTAAGTTTGCTTATGGTCTTATAGAATAAACTAAACGTCTCATGTGTTGGTTGTAATTGTTTGAGGATTTCAAGGATTTTGTTTTTTCTTGTTTCGTATGGCAATCCCTTGAAATATTCTACCTGCTTTTTGATATCCATCCTTCCAAATTTTAAATGTTAAATTTTGAATTTTAAATTCATATGATAAGTATACTCAGAAATATTTTCCTGTCAAATTTTTTTGAATTCAAAATTTAGAGTGCAGAATTCAGAATTTATAATCTTTTTAAATTTATTTGCTTTTTAAATTATTTTCAGTAAAATATCACCTTAACAACTAAAGTGCTATATTTAAGTAATTCAGAGTTTAGAATTAATAATTCAGAAAATATTTATTTATAAACAGCATATAATGAACCAAAAGATAACCGAAAGAACCTTTGATTTTGCTGTAAAAATAAGCAAATATCAGCTTTCTTTGAAAGAGAAGAAATATTATGAGATAGCTTCTCAATTATTTAGATCTTGAACAAGTATCGGTGCCAATATTTCAGAAGCTCAATCGGGTACCAGCAAAAATGATTTTATCAATAAAATGAATATAGCACTCAAAGAGGCCAGAGAAACCATATTTTGGCTAAAATTACTTGAACAATGATTTGACGAATCTAATGAAAATCTACAAAAAGAATGTGAAGAAATAGCTAAAATATTGGTCACTATCATTAAAAATACAAAAGCAAATATGGAAAAATAGGTTTTTCTGAATTCTGCATTTTACATTCTGAATTACATATAATGGATTTTGACATCAAAAAGAACTATTACGAGATACTCGGAGTCAAAGAAGATGCCTCTGCTGAGGAGATCAAAAAGGCGTTCAAAAAAGCGGCTATCAAGCACCATCCCGATAGATGAGGAGACAAAAAAAAGTTTCAAGAGATGAATGAAGCCTATCAAGTCATCGGCGACGAAAAGAAAAAAGCGCAATATGACGCATATAGGAAGGGTGGCTTTGATCCATCAGGATTCGGAGGGTTCGGAGGCCAAGGCGGATTCGGAGGTCAGTGAGGATTTGATTTCTGAGATTTTGATATAGGCGATATCATGGGAGGGATTTTTGGCGGAGGATTCGGCTGAGGATCCAAAAGAAAAAGGGTCCAGGGCGGTGAAGACATCCAAGTAGCCATAGATATCAGTTTCGAAGAATCCTACACGGGAGTGACCAAAAAAATCGCCTACAGCAGACTCAAAAAAGTCACCGGCGCACAGACTAACACCTGTGAAACCTGCAAGGGACATGGGAAGGTAACCCAACAAGTCAGTACACCATTTGGGGTTATGCAGAGCCAATGAGCATGTCCAACCTGTGGCGGAAGCGGAAAAATCTATACCAAAGACGGCAAGATCTTGACGAACGGAGGGTTGGAAAAAATCAAAGAGACATTGGAAATCAAAATACCTGCAGCTATCAAACCAGGCGCATACATCAAATTTGCTGACAAAGGAGACGAATCTTCTGATCACCATATTGGCGACCTCTATATCCAAATTAATGTTGTCAACTCTAGACTTTACGAGAGAAAAGCAGACAACCTCTATGTCAAGGCGAATGTCAGTATCTATGATATGGTATTGTGATGAGAACTTACGATCGACCACCCGGAAGGAAAGCTCAAGATCAAGGTACCCAAAGGGACGCAAGTTGGAGACATGATCAAGATCAGCGGAAAAGGTTTCGGTAGCGGAGGATTCCTCAGCAAGAAGGGAGATTTGTATGTCGTTCCTCAGGTCGATATCCCAAAAAAATTATCCAAAGAGCAGGAGAAACTACGAAGTGAACTCAAAAAGGCTAAATAACCTATAATAAAAGACGGATTGGACAGAATAGATGGATTAGTAAGTGAATATATTCCATCTAATCCATCTCAAAATCAATCTAATCTGTCTGATTTTTTTGTCTTTTTCTCTCACAATCGAGGTAAAGACTACTCGAAAATATTCGTTCCTAGGATCGGGTATTTTTTTGTTGTAATAATTTTTGGTTGTATTCATAATTCGTCATTGGTTATTTGCAATTAAAATGTTTTTGTCCTATCTTTGTCAATTTTTTTCGACTTTTGTCCATGTACAATCTCTGGCGGAAATGAGCAAGTATCGCACCAAGATGAAGTATTGTTCTACTTATCAGTCGAACTTAGTACTCATTCCTTATGTTTGCATGGCAACAAACAGAATCATCTGCTGGAGCTCTGGAGAAATCTGGAGCTCATGCAGCAGACTCCATCATGGTTTATATCTAAGACGCAATGAAAACTTGAAGTATTGAAATGTTTTCATGACGTCGAAGATATACCGGTGATTTTTGATACAGAAAGTACGAGCGTAAGCGAAGTAATGTATGATTTCAAAAACAATCGGTATATACCCACATATAAACATCCATATAGTTCTTGTGTCGCGAAACAGGAACCTGAAGGAATGCTCTGCTCACCAAAGAGCATTCTGGATAGTGTCACCCTTGGTGATTGGTAAACAAAAGTATAAACAACAAAAAAACACTCGTTATGAAACACTTTGTTCTCTTGGCAGTCCTGCTCCTCATGATTTTGGGAGCCTGCCAAAAAGAAGATATGTCCTCAACAATGGACGAAATGTCTTCTTCGATCAATGATTCTGTATCAGGATCATCAGACACACTACACCTCAAAGCTGGAACAATTACAGGATACACAGTATCCCCACGTTTTGGCAGACCCAACTCTACGTATTATTATTTTAAAGTGTATGATGCCTCTGGAACTTTATCGCTTTCGGTAAAACTTTATGATAAGGCTTCGGGGACTACCACGTATTATCCTATGACGAAAACGGGAAGCTATTGGACACTTTCCAAAAAAATCTCCACTAACGGATGGTACGATTATCGCTATGTCTACACCTCAAATCATGCCGTCATCAATTCTACTACCTACCAACCTCTTTGTAATACCAAAAATGGTTTTAATTCCTCCCCTTATCTTATTAGTTGGCCATTTGGCGCTGATGGATCAAGTTGGAGCAATAGACTTGGTTGGATAGGTGCTAATGAATCTGGCGGATGTGGAAGCAAACCTGGCGAAGGAGGACATTATAATCAAGGTTGTCAGGCTGATGATAGTTATGCTGTAGATTGGAACAAAAACTGTTCTACTCCTTACGCTGACAATGGCGCCACTGTGAAGTCTCCATTAGATGGGAAAGTTGTACGGATAATGATTAACTCCACCGGATATGGAAATGCTATAGATATAGAACAAGAAAGTTCCAATGGAATTAAATATGTTTTTCGTATAGCTCATCTAAAATATGCACCGACATTGTCTGTTGGTACATATGTCAAAGCAGGAGTAACAACTATTGGCTATGTTGGTATGTCTGGAGGAACCTCTACCGCACCCCACGCACATTGTGTACTTTATAACAACAATGGATCGTGTAAAATCGGTGTTCCTTTTACTTTCAATGCTCAGTAATGAATTCATCTTGTTTTCATTACCCTACTCTTTATAGGGAAGGTAATTCCTTCCCTATATTTTTTATTAGATAAGCTATACAATATGAAATATCTTTTTTTGTTTCTTAGTATTTTTGTTTTATGACTTAGTGGATGTTCTCTTACATCCGACAAAACGCCTGCTACACCAACAATTTCTTATACAGGATATATATATCCTAACAAAGATTTTATTGTATACCCTGAATTGAAAAATAAACAGACCTATAATCAGTCAGAATGATTTATCGTTCCTCTGACAGGAAAATTTTCCCAAAATATTCAGATATGACAAAACATATTCATAAAAAACGCCACATTAACCTATAGTTGACTTTTTTCTCTCTTACTACCATATACTTTTGATGAATGGGAATATAGCACTTGATTACAAATAGAATCATTACTTCTTTTTAGTAAAAAGAATAGTATAAGTATATATATAAATAATGGCTCTTTTTCTACTGAGCGGGGAGATGAAAAAACCAAATGCGAAGATACTATATGAGAATTTATCAGTAGCACATCAAAAACAATCAATGGGAAAACATTGTATATCAATACCATTAGATATCCCGAATCCTCTTTTCCATCCAAAGATATTTGTTTTATACATGATGGTCTTACTTATACGATATCTTCTTCTGACAACAATTTTATCACAAAAATCATACCTTCATTCGTCTTTTTTCCACAAAAAACGCCTCAAAAACAATCAGAGAACACATGACAATATGCTTTGATTCCACAAACAACCTGAATATATAGCAACATGATTGTTTCATGAAATACTTTTGTATACAAAAATCTGTTCAGTATAGCTATTCCTGAACGCTTACAATTTTGGCAAATAGCTCGTCCATCTATGTATACTGTTGATCTCTATCTTACTGATAAGTTATTCAATGGTTTTCAAATGGATGATATTAGTTTTCTTCATGTAATTGCTACTCCTATTTCTTCTAGAAAAGAACCAACTGAACTTCAAACATGTTTAGCTCTTCAAAACAATTACGAACCGAACAGATCAGATATACACACTGGAAAACACACTACCTACTATACGTACGGCAGTTATGACGTTTTTTGATATCTTTGGAAACAATGAAATATCTGTTTTTTTGATGATCGTTTTGTCTACAACATTAATGTAAGATTATCTACAATACCTGATGTTTTGAATATTATCAATTCTTTCACTTTCCTTGACTAAAAAATCATGAAGCACTGGATTTTTCTCTCTTTGTTCTGACTCCTATTTTTTGCGGGATGTGGAAACACGCTTAAAACTACCAATCCTGTACCACAAGAAAACGTTTCGTTTGAAACTGCGCTACCACCTGATACCTGATCATATCCTAACCCTAAAATCACCATTCATATATGAACATGAACAAGGTTAGCAGAATTTTGAAGTAAAGTCGAAAACGAAATCTCTCGGACAGCTAATGAAGAAGACAAACAAAATGGTCGAAAATGGAGTGTAATAAGCTGATATCTCTATACCTACATCTATGAAGATTTATGAATCAAACTAACTACTTCAGCGCTGTATGATCCGTATTTTTTCAGCAAAACTGATGAACACATATATGGAAGATACCAAAATATGATTTACCATACAAGATGAGGAAACACATGGCGAGGGGATTATATTGCCGTATTTGAAAAACATCCTCAAACATCATTAGCTCAAGAAATAGAAACCCATCATTTGGGTACGGGATGTAAAATTGAGACTGGGATATTTGATGAAAAAACTACTTATTACCAATCAATGATCGGCTTCGAGGTTGTCTACATTGAAGATAAGGATCGACAAACTACCTGTATCTATGATACACAATTCCCACAACGCGAAATGCCTTTGGTCTTTGTTATGGATACAAAAAAACCAAACAAATACTACAAAATAGCAACTTCTGATGGTTGCGCTCCTGGACCATGCACGATATTTGGGGATATAGAATTTTTCTAGAAATTTATTTTTTCTTTTTTTAACAAACCATCCCCGACCCCTCACCCTCTCACGTCATTCCCGACCTGATCGGGAATCCAATTGGCTATAGAACAACCCCGCTAAAGATGGGGCGGGTATGGATTCCCGCTTTCGCGGGAATGACGTGACCATAAAAAAAGGGGATGACCATGTAGTACATACGGGGCAAGCGTAACCATAAAAAAACCTCCTAACCAAGGAGGTGATTTTTTTGGTGGTATGTTGGTCTATTATTCTTCTAATCTTAACGGGAATCCTCCACCAACTGAATTAGCGGAAGAACTAATACTTTGTGTGTTTGAGAGATTTAGGCCTTGGTCGGAAGCGCCATTATTCTCGATAAATACACTGAGTGTTTTGGTTTGGCCTTGGGTAATTGTCACACTTGGAGAAAAGGTGACCGTGGTCGAAGTGTCAGTGGATAATGTTTGTATGGTAGCGATGGTGACGCCATCATCCTCTATCCGTCCTTTGGTGAATGATCAGATTTTTTGGAAGGTCAGCGATTTGAGCGAGATATTGCTTTCTGCAGCAGTGAATCTCAATGAACCGATATAGGTACTATTGGCAGGCAAGGTACCTGGATCGATAGTGGTAGTGCTTATATTTAGCGTGCCTGCATTGCTCGTGATATTATCGGACTGACATTCTGCAGGACAGTTTGTAGAGCCGATCATACATAAGATCTGTGTTTCCGGAACATTACATTGTTCGAGTGTGTTTTCTATGTTACCACCCGCTCTCATCATCATCAACATGACATATCCTCTGATTTCCACCATATTCGGATCGAGATTGTTCATAATCCCCGCTTCCTTGAGTGTCTGGAAATGATAGAGATAATAGGGATCTCCACCATCATTGACATCACCTCGGAGCGCTCTGGAAAGGACGGTACCAAATTGAGCTCTCGTGACTACTCCGCTCGGATTGAACTTGGTGATACCGATACCCATGAGTCCCAATTGACAGGACTGTCTGATATAGATCTGCATATCCTCGCTTTCGCTAGCGATATCGGAGAAATTGCAGGGAAGTGAGGTATCTGGCGTCTTGCCCAGAATGTTTATCGCATAGTTGACCATCATCTTGGCCATATGGGATCTGATGAGGTTACCATACATATTCGCACTATCGATGGTTTGCTGGGTCGTGATGCCGACGCCGTACGCGTATTCGTAGGCTCCTTGTAGTTCACTGGTATATTCAGCTGTAGTTATAGACACAACACCCACAACAAAAATAACTACGGTGAGAACTCATTTTTTCATGTGTTTTTGTATGTAAGATAGAATAAATAGTTATTTGAGTTGGCGGATTGCTTCCATAAGTCCTTCATCTCTCTGTCACCCGCTCTTTTCATAATTGATATATTCTTCACCAGCTGCTTCTTTGTCACCAAGCATAGTATAAAGTTGAGCCATTTTGTAGAGTGCGTCCAATGTATATTGTGGATACTTTTCTTGGATTTTTTGATAGAGCTTTATAGCCAGTCCATACTCTTTGACCTCTTCATAGATCAGAGCAAGATTATTAAGCGCATATATACTATCTTTGTACCGAGTAAAGATTTGTTGAAATGTCTCTATAGCTTCGTTATATCTTCCGAGATATTTCTGGTACATGGCTTTATTGATAAAGAGTTGTTCATCAGGATCTGTCTTTATTCTTATTTCACCTGACAGTTGTTGTCCTGTCTGAAAATACTCTTGGATTTTTTGATCTGCTTCTATTATATTTGTCTCATATTCCATCTCTTGTTCTGGAGTAAGTTGTACTTCTACAGTATAATCTTTTCTTACCGGAATCATTTCAGGATTTTTGGCATAATTTCTTTGAATTTTTATAACAACTATAGCAACTACGGTAGCTAAGATGATGATACCTATAGCTCACCATAACCGATACTTTTTGATAAATTTTTCTATGGATTTCATAAGCGTACAGTAACAAAAATAAAGCCGCACTCTTATAGACATTTGTCGACAAAAATCAAC
>CAZJFP010000016.1:0-25328 GCA_964545415.1 uncultured Candidatus Peribacteria bacterium
AAAGAAGATCCTATAAAGGACGTTAAACCATATGCATTCAAAAAATATAAAGTGAAGGAGCATAGATTTGATGCTATCAGAGAGCATATGCAGACCGATATCGATGATTTGAAAAAAGATATTGAAGATCTGAAACAAAAGATTGCTGATGTAAAAGAGGAAAAAATTACCTTGGATGCACAAACCGACAAAAGTTTCACGAAGGAAGAACGATTGATGAATCTTACGTATCTTTTGGAGAAAAAAGAAAAAGATATGAGTGCTATGGAAAAATTACAGAGAGAACATTACGACGCTGAAGATCGACATCAGTTCATCACGTTCGGTGAACAGGATGGGTACATTTACCAGGATACGCCTGAGAAGAGACAGACCAACTTCCAATCAGAGAAATCATTCAGAAAACATGTCGCTATCGATATGTTTATTACGCATTATGGTGACAAAAAAGACAACTATAAGCAATGAGTTGAAGTCTATACTAAATATAAAGATAAAGTGATGGACATTGCCGATGAATATGTAAACACCAAGAGCAAGAATATGCTAAAAAAGAAGATGCAGGCATTGTTCAAAGAGATAGGGTAGGTAAAAATAGGCATAAAATTTCCTTCTTGCAATTATGGGCTCATTCTGTAAAAAAAAGACTCCAAAAACAAAACAGCACTATGTATGGAAATAGACAAATGCTTCGCGACGAATAATTGCCGAAAATCACCAAAATCCAGCTACTGTTAGTCAATCATTTGTCAATCTTTAGACTGTTTTTTAGTCTTATTGTCATAAAGTATGCTCAATCCATTGAATTATATGATACATCCTCTCAAAGGACCTCAACGTGTTGTAAATAAACTCATCAAGACCTTTCTTATCCTAAAATCACATCTTCACCAACCCTCTTTCAAGCATCAGGAAAAGATCATTTTCGATTTGATCCACAAATGCAGGAATACCGTGTTCGGGAAGAAATACGGATTCGAATATATCCAGACGATCAAGGATTTTCAGAATCTCGTCCCTATTTCCCATTACAAGGATTTTGAACCATGGATTATCTATATGCTCAAAGGAGAAAAGGATATAACTTATCCTGGCAAGGTTGACCGATTCGCTACCTCATCATGAACGACTTGAGGTAACGCAAAATATATCCCTATCACCAGGGATAACCTCAGAGCATCCCATTTCAAAGGAGGATTGGAACTTCTAAGCTTATATATCAGGAGCAATCCGAGAACACAATTTTTTCAAGGGAAAGGTATGGTAATCGGAGGAGGATTCACCAAAAACCCATATACATGAGAAGACAATGTTGGATTCATTTCCGCTATTTTGCAAAAAGAGGCACCATGGATAGGCCAGCGGTTCCGTGAACCGAAGCCGGAGATTTCTTATATAGAAAATCGGGAGGAAAAGGCGCAACGCATGATCGAAGATACCGTGAATAAGAATATCACCTTCCTGAACGGCCAGCCGTCACGATGATCAAATTTCTTATACAAAGTATTGGAGTACACCGGCAAAAAAAATATCCTTGAGGTTCGACCGAATTTCGAGCTTTTTTTCTGGGGATGAATGGCGATAGATCTCTATAAACCTCAGCTCGAGGCACTGTTTGGTAGCAGTAAGGTGAAACTCTATCAAGCATACAATGCTTCAGAAGGATTCTTTGCAGCGCAGGATTCAAACTTTACTGATGATATGCTGCTCTTCACCAAACATGGTGTCTTCTACGAATTTATTCCGACAGAAGAATATGGTAAAGAGAATCCGATTGTTCTTACATTGAATGAAGTAGAAGTGAATAAAGAATATGTGATTTTGATTACGAATAATTCTGGTTTGCGAAGGTATGTATTGTGAGATACCGTAAAATTTACCACAGTCAATCCATGGAGAATCAAAATATCAGGAAGAACGAAATACTATATAGACGTGGTCGGCGAATGTGTGACGTCTGATTATACGGATAGAGCATTACTCGAAGCATGCAAAAAGACGGATACTATAGCGACTGATTATATGTTGGCTCCTATTACGTATAGTGGTGGAAGTGTCAGAGGAGCATATGAATGGATCGTAGAATTTACCAAAGCGCCAAAAGACGATCATGAATTTGCTAAAGTGTTGGATAAGGAACTCTGCAATATCAATTCATACTATTTCGACGAAAGATACGATACCAAGGTGCTTGGAGAACCGGTTGTTCACTGCGTCAAACAAGGTACCTTTTATGAACGGATGAAATCAAAGAATAAATTATGAGGGCAACACAAGGTCCCCAAAGTCTCCAATGAAAGAAAAAATATCGATGAGATACTTATGATAGTAAATACCCTATAAGCAATGACCATGTTGCGAACATACATAAAGCGTAAAATTCTGAATATCTATCATCGGATATTTCCGATCCATGAAATTTTCCGTACCAGAAAAAAAATTGTTTCATATATCATCAAAAAATATCAGGCAGTCGATTATGAACAACAGGTTGCAGTGGAAGCGTCTATGGGTGAGCACACCAAGGGACTGCTTTCTTTGTTTTTGGAATCGAAAACTTTCAATTTTATTTTTGTGACCTATCTAAAAAGTTTTGTCTATCCATGAATACAGGAAACAATAGATCATACAGAAACGATACAAAAGAAACTTTTATCGTATCTATTAACAAAAACCAAAGATACGGTATTTGGAAAAACTCATGCATTTGCTCTTTTTTCGCATCAAGAATATGATGATTTTGTCAAACATGTACCTCTAGTGAATTATGATCAGTATCAGGGACGGATAGAGCGCGCCAAAAAAGAGGCTAATATCATCTGGCCAGGTAAGATAGTTAAATTTTCTGCATCTGCAGGGACAACTAGTAGAAAAAAATATATTCCCGTGACCAATGAATCTCTGGAATCTGTAAATAAAGCAGGATTGGATATGTTTGCGACATACGCGGCCAAACATCCTGAAACACAAGCATTTGGAGCATATGTTCGGCCGGTTGGCGGAACCATACAAGAGCAGCTTGATGATGAAAGTGTTATAGGAGATATATCAGCATTGCTGATTCTAGAAAGGAGCCGTATATTGCAAAAAAAATATAAATATCCGCTGGAAGTTCTTCTAGACCCCAATCGATACACCAAGAGGGAACTTTTTACCAATCAACTCGTTCCGAAAGAGCATACTATAATGCTTGGAGTGACAAGCCGAATCAGTGAAATGCTAAAATATATGAAACAGAAGGATCCTAAAAAATTCTTATCATTTATCCAAAAGTTGGATATGATCGTACGGGGATGAGTCAGCGCAAAGCCATATATCAAGCATTTCAATGAATTGAAAGTGCCGCATATCGGTGTCTATAATGCATCTGAAGGTTATTTTGGGTATCAAGATATAGTGCATTATGATAATACTGAGGCACAAGCTCCATATCAGCTCCTCATCAATCACGGCATATTCTACGAATGCATACCGTTCACTTCAGAAAATTTTGATCAAGGGATGCTCAAGCCAAACGCTGTAGCCAAGCCGCTCTGGGAAATATGACCGGAAGCTATCTCTCAAAAAACAAATTTTGCACTGGTCATCACTACCAATAGCGGATTGTTCCGTTACATGATCGGTGATGTCATCCGTTTCGTAGACAAGGATCGGAGATTTGAAATCATAGGGAGAACCAAGGAATGTATAAATCTCAAAGGAGAGGAGTTGATGGAATATCACATCAATATCGCCCTCCAAAAAATAAATCAAATATATGCATCTGATTTTTCTTCGTACACGATCGGACCAGACCGTGAAGATGAACCCCAGAGACACGAATGGATTCTCGAAGGCGTCTTACCTAAAGCATGTTCAAAGGAACAATTGACGACAAAGATTGACGCTTTGCTTCAGCAGGAGAATGCAGACTATGAAGCAAAACGCAAAAATGATATTCTGCTTAAGATGCCGATCATACATATCGTAGCTCCAGGAACCTTTCATCAGCGGATGAGGTTCCAGAAAAAAATGCTCTGAGGACAAACAAAAATAACTAAACTTTCTTCCGAAAGGGAAAATATAGAGGAAATACTTGGTATGCTAAAATAAATTTTCTAATATTGACTTTCTCAAAAAGAATGTTATATTATTTTTCCAAAAACAAAAAAAAAGAGGGATATGAAACCTATTAGTATTGTCCCTCAGAAGAGGGAATTTGGCTGTGCCAAAGCAGTCATCAAGACCATAGTAAAGACGCGTTACGATAAGGATATCGTCATCAAGAATCCATGGTCATATATCAAAGGTATAGGTACCCTGAATTTCATTGGTATGGCGAATAGCGCGCTGCGTCAAAACGCTATTGATGCCTATTTCATAAAGAAAACCAATGTGAAAACGGAAGAGTTGCATCAATGGCTGAATGAGGATAGACTTATGATCGTATTGTTTATTTCACGGGAAAACTATCCTCATTATGCAGTAATCGCTGGTAAAGATGAAAAATCCATCTTTATCGCCAATACGCACGGCGCAGTCGTAGAGCGTTTCGATCTGCCGGAATTCATTGAACGATTCTATCTCAATACTCGTTATATAGAAAAAATCGAGTGGAAAAAAGGGCATCATCACCCTTTCCGAGATCGGATTGTCCGATGGGGAATGTATCTGGCTAAGATTCTTGGTATAGTAAAACCAGGAACCGTCTATCTGTTGGTAGAAAAAAGCATAACATCGTCATAGTTTTTTGTGGCGATGTTTTTTTAAAAAAATAAGTAAGGTCTATCAATCGGTATCATGAGAATCTTTGCTTGATAGGAAAAATGAAATACATAAAGTGAATATCAGATTTTGTTTTTTTGCTATTCTTCCATGTATTATACAACAATGCTCGCTAAGATATCGGTGGCTATAATCAAGTTCTTGTATAGGATTTTGGATCTTTTTTTGGCAAAAAAACGAAAATATCCGCGCAAGAATTTCGAGGAGAATCCAAGGACGATGTGATTATTGTGAGCGTTGTATCTGTGATATAAATATCTCTATAAGCCGTATGACAATACGGATGATCCCGTGTACAACAAACAATATTTTCATAAACAGAAACTGCCGTTGACGAAAACAAAACCAAAGGAAGATGAATTGGTAATCAATATCGCCGGCGATATGAAACAGCATTCGCTATTCACAGCAGAGAACACTAAACATCTTCGAGATGATATCGGTGAGGAATATTTTCTTGCGGATACCGTGATAGCTAACTTGGAAACACCTATAGATCTCAAAAAGAAGACACACAAAGATCCTCTGATTATGCTTCATGATATCTATTTCAATGCACACAAAAACTTCTACAATATTTTTTCTGACCATGGGAAACGAAAGTATTCCCTATTGCTGACAGCGAACAATCATAGTTTGGATCAGTGAGAACACGGGAATATCATGACGTGCAGATTCTTGGATGAATACAAGATCCCATACACATGATCGAGATTGACCAAAGCGAATCCAAGATATCATATCATAAAACAGAAAGGCATCAAGGTAGCATACCTCAATTATACGTTTTCTTTCAATAAGAATATTCCGAGTGAAGAATATGTGTTCGCCATCAATTATCTGAGATTAAATAAGGCAGATACGGATGTCCGCCAAATTACTGCAGATGTCCAATCCGCAAAAAAGGCATGAGCGGATTTTGTGATTTTCTGTCCGCACATGGGTAATGCATATCAACTCTATCCTTCCTGACATATCGTCCGTATGGTACATCGTTTCTTCGATGAATGCGGCGTCGATGCAGTGGTATGTACACATCCGCACAATCTTCAACCGATGGAAATGTATGCGTTTACTGATCCACATACAGGGAAGAAAAAGCAATGATTTGTAATTTATTCTGTAGGAGATTTTGTAAGTTATGATACTTTCCCTCGATCACATCTCTGAGCTATTATCCAATTACGTCTCAAAAAGACCAAAACAGTAGTAAAACTTTCATGAGTGCAGCTTCTACCGTTCTATATGCAACAAAGTACCAAAGGCTCTGAAATATCGTGGAGATTGCTTAATCTGGAGAGATTAGTCACTGCCATCAACCAGGGAAATATACCTGAATATCTAGATGATCCAAGCAGAAAGGAAGCATTGTATGTATACAATCTCCTTCATACCCATCTCCTTCCGGATCAGTTATAGCGTTATCGCTTGATAGAATTCTCAAAATATCTATACACTACTTTGAAATGTAATGAATAGTAATGAATCCCTTGGGATGTAATGATTTGTGATGGATGGTAATATTCATTACGCGAGCGTAAGCGAGCGCATTGCATCAGCCTAGGCGGATACATTACACGAAGTACATTACTGTTTATTTATCAAAGATACTCATGAAAAACATTCAAGTCATCGATCCACAGATATACGACGCTATCCTCGCCGAGCAAAAAAGGCAGTCCGAAGGCATGGAATTGATTGCTAGCGAAAATTACCAGTCGCCAGGAGTACTTGAAGCGCAATCTTCCGTCTTTGCAAACAAATATTCTGAATGAACTCCTGGACGCAGGTATTACGGATGACAGGAAAATACAGACATCATTGAACAACTCGCTATCGAGAGAGCCAAAGAAATTTTTCATGCGGATCACGCAAATGTGCAAGCATTGTCAGGAGCGGCAGCAAACTTGTGCGTCTATTCAGCACTTATGGAACCGGGAGATACGATCCTCTGAATGGACCTCACACACGGATGACATCTGACACACGGCGCACCTGTTACATTTTTTTCTAAAGTGTTCAACTTCATCCGCTACAAGACAACACAAGATGGTAAGGTAGATTTCGCTCAAGTCCGTGAATTAGCACTACAGCATAAACCCAAAATACTTCTCGCAGGATTTTCTGCATATCCGAGAGAGCTCGAATACGAAAAATTCGTAGCAATCGCAAAAGAAGTGGGAGCAATCGCATTCGCTGATGTGTCGCATATCGGAGGATTTATTGCTACAGGACTCTTGAAAAATCCATTGGACTACGGATTCCATGTGATGATGACGACGACGCACAAGTCGCTCAGATGACCGAGAGGAGCGTTGATTCTCAGCAAAGGAATCGTTTCCAATCCGCTCAAGAAACCTGAAGATACGATAGAAAATATTCCTACGAGAATCGATAGGGCAGTATTCCCTGGTATGCAGTGAGGACCGCATATGAACACTATCGCGGCTATCGCCGTTGCACTCAAAGAAGCGCAGACGCCAGAGTTCAAAGCGTACGCGCAGCAAGCACTCAAGAATGCTCAAGTGCTCGCAAACGAATTGACTGCGCGTGGGTACAAACTTGTGACCTGATGAACTGATAACCATATGGTTATCGTAGATTTTTCTTGAACTAACATAGACTGATCTCTTGCAGAAAAAGCTTTAGATACTATCTGAATTTCGACCTCGAAATCCACTATACCTGACGATCCGAATCCGCCATTCCGTCCATCTGGACTTCGTATAGGAATGCCAGCGATGACGACGAGAGGGATGAAAGAAGAAGAGGTAAAACAGATCGTTGAATTTATAGATCAGGCGTTGAAGAATAGGGAGAATGAAGAAATGTTGTCAGAGTTGAAAAATAAGGTCAGAGCATTCAGTTTATCCTTTCCGGTTCCCGGAATTGAATAAAGTGTCCCGCACAAAGCGGGAGGCATTGAAATTCCCCGTACCGAGTTTGTAAAATAATAATTAAAATAATATAGTCATCCTACGCGCAAACGCCGTCAGCGGATCATGACGACCAAGAACCCGAAACAAGCGTTATACGCTTTGGGACGACAGAAATGAATGTTGCCATCACCGTACGGGTGATGGTTTTTTCTCTCTTGCTATTTACAAAAGAATATGTATGGTTTTTTCACCATGTGGTGATTAATTTTTGTTTACCAAATCGCAAGAAGCGGTACAAGTAAGTTCATTGACATCATGGAATCAAAACATAGTTTCCAAGTGTTTATTATGCAAGGCACGCTGTCGATAGCAAAGATGTTGAAGTGAAGTAGGCTCTCATCAAATGTCTTCCGACTGCAGCTTGGAACTATGTAGGGTCAACGATAATCGGACCCAAAAGAAGCTATGGAGAACTGAAACATCTAAGTATCCATGAGTTGCTTCTGTATCTACTATTTTTTGCGGAAATTACCGCGCTGGCAGTAGAGCTGCCAAATTATGAAGGAGTTAGGTTCAACTTAATGGGTTTTTCCCCAAGCTCTCAACCTACTCCTTTTCCGTTTATAGAAAAACACAAAAAGACTTGACATTATATATCAAATACATATAAGATAAATAATAAAACAAACATATGAAAGAAAAAAAGCATTTGGGCGTGTGTCTTCAGGATGCATCTGCCTAACAAACATGCTTATTATTACAATCCCCCGCAACACCTATAAGATCAGGGGGCGTGGTTTGTAACCGTATCCGTGGATGTCAACGGAAATGGTTAGACTAGGGAGGCGGTTCCCCACGAAGTCTGTAAGGTCTTCCCACAAAAAACGGCGCTTATGAGATCACCGCCCGCGGTACTTAACCGCATCTGAAAAAATTACCGGCAGCCGGCACCCGCGCTGAAATGCTACTTCATGAGTAAGTGAGCTCGCCTTCGGGACATACGCCGGCACAAAAAAAGCTCTGAAAAATCTCCCGTCGCTGATTATTATCGCTGATCCGGGAGTAGAGCATTCGATCGCCCTCCCAGTTGGGAATCAGGGCAATTAATTAGTAACTTTTATGAAGAGCGCCTGAATTAGGCGCTCTTTCTGATAATAAAGAAACGGTATACATAAAAAAAACAAACATTGACTTTTTGTATAAAATATATATAAGAAAATAAACCAAAAACAAAACATATGGAAGAGTCAAAAAAAATCCAGGTAATCCAGGTAAAAAAAACCGGCAATATGCTGGTAAAATGCAAAAACTCCTTTTATTGGGTATCTCCGAAAGGAGAAGTGCTCAATACAACGACCAAAGCTGATTACAAAAGGAAATTGACAATGGTCAATTCCAACCATCCGGATTTCCAATGGGGATCCATCACTGAACTTGTTGTTGTGCAGGGAGTAAACAGATATAAAAAAATGTTCACTCCGCGAGCAACGCATAAGCCCTTTGAGGGATTACATAAGATGTTGAAATAATTGGTAAAGAATTGGTAAAGTAAGGGCGCCGAATACGGTGCCCTTTTGCTATACAACAAAAAAAACTTGTTTTTGGGAACAAAATAAGTATGCTATCACTCCCAACGCTTATTGGTTAGTAGTTGGGGAAACCTGAAATAAGGCACCGTGTTTCGCGGTGCTTTTTCTTTTGCACCCGAGTGAAAAATATATATAAGAAATTTAGAATTTAAAATTTAAAATTTAAAATTATAGTAGAAATGGATATTGTACTTATCATTATCGGTGCTGTACTTTGTCTGATAGCGATTATCGGCTCTGTTTTGCCGGTATTGCCAGGACCACTGCTTGCGTATGTTGCATTCATTCTTTTGCAACTCACTTCAGTACATCCTTTCTGACGGACTTTTTTCATCGTGCGATGACTCATCATTATTTTCCTTACGGTGTTGGATTATATCATTCCATCACGAGGAACCAAAAAATTCTGATGAACAAAGCGAGGAGTGAGAGGAAGTAATATCTGATTGCTAGTGACGGTGATTATCCTCCCTATCCTTTGAATCACTCTAGGGCCGTTCGGACTCATAGGATTGATTTGATGACCATTCGTCTGAGCATACCTCGGAGAAAAAAACGCTAGGAAAAATGATAAGCAGGCATTGAAGGCGGCACGAGGATCGTTTATCGGATTCGTGACCGGTAGTCTTCTTAAGCTTGTAATCTCCATCATTATGGCTATCTATTTTATATCAGCAGCATATCATATAATAACAAATTAAAATTTATAATTTAAAATATCGTGATATGAAAAGAAAAGTGTGGATAGGAATATTTTTTGCGATCTGAATGGTTTTCGTCGGTACTCAATCCGAAGCATATCTTTTTGGTATGAAATCACGGGACAATAGTATCTCAAATATAGAGCGCATTGAAAAAGAATACAAGCTTGACTTACCGATCGTCTCATTCATCTTTGATCCGCGAGGCAAACATGTAGAAAATATGATGAATCAGCTCAACGAAAAATTGTGAGAAGATAAGATCTATCACATTTCTATCTCTCCAAATAGCTTAAGTGCAGCTGAGGTAGCTGCCGGGAAGTTCGATGAACAATACAAACAGTTTTTCAAGGACGTCAAAAAAAACAATCTCAGAGTGATTTTCCGTACGATGCACGAGATGAATGGTGGGCGGTATCCATGGAGTTCTCAGCCTTTGAATTTCAAAAAAGCATGGATCCACGTACGAGAACTTTCCAGAGCAGAAGGACTTAATCAAAACAATATCCTCTTCGATATGTCAGTGAATGCACGGGACTTGCCTGCCAAAGGTGGAAAGCCATCTCAGACGACAACCTTTATCCAGTGCCAGCAAAGCGTCAAAGCAAAACGGAAATGTCCGACCTTCGAAGACTACTATCCATGAGACAAATATGTCGATCTGATGGGAGTAACTTTCTACAATCGAGGAAAAGGAAACAGCAATCGCCGACGGTGAACACCGGATCAGATCGTAAACGCTGCAGGACGGAAAACCTTGGATAGGCTCAAGAAATTCAACAAACCGATCTTCGTGGATGAAGTAGGAACTACTGCAGTCAATTACACATGATCGTATGATTTCAATAAATCTCGCCAAGTATATTTAAACAACTCTGGGCTCAAAAACACTTGGCTCGTACAGCTCAAAGATTTTTTGGTTAGAGAGACAAATATCGTAGGCGCAATCTATTTCAACGTAGATCTGACTAATGGATTACAGAAACGGACACTCGGAGAACTTGATTGGTCCGTCATCGATTTTGCGTCCAAGAAATTTTACAGCAAGATTCTTGATGTCTACAACGCAGGTAAACCAAATGAATTCACCAAACTCTACTATCTCTTCAATGTCCAGCGTCTGACACTCAACAATAAGACGTTCCTTATCAAACCTTCTTATGTCAAACCTATCAAAGACCTCTATACCTTCACGACAAGCTATGTAAAAGGACAGACCGAGCAATTAGCGTTCCTCGACGGCACCAAAAAAACTTGATCCCTTAGCAAACAATATAAGAGATTCACAAAAGCGGATTTAGATGCTATCGTAGATATGACGAAGAAATTTCTAGAATAAAAAAAGGACTTCAATATGAAGCCCCTTGAGAAAAATAGTGATTTTTTAATAGTCATCCCTGAACCACATAATCCCCGATATTATAGCTATGATGAGCGAGACAATAGCCCATATCATATAAGCTGTGTTGTTCGGGTAAATGGATATACCATCAGGAAAAGTTACAGAAGTTTCGCCATTATCATCCAATAACGTCTCACGGAGTTTCATGAGGATATTGGATTTTTCAAGCTGTGTGGCGTCAGCAGATACGGCATTGAGTTCGTTGAGGGAAGATTTGAGGTTGTTGTACCAAAACTCAATATCTTCGTCCGGTGTTCTGTAGAAGATAGAAGTGTAGCCTTTCGTTAACCCGTTATCCTCACAATATTTCACAGCTATTGATAACTGTTGTTGTGCGAGTTCGACGGTATTAGCATCAGCAGCCAGTTTAAGATGACCTTCGCAATTTTGATCGAAGGTGATTCCGTTGTAGATTCGTGCGCCTGCCCACAATATGAGCGATATACACGCAATAATGCAAATTGTCTTTTTCATAATGCTCTATATTTATATTTACATAGAATATATACAAAAGAAGGTAAATGTCAAGTATAAATAAAAACACATCGATTGATGTGATTTTATTGAGAAACAAATAAAGTTCTTTTATATAAGCTTCACCGTTTCAAATAACTCCAACAATACCTGATCTTCACTCATACCAGACAATTTCGCCTGATAATTCAAAATGACTCTATGTCTGAGTACCGGTAATGCGACTCTCTGGACATCTTCATGGGTGACATAGGTCCTCCCTTCCGCTAACGCGACTGCCTTGCTGGCAAGCATGAGTCCTATCGATCATCTCGGTGATGTTCCGTACAAGATATATTGATGTTCTTGTCTCGTGATATGGGTGAGTCTCGTGATATAGTGTTTAATTTCGTCAGAGATGGTAATAGTATCTATTTCCTTTTTGAGATCGTTCAATTGCTTGTGGGTGATGACGGATTTGAGTTCATGCAGATGCTCTTTTTCTAGGGTATCGAGCATGGTCTTTTCTTGCGAAATGCTTGGATAGCTGACCAACACTTTGAACAAAAATCTATCAATTTGTGCTTCTGGTAACGGATAGGTCCCTTCTTGTTCTATCGGATTCTGAGTGGCGAGGACAAAGAACGGTTCAGGTAATTTGTGTGTAAATCATCCTATAGTCACTTGATGTTCCTGCATCGCTTCGAGCAGTGCGGATTGGACTTTGGGTGTTGCTCTATTTATTTCATCAGCCAAGATGATGTTAGCCATGATCGGCCCCATCTTGGTATCGAATTCCTGGGTTTTGCCATTGTAAATCTCGCCGCCGATGATATCTGCTGGGAGCAAGTCCGGAGTGAATTGGATCCTTTTGAATTCCAATCCCAAAAGCTGTGCAAAGATGTGGATAGTCTTGGTTTTTGCTAATCCGGGAAATCATTCGACGAGAACATGACCTCCGCAGAGGATATTGATGATGATCGCGTTGATGAGGTCGTCCATGCCGATGATATATTTGTGGAGATATTCTTTGAGATGCTTCAATTCGGTGTTGTGGAAATCTAGATGAAGAAGTCACTCCTGGAAATATCTCGTATCGATGACGTGACGAGCAGGTTCAGAATGTTTTTTCTTTTTGAAAATATTGAGTACAGAGAGGAAATGTTCGTTTTCGTCCTTGAAAAAAAAGACGAGTACCGCTCCGACGATCAGAATGACGACTGTTATGAGGATAATTATGGTTCGCATTGTTTTGTACATACAAGATAAACAGTAGTATACTACAAATCTCATGCTAAGTATCAAGACTATTAGATCGATATGGATGTATTAGAAATTCTATTCTGTCTATCCCAGTTATCCCGTCTCTTTGTTTTGAAGCAAAAATTTGTACATCATCCTTCAAAAATATGTTTTAGTGGTTTTGAGTGAATGATGGATAAATCCACCAGGATTTGCATTTTTTACGATTACGGCTATAATTATCAAGAAGACCAAACGATGAAACGATAAAACGATGAAGCGCAATAGATAAGGGAAGAAAATCGTTTAGTCGTTTGAACATTTAATCATTTAGTCGTTTTGTATGAATACTCTAGGACAAGCAGCAGGGAATGTAACGGAAAGCTTCCGGGATTTTCTCGTTAGGATTTATGAGAATCCTTTTGTTTCAAAGATGGTGCTGTTGATACTCGCTATAGTGCTGAGTTTCATTTTGATGTCGTTGTCCAAAATACTTGCCGTATACCTCAAAAAGAAAATCACCAAGAATTTTGTCACCAAAGGGAGCAAAGATATAGAGAACGTTTCTGCATTGATAGGGGATATTATTTTCTATACCTTGACGGTGCTCTCGTTGTTTACTGCATTCAGTCTTGTAGGATTAAAGGTCGGGCTTATCCTCTGAGGTATCTCTATCGGTGTAGGATTTGCGTTTAGGACGACATTGACGAATCTGATTTCTGGTATCATGATTTACACTACCAAAGAATATCAGCCGGGCAGTATCGTTACGGTCAAATTATGAGGAGAGATTACGGGAAGGATAGAACAGATCGATATGAAAAATGTCATCATCAGGACGTTTGATTTCAAGAGGGTAGTCATTCCAAATTCCAAGTTTGTGAGATCAGTCATCAAGACGTATAGCTTGGAAAATGTATTGAAATTGGATATCAATCTCAAAATAGATATGTCGATGGATATTGAAAAAGTCATTGATCTGACCTTGCAGAAGGTCAATAGCTATGACTTCGTGATTTACAAGGAGTATACACAAGTATTGATCACAGAATTTGATGCCAAGATTTGCGAGATGAAAGTCAGTTTCTGTTTCAATCCTAACGCAGGCATCCCGACAGATTTGATGAAATCCAAAATCCAAGCAGGATTGATCCAAGAATACAAAAAGATGACCAAAGAAGCTGCAGCAGCAAAAGCGAGTGCGTAATTTTCATGATGGAATACTAAAAAAATCGTCTGCATAATCATTTTTTTTATTATGAAAAACTTCCGGTGAATACCCGGAAGCTTTTTTATAATACATACATGATGATGTTTGCTATCTTGGTATAGAGTATATCGACTCCATGTACGACCAAGATGCACCATGGGACAGTACAACATATAAGTGTTATACCAAGCATTCTATCGACGACTAGCTCGTTTTTTATGATATGGAATCTCGCTTCTGTACCTATTCCAAAACCGAAGATACCGACCAAAAGAGCAGCCAAGAAGAACACTACAAACAAAAGTACAATATACGTCATAGGCATTTTGTTTTTGATTAGACCAATATACTAATCATTCTTTCTAACGTTTCAATACCTTGATTTCACAACAATGATAGGTAAACTATCGATAAATATCCGCCATGGCGGATGATAAATGCTCTGCGATAAATTTATCATTTTATCGGCTGAAAGCCTTTTATCATTTTATCAATACTTGTATAGTCATGATTGCATTTTCTATCTGATCTATTGATATCTATCGGTATGGGATATTCTATGTCGTAGCATTTTTGGCGGGATATCTCTTTCTCTATCGGATCAGCAAAAAAAATATATTCTGAAAGACTTTCCCCCGTCTGCAGACATTTCTTGAAAAACATCTCGACGATCTTATGCTTTACATATTCTTCGGCGTATTGCTGTGAGGTAGACTCGGACATGTGATTATCTACGATCTGCAACATTATCTCCAGCATCCTGTGGAAATTTTTCAAGTCCGGAAGTGAGGGATGTCGTTTATTGGCGGAATAGTGTGAGTGACCATAGCAATGCTTATCTTGATGAGAAGAAAAAAACTCTCATGGAAAGAATTGCTTCTGCTCGGAGATCTGATTCTCGCTATCTTACCGTTCGGTATCATGCTCGGAAGGATAGGAAATTATCTCAATCAGGAATTGTACGGTATCGTAGCTTCAGAGGTTTTGGGAAAATTTGGA
Organism: uncultured Candidatus Peribacteria bacterium; assembly: GCA_964545415.1. GTDB lineage: Bacteria > Patescibacteriota > Gracilibacteria > Absconditabacterales > Absconditicoccaceae > CAJBLF01. Next base: position 15,240 of record CAZJFP010000016.1, read on the forward strand.
TATCCGTTTTTCTCTCTTTTGAATCAGTTGGGATTGATGCATGTGTATTCACAGGTAGATGAACTGCTGAGAGTGAATACCAATTTTCTTGCTAGTTTTTTTGAAGGGTTTGTTTTGTTGGTTATTACGATGTTGGTGTTCCGTACTCGGGTGCACAGAAAAATCGTTCAACCGGGCAAGATCGTGGGGATCTTCCTGATAGGATATAGTTTCATTAGATTTTTATTGGAATATCTTAGGGCCGATTCTCAGCTGGAATTCCAGGGCTGGTTTACGATTTCCCAGTGGTTTTTCTTGGTGTTTTTTGTTGTAGGACGAGGGGTGTGGTTCCAATCTCGCCAAGCTTCTAGAACATCATAAAAGGTTGACTTTAATATTAAAATATATATAACATAAAAAACAAAAAACAATAAATTACTCATGAAAACACTTTTATTATGTATTGTGGTGCTACTAGGTAGTAACTACATCTACAGCCAGGTGGCTAAAGTCCAATTTGCCGACAATACTATCGGATATGCGGTCGATATCCACAAACGCCTTGGTGTTGGAGATACCATTGTCCTGGAATCATTGGATCAAAAGGTTTGGATCCCCGTAACACACAGGAATCCTCAATCGGTCATTAAGACCGGAACAGTACAAAAAATTGTATTTTATACCGCCGAATTCGAAGACATCTATGCTAATTTTTATTTCGCTGACGACAATAGAAAAAAGCCGAGAATAGAATCAGTAGATGATTGGACGGTAGTATTGTTCAATGTAGGAGATACCATTCAGGTAGTAGGTACTATAAATGAATATGGTGACGAAACCTACAAATTGCATTTTGGCCAATTGCCAAATGTGAACACACCCGAAAAATAGCCACAAACTGCTGTTATAACAAGAATAAAATTATAAAGAAGGTGGGGGAGTTTCCCTCACATTTTTTTATGAAAAAAAAAGACGCCCGAAAGACGTCTTTTCATATTTTGTCCTCCTTTTAAAAAGGAGGGGTGGTGCGAAGCACAGGAGGATTTAGAGTATTCGACTTTTAAATCCCTCATCCGCATCGGCGGATACCTCTCCCTTTTATAAAGGGAGACAATAGTTTACTTTATTTTGTAGACTACGTTTACATTAACGGTTACTTCAGTCTCTCCAGGAGATAATGAGTTGCTTGCTGCGCTATCCATAGCTACACCTCCCATATCTTCAGCTCTTGCATAGTAGATAGGTCCAGGCATGCTATAATAGGTGTTATCCGTGATAGTGATTACTTTTCCAAGTTTTCCTCAGCTAGCTCTTGCTAATTGTTCAGCTTTTGCTCTTGCATCTTGCAATGCTATCTCGCGAGCTCCTGATAATGCAGAGTTTTTGTCTTTGAGATCAAAGAAGGTTCCATCGACATTGACTCATCCTATCTTGGATATGTCTGTAATGATCTGTCCTCCGATTTCTCCGAAGTTGTCTCCCGTAAGGGTGACGGTCATGCTATGTCGTGATCTGTATCCGAGCAATTTTCTTCCGCTTGGTTCGCTCCGGTCATATTCAGGAGAAACGTTTACGCTTGTGGTTTTGAGATTGCTTTCAGCGATATTGAGTCCAGAAAGTAAATCTCTGACTTTAACAACTTTTTCATTGCTCTGTGCTTGTGCTTTTTCTGTGGTATCAGCAAGTTCTGAAACAGAAAGGTTGATGACGAGCATATCAGGCTTTACCATAGTCTTTCCTTCTCCCATAACGGAGATACTATTTGCCATTCCATATGGCGATTGTGAAGTGTTGGATTTGAACATAAAGAATCCTACGAAGAAGAGTCCTATCGCGAGGATCAATGCTCATCCGAGAATAAACACTCAGCTGTTGATTTGTTTCTGCATGTTTGTATTTTTAAAATGATAAAATTACTTGCTACCTATATATTAGAATGCTCAGATGATTCAAGCTGATTTTTCTTGAAACTCCTTGCCATATCCTTATTCTGAATCCTGCATTTTACATTCTGAATTGAAATCATGACTACCCGAAAAGAGATTGCCGATACCATTTTTCCTGATGTAAGCGAAACCATTCAAGATCTAGAAAAGAAATATCCACCAAGAGCCAATCCGTATTGTTCTCGTATTGCTCCAAGTCCTACAGGATTTATGCATATAGGAAATCTTTTTAGTGGATTTGTATCACGAAAATTTGCCAAACAAAACTGAGGCATATTTTTTCTGAGGGTAGAAGATACCGATCAAAAAAGATTAGTTCCAGAGGCTTTGGAAATCATACTTTCTGTATGGAAACGTTTTGGTGTGAGTATAGATGAAGGTCCTATATGAGAAAATAATAGAGAAATAGGTGGTTATGGTCCATACAAACAATCAGAAAGGAAACACATATATAATGTGTTTGCAAAATATCTTATCCAGCAAGGTTTGGCATATCCTTGTCGAATGACGCCTGAGGAATTGGAAATTATCCGTGAACAACAGACCAAGACAAAAGTCACGCCAGGTATTTATGGAAATTATTCCGTACGAAGAGATAAGACGCCCGATGAATTGCTAGAAAAAATCCAATCAGACAAAAATTTTGTATTGAGATTCCGTTCTCCTGGTGAACTCAACAAGAGAGTAGTGATAGAAGATGTAATCAAAGGAAGAATAGAAACCATCGATAATTTCAACGATATCGTATTGATCAAAAGCGATGGATTACCGACCTATCATTTGGCACATATCGCTGATGATTATCTCATGAGGACGTCTCATGTCATCAGAGGAGAGGAACGACTTGCTTCAGTACCATTACATATACAATTATTCACAGCGTTCTGATTGCCACATCCACAGTATTGTCATGTAGCTCCTATGCTCAAATTGGATAATGGAAATAAAAGAAAACTTTCCAAAAGACATGATCCAGAGGCAAATGTGGAGTATTTATTTGAATCGTGATATGCGAGCCAAGGGATTATCGAGTATCTCCTGACGATCATCGATCCATGATTTGAAGAATGGCAAAAAGCCAATCCAGATAAGAGCTATCTCGACTTCGAGATAAAACTTGAGGATATGCCAAAATCATGAGCGCTCTTCGATCTCGTAAAATTACAAAGCGTAAATAACAATTACTTATCAAGGATTTCTACGGACGAACTTTATGATCAGAGTTTGACGCGAGCCAAAAAATATAAACCAGAACTCGCCAAACGTATGGAGTCTGATGTTGCTTATGTAAAGGCTGCGATGAATATCGAGCGCCACACAGAGAAAGATCCGAAAAGATTTACTACCTATGCAGATGTAGAACATCAATTGATGTTCTTCTTCGACGATGAATGGGAAAAATTGCATGGAAACATTGAGACATTGAAAGAGGGAAATGTGATCGCTGATAATGGTCTGATGAAAAAATTCGTCGATGAATATATACAAGTCATGGATTTGAATATGTCCACAGAAGAACGATTCAATCAGTTGAAAGAAATCTGAAAGAAATATGGTTTTGCAGGCAATAATGCAGAATTCAAAGAAGGTGGATATGTAGGAAAGATCTGAGATATCGCTATGTTTATGCGTATCCAGCTATGCTGCGCAAAACAGACACCGGATCTGTATTCTGTTATGAAAGTGATGGGGAAAGAAAGAGTGATAAAGAGATTGCAGACGTTGTAAACAAGATATCTCTCATATCAAGAATGAGCTAACTGATATTTCAGTTGGTTTTTTCTTTGTGTCGGAAAAATCCGACAAGACGAAAATTTGCATTTCCCAAGGTTTTGGAATATACTTATATCATGAAAAATTTAGATGTTCAATACTCCGTGACATGGATGCAAATCTACTTATCACTCTCCAAAATTACGGGCTTTCCGAAAAAGAAGCGAGAGTATATCTCACCGTTTTGGAATTGTGAACGTCTATAGCGAGTACCATCGCTAGGCGTGCAGAACTCAATAGGGTGACAACCTATACGATTCTCGAAGATTTGAAACGCGATGGTATTGTAAATGAGACGACGAAAGCGGGAATAAAATATTATGGGGTCATCAGTCCTGATGTATTGCTTAACCAATTAGAGCAGAAGTATGAAAGCTTCAAAGAGAAGGTGCCTGAATTACTGGCATTGGCTGAGAAGTTTGGAAATAGACCTAGGGTGCAGTTTTTTGAATGACTTGAAGGTGTCAAAAAAGTCTTTCAAGAAATATTGCAGGCATGAACAATAATGAAATCACCATATCTGAGCTTTTTATGAACACAGAAAATGGACCCGAGAATAGAAAAATATGTGTTTGAAGAGTTCGTACCTCAAAGAGAAAAGATAGCCACAAAAGCCAAAGTGATTCTATGATATAATAAATCAAAATATGTCGATTATCACAAAAAGCATTATAATGCACTCATGCTGGATACATCGCTGTTCAAGTTATGAAACGAGATCGTCGTGTATGGAGAAAATAAAATAGGGATCTTGATGTACGATACGTCAGAATTGTCATGACTCATCATAGAGAGCCAGACCTTGCATGACGGACTTACTAGCATGTTCAATCTGATCTGGGATATCTACAAAAAAAAGAAAAAATAGAGCATATAAAAAAACGAGAAAATCTCCTAAAAGGGAGATTTTTTTTGTTGTGTTGTAATTCTCCGACAACAGTTTTTAGTAGGTGAGTATTGATATTTCTATATACATCATTAAAAAGAAAAATGTCAATAGTTGATTTTTATATCACTCACCAAGATATGCATGAAAAAAGCTATGTTCATAAAACCTAATATCCAAACTGATGCTATCTGGGATCCTATCAGGACAACAATGCATGCTGGTATACGATATCTTGCATCCAAACTTAAACAGTCGTGATATGAAGTGAGATATCTGGATGAGGTTGTAAGGACGCAATGAATGCTCAAAAAAGTATTGTCCCAAAGAGATATGACAGAAGGAAAGATGCAAGAAATGCCGCTTCCTTTTTCCTACGAGGATATACAACAACAAAAAATGAAAGATTTTGAAGTTATGTCACCAAGTGATTTTGTTGCCAAATATTCCGCTTTCAAGGAACATTGAACGATTTCCAGAATCATAGCGACGACAGGAAATCCGATAGATGAGACGTTGAAAACGGTTTTGGCGTATCAACCAGATATGGTCGGTATCCCTTTGATCGCAACAGCGAATTATCTGCCAGCAACTATGCTGGCAAAAAAAATAAAAGAGGTTTTACCAGATACTAAGTTGATCCTATGAGGTCAGCATATCTCTGCCAATCCTCATGCATTCATCCAAGATAATCCGTATGTGGATCACGTCATTACAGGTGATGCAATCTGAGAGATAGCAGATATTCTAGAAGGAAAATATACGGAGAAGATTATCCATGGCGGATATCAGGGATTTGAAAAATTTCCTTTGCTGGATATGGAGATGCTCAAGGAAAATGAATATCCTAGAGACCAAGTATATAGCTATCCTACTAACTGAAGAATTTTTGTAGATTTTATGTTTAGTAAATGATGCCTCAGAGGTTGTGAATTTTGTGTCGCATGATCGCAAAAAGACAATTGTATCACAAAAAACACCTCTCAGAAGATAGATGAGCAGCTGAGGATATTCAAAGATAACGGAGTAGAAGAGCTTATTGTACAGGATGATGCGTTTCTTCAAAATAAAGAACAGGTAAAGGAACGACTTTGATTGATGAAAAAATATTGATTGTATCGGCAAAACAATGGGGGATTGGAGTTTGAACGTATCGATGACTTCGTCACGGATCTCTTCATCAAGTATAATAAAACAGGCGAATGAAAGATAACCGCTCTTTATGTGCCTTTCAATCCTCGTACTTGGAATAAAAATGATAGTGCGTCCAAAAGCATGGTTGCAAAATATCATCAAAACATGAATAATCTAAAAAGACTTAGGGAAGAAGGGTGAATATATGTGTATACAAGTGCTATCATCGGAACGCCCGAGCAGACAAGAGCTTCTTTTGATGAAGAATTGAGTACTGATAGAGCGCTTATTCAACAAGGGTATATAGATGCAGCGCTATGCTTTTCGGCCACAATACTGCCTGGTACCAAACGATTCAAAAAAAATGGAAATAATGTCATAAACAAATGTGATTATCCTGGGTATTCGTTATCTTCTACCCATCATCGTACAGAACAGTTTACCCCTAGGGAAATAGAAGAGCTTATGGTGACGCGGACGAAGAATCTCAGCGATATCCAATCATTTGAAAAGCGGAATAGCGCTTTCCCTAATAAAAAATAAGAGTATAATATAAGGTAATAAGCCATAAAATTTAGTTGACTTTTGCTGTATTTTAATTATAAGAAATATATAAAATCAAAAAAGAAAAAATGTTTCAAAATGAAACCAAATCTCGGTCCAAAAAAAAAGGAAGCACCTTCACCTAAGGGTGTTATTCCGGACCACAATCAAGGTACTTTAAACTCTATAAACAAAGACACGCAAGAATCATTGTTTCAGCTCTTACTTCCGGATGATCATCCTCTGAAAAAACTGTATCGTGATATCGATTTCAATCATGATTCAGATATGGTCAGGGAATCGTCGCTGGATGACATTGTATTTACCGATCTTCCTGTTGAGGGAATGGTCGTCGTGTGTCGTATTGCTCCCAAAAATTCACCAATCCGTAATGTGCTTCTTGAAAAAATCAAGGCTGCCAAAGCGGAAAGTTCTTTCTGGGAACAATGTATCGAGGAATATGGACTTCTTGATGATGAAGAATTGTACAAGATAGTTATGAGAAAAGTCCTGACCTCATAAAAAAACCTTTGAAAAAAAACGCCACGGCATATGTCGCCGTGGCTCTTTTTATTGTTGAATGAAAATTATCGCTATTTACCTTTGTTTCTGAGCTGTTCTTTCCTTGCTTCTAGATCTTCCGGAGTAATGAAGGTAAGCTGAGAAGTTGGATCTGTATCCTTGAGTCTTCCTCAGGTATAATATACGTTGATGATGTCTCATCTTTTGAAGGTGTTTCATGGCTGTATATTGACCAAAACCCCTCGTACGCCCTTATCATTGAGACTTACATGTAACCTGTTTCCATTACTTTTATTGACGATGGCTTGATACATATGTCTACTGGTGAGATTTTCTTCTGTTGTTAATCTGTTCTGGGTAGTGATAAATTCACGGATTCTACTAGTGATGTATTTCTCATAGAGTTCACATGCCTTGATGGTGAGCTCTGGTGTTTTTTTGATTTCTATCATAACGACCTGTACGATGTCGTTGTTCTTGTAATGAGTTCAGTTCGGCGCTATGATTGTCTTTGTTATGCGATCGTTAAGATGTACCAGATATTTGTTCGGATTATCGGAGTAATGTTTTTCAGTATCGACGACAGCCTCATAGATACGATATTTACCCATAATTTCAGATATCTGAATAGTATCCATAGTTAAGCCTTCATTTTGTTTAAATACTTTCTCTTTGTTCGGATGCTCTTTGGGGATTTTGATGATTTCAGGTTGTATGATAGTCATATCTTCCTTTTTTTCTTCTTCAGACGAAGATTTTACTCATTTGGCAGTATCCTCTTTTTTTGGCATCTCTAGAGTGATATCTTCTTCTCATTCATCTGGAGACGATGTCTGCACTTTACCGGATCGATAGTCTGCATAATATTTCGCTTCTATTTTTTTTATGGTAGATTCTATCTCGGCTATATTATCCGTGATATTCTTGTTGTTAGGATGCTTTTGGAGCTGGATATAGAATTGTAATCTCATCCACAAAAGTATCTGATAGGATTTGTCATAGTTATTGGTTCCTCAGAGGTAGGTAGAAAATGTCATATGCGTCTTAGGGAATCAGGTGAAATATCTGATAACGTCGCAATCATAAACATCTTCCTTCTTGGTCTTTCTTTTGAGAATTGCGTATTCAAGTTTTTTATCGTCTCGTGTGGTGTTTTCTTGTTCCTCCAAAAACGATTTATATGCTTGTTCGAATTTTTCATACCAATTTCCATATCATTTTTCTCAGAGGTTCTTGTATTTTTCCTGATCCGTAGCTGATTTTGTAGGTATAAGGACGAAGATCTCGTTGTTTGCTAGGATCTTCGTGATAGCAGAATCCTTCTTCTTTAGATTGGAAGTAAGGGATTTCGCTCTATTGCTGAAATCGTTTTCTTCATAGTCTTTGATGATGTCCTTATTCGCTTTTACGATCGTGTTTTTTGATCATTTCTCTTTTATTCTTGATTGTCATTCAGGATAAATCTTTGCGACGATATATTCCTTATCGTTGAGGTGAGGAATGGCTTTGATCATAATCATCAATCCAGTGAAGGAATTAGGTAATTTTTTCTTATTGATCTTGCTTATCGGAACTTTGTCGCTTTGAGGGATATTATTAACCGCCTTGAGTATCTCATGCGCTTCTTCTTGTATCTTTTTAGCTTCTTTTTTGATAGTATCGGCTTCCTCTCTCAATTGATCGTTTTTTTGTCTTGTAGTAGCATCGTGCTCTTCCGTAGTGATGGCACCTTGGTACATATTTTCGGCTCTTGAACGTTTTTCATCCGCTTCCTCGAGCAGCGTATTGGCTTTTTCTATTTGTTTGTTGTACTCGCGAGCGAGGCTCTCATAGAGCTTTCTAGAAAGCTCATCAGGTTCTATATTGTCAGTCGTAATGCTTTTATCTGCTTTTTGGAGCAGCTGTTTGTTGTGTAGTATCGAACTGAGGATGATTTTGAATGTTTCATGATGGGTGACCACATTGCGTTCTTCAGAATGTACGCTTTCTTTTTCGTCGAAATCTTTGGAAGATGGGTCTTTTAGAAGATAGTTTTCGATTTCATCCTCCCATGATAGAGGATTGTTATAAGTAAATTCGAGTTTTTTGATCCTGTATTTGCCAGGTATGGCGATCTTAGAAATTTTTTCTCCTCATGCATCTTCTTGTTTCAGTGGTCAGATGATGACGAAAGTGATATCCCTATAGTTTTTTCATGTAGCATCCAAAGCGTCTGATACAATGATGCTTTTGTTAATTTTCGGGAGATAGATATACCTGACACCGTCTCATAGAAAATATTTATTCTCTGTCAGATATTCATCGGTAGTATAGGCAGGGAAATTTTCATGATTCGCGATGAAATATTTCATGAAATTTGTCTTGTTCTTCTCTATGATATTCATAACGCTTCAGACCTTGCTATATTCGGGATCTATGATATGGTCATTAGGTTTGTTCTTATGTTTTCATGATCATCATTTCTCTGTTCATGCTCCCGGGACAAACATGCCTTTTTCCTCTATCACCGCAAATGGTTTGCTCAACGTTCTTTTGAGTGCTTGGACGACCTTTTTCTTGAGTTCGTTCTTGTATTCCTCTATATTCACATTTTTTGCATCCAACTTGATTTTCCTGGTCTCCAATGTTTCTTCTTGTGTTTCTTCTTTGTCTCTTGTTGCGATAAGCACATCCAATGTCTTTTGTAACTCATCGTTCTGTTGCTTGAGTTCAGTAATCTCTTCATTGATTTTTGTTATCTTGTCTTCCTGTTCCTTGATGAATGCTTTTCTTCTTTTCTCTGTCTCGGCAGTAAAATATTTTTTCCCTTCCTGTTCTTCCTTGATGAGCTCATGAAAGGGGATCTGATCTTCCTGAAAAGCGATTTTATCTTGGTTTGTCTTGATCATCTCATTGTTCTTATTGATATCTTTCTGTATGCTATCAATACGTTCCTTCGTATGTTCCAAATCTTCTTTGACTTTATCGATGCGTTGATAGTGTCTTCTATCGGATTCATCGAGGATTTTCTTGATTTCATTGTCGATAGCATCTTCTATCGAACGGTGCGTGTCCTTGAAATCCTTGGTATATGAATATCAGAGATCGTGTTTCATCTCTTCGTAGAAATTATCCTCTTGCATCATATGCTTGAGTTCCTTGAAGGAGGGATCGCTGAAGTGGATCTCATGATCCTTGGCAAATTGATTTGTTTTCTTATTCATGAGAAGGAAGAAAAATAAACAATATTATTATAGATTTTTTAAGAAAAATGTCAAATATTGTACTAATTGCTGCAATTAAGGTTACACTTTACAAAAGGGTATA
>CAZJFP010000017.1:0-22679 GCA_964545415.1 uncultured Candidatus Peribacteria bacterium
ACAGATGAAAGCAATGAGACTATCACGAGAGGAAGAAAAAGAAATTTTAAATGTTTCATGGCGATAGATATGTGAAAAGTAAAAACAGTATATTGACTATATATTCAATATATATAACAATTTACCAAATAATGTCAAGTCTATTTTAGGAGAAATATAATTTCGTGAGATTAACGAAAGATTGCTGATGATATCTAGGATATCTTTAATTTTTGCATAATAGTAAAAGGCGGATGATATCCGCCCCTACTATATACTACTATGTATTACTCTATTATGCTTCAAGCTTTTAGCTTCCTGTTTTGAGCTAAATTTTATTGTTTGTAAATATCCAATACCTTGGTGAATTCACTTGCACCTGGAGGTAATGCACTCCATAAGCTTGGGCTGTATTCGATAAGCAATGCTGCACCATTGAAGATATCGTTTCTTCTTGCTGCCTTGATAGTAGGATCTGAACCGGCTTTAGAGAACCATTGATTGAGATGTGATCTTCTGGATTCAACGATGTTTTCTACACCATTTCCGATCAGGATTCCTTTGACTTGAAGATTTCCATAGGTACATCGATTGAGGGTAAGGTCATCGTTTTTCAATGCAGGAGTTCTTCCTACAAATCCTTCATCTGTCACAAAGATTCCTTTGATCACTTGCGGAGCAGGACATCTATCTCCTCCGGCTGAAGCGTCTGATTTGTCGAACATGATTGTTCCGTTTTTGACCAAGAACATTCCGTTGTACTCCACATTTCCCTTGATGATGAGATCGATATTTTTTGTTACGATCGTGAATGGTGTTGTGAATTTTTTCAAGTCTTTTAGCGTGATAGCAGTTCATGCGTCATCTGCTTCCAGGATATAGATTTTTTGTTGAGGTACGACTTTGACGGTGATATCATCGTATCCTTCAAACGCTGTTCATTTCAATGAACTCTGTGGAACAGTGATAGCGAGTCTTTCATACTTGTTAATAAAGCTTGTCATCAATGCATCGACATCGCTTCCTCCGTCATATTCTGATTCATCAAGCACCATAATATCTTCAAGATCTGTCGTAGAGATCAAGTCTTCTCCATTGATTGTCTGATATCATTCGAGCTTGATGTTGGTTGCTTTCGGTGTGATGCCGAATGTGCTTCTCTGTGCAAGATACGGCTGTGTTACAGCAAAGTTGACGCTACAGATACTTCCGACAGCAGTCTTGTGCTCTTTGTTCTCTCCATCACAGTAGGTATATTCCACTTTGTCCAAGACGAGTTTGTGTTCTCCGAGGATGTCGCTATCGAAGTCGTTGGAGTCGAGATAGTATTTTCCGAATGCGTTCTCCAATGATCGCATATCATCCTGCTTATCGAGGAAATAGTCGAAGAGCGCTTTACCATTTCGATTGTCTCAGCTGCATGGCATAGATACCGGTGGATTGATAGGATCTTCTTCGTTGTCTGATTCTCCATTGTATACTTTGAAGGTACACATGATGCTGTTTTGGAGAATAGTTCCATCTGTTTGGTTGTTACAGCTTGTTGCATTTGTTATATTCTTCTTGTTTTCAAGGGTCCATCGGAAAGGAAGGATCTCTCATTTTTGGATAGAGATATTCATATTGCTGACATTGAAACATCCTGGTTCGTTGATGATGTTGTCGTTGAGCGTACAGACATTGGAACATGCGTCGTTGTCGTTGTTGTTGCCGTCATCGCATTCTTCGTATCATTCTCTGTCTCAGTTTCCGCAATCGCCGAGTAATCCTTCATCGACAACGATCTCTTCTTGACACGCATCCGAAGTTGCATCATCGACACGACATTCTACGTTGTAGGTATCTTTGTCATCGTAGGTACACAGATGTTCGAAGATGTCTGTAGGTTCGTCTGAGGTATATTCTTCTTCATTGCCACAGTCGATAGTGATAGTTGCTTCTACACCATTCGTGGTTTCGCATCTGAAGTTTCCTTTTGCCTGTCCTTCCTCTTCGTTAACGATGAGTACAGATCATTCCAATGATGTCAGATCTTCACAGAGACCTGCGTTAGGCGATGCGGCAACCGGTGTACAAGCATTGCTTCCGACCGTACATTGTGCATGTCCGACAAATCATTCGTCGTATTCACATGTTCCGACGAGTGATGATCATAATCAGGAAACATTGGTTCCATTTCCACAATCGATAGTAATCGGTGTTGTAGTAGTGGTATTGCTTCCGGCACAGGTATAGGTGATTTCATATCCGTCGTTTGTCGTGACAGGAGCTGTTCCTCTCATGGTGGTACAAGTAGATCCGGTAATCGGTATGTTTACTGAACTCCATGCTTCACCGGTGAAGTATCATCATGCAGGATTAGGATATTGATAGGTGATGTGTGCGAGATTGATGATAGCATTGGTTCTCAATATACACATACCTTGCTGATTTTCACAGACCTGTCCGCTATAGAGGACTCAAAGATTTCCTTGGGTATCGCATGGTTCATTTCTTGTGAGCACACCGTCCCCACAGATAATCGGTTCAACGATTCTTACTGTGTTACTCATCATAGTTTGCGTAGTGTTGTATGTGATACGAGGTGTAATGGTAAATCCAAGATAATTCTGTGGACCGACGATTCCGGTGAATGTGATCGTGCCGGTTTCATCTATATCTAATGTATTGAGTGTTCCATTGAATGATCAGACCGTCACGAAACTATTCAATCCTGATACGTAGAGATTAGCATTGGTTCCTACGGTGTTTCCGCTATTTCCGTAGGTGATGGTAATCTGTACAAGATCGCCGCTATATGCTTGGATCATGCTGCTTGTGCCTGAACCGTAAGGTGCATTGTCGAGCTGAGGTCTAGTGAGATTGTTTGCGTTAACTGTGACATAGACACTCTCTCTGCCTTGGACGATTCCGGTAGCAAGAGCCGTGTTGTTTCCTGTCACTGTCTCCGAACTTGTCGTAGAGATTGTAGCAGTATTTACAAAGGTGTATCCTGAAGCTAATGCAGCATTGAAGGTTCCAGTGAGTGTGATAGTTCCACCGCTTCCTGCTGGGAGTGATCCTATAGCAAAGTTGGTGGTAGGCAAAGAGACGTTACCGTTCATACTATCGGTGATGACAACGTTTTCTGCAGTCTTGCCTCCGTTGTTTCCATAGGTGATCGTGTATACTACCTTATCTCCAGCATGGAATCCTGTGAATGGAGCAAGCGTTTTGGTTACTCGTACATTGGCAGGGAGCTGCACGATTCCTGTAGCCGTAGCTGTATTGTTTGTTGTACTATATTCTGTACTTGTAGAAGTTACTTTGGCGATATTGTTGAAGGTCGTTCCTACAGAAGCGTTTTGTTTCATAGAGATGCGCAAGAGTACGTTTCTGATTTCTCCAGGATTCAGATTGCCCAATCCTGTCCAAACAAACGCAGGAAGTCAGTAATCTATATAGGAGTAGGAAAGTCGTGTAGATCCATTATTGAATGAAGCGACAGGAGTGTTGTAGAAGAGCGCAATAGGGAAATCACTCATGAAAGAGATTCCTGTGGCGAGAGCGGATCAGATATTTTGTAAAGTAATAGCATAGGATACGATATCTCATGAAGCGCTAGGATTCTGTCCTGTCAAAATATTTTTTATCGTTACATCTCCTATAGGCGTGAGTTGTGCTGTACCCGAGAGAGGAAATGTTGTCGTGAATAATGAGCTATTGCTGAATATCGCTGTAGGAGTTATAGAAGAAAATGATCGGCTAGAACTCAGCATTACAAGTTTAGCAGTAATCGTTACGGAATAATTACTGTTTGCGGCGAGTGAAAAAATTGGATCAGGATTCAACGGATTCATATATCCATCATTGAAAGGGGTGATGTTTGCACTCTGATACATGAGCATGTATGAAGCAGTTTGCGGCAAGACATATTTGAGATATGCGACTCCTGTTCCATTGTGTCCGGTGACAGTGAACGTCACGGTAGAACCGGAAATAGCCGTCTGTGTCGCAGGGGCGACATGTACGCTATCCACATCTGCTCGTGTGAATCCTATGAGTCACAAGAATCCGATCATCGTGAGGTAAAGTAATTTTTTCATTTCCGTAACTATAATAATTTAAAGACTTTTTAAACAGCTGCTAAATTTATTTTATTGTTCCATTGATAGTGATTTTTCCTGAGCCATTTGGCGCAAGCGGCGTATTGATTATCCAGCGAAGGAGTAATCAGCCGATGTTTGGGGTCTGTGTCGTTGGCATAGGGGTTGCTGTAGCAAAGTTCAACGTTCCTGGCCGGTAATCCTCAATTTCAAGATTGGTGATCGTAGCAGTACCGTTGTTCTGATAGAGTAATTCAAAGACAACAGGATCGCCAGGATTGACACCATAAGAGATCAATCTCTTCTCGAAGCTTACCGTAGAACTAGGTGTTCACAATACTTGGAAGGTAAGCGGGTTTGCTACACCTGTTTGGATGCTACCATTCGCTGTATAGAGAACGCTTGCATTATTTATATAGGTACCAATACAAGATGCGTTGTTGCTGATATGTCCGGTAAGATAGATATAGATAATTTGTCCTGGATTCAATGTCCCTGGATATTGCCATTGATATGGATCTATAGATGATGTTGGGGTAAGTGATACGTTGGATGTATAATTCGTATCAAGAGTAACACATGAGGAGTCAGGCCGATTGTCTGTAATAGTGATATTGTTTATCGGCGTAAGGTTGTTGTTGGTGACTGCTATCGTAAACACTGCATCTTCTCAAAGAGAGTAAGAGGATTTGTTGGATGTCTTGATAATCGGGGTATTGATGATAGGGATATTCAATCTAAATCCTGCACCGTGGTGTTTCATGAATCCGTCAGCTTCTATAAATCATCGATTGATGGTGCTTTCGTTCCAATAAGTTCATCTGACTCTTCCTGCAATCATCATATATCCTGCTTGTCATGGAGCGAGTGAAAATCCAGAATAGACAACACGCTGATAGAGTCCTGCCATACCTGTAGAAAAAGAATATGGAGGATTGACGCCAAACAAACTGCTGCTGACGTATTCTAAAGGTAGTGGTAACGTATCTGAAAGGATGATATTGTTGATCGTTCCTGAACTATTGTTACTGAAATTAACTTTGAACGTTACGAGATCTCCGGAAGAATAGAGAATGTCAGTTACAAGTTCTTTCATAATATTCAATCCATTATTTTTTACATGGATAGTAGTGGAACATGTAGTCCCTGATCCGTTGTATCCCAAGAGATTCAAGCTGTACGTAGTAGTTTCTGTAGGGGTGACTACGATACCAGTATGTATCCAGTTAGGATAGACAAAATTGAGTCCTGTGATCATAGGAGTAAGGGTAGCCAAAGCGGCATAGTTGTATGATGCGTTGATGATAGCTGATTCTCAGAGGTTTATCGTAGGAGTAGAAGTAATCAGAGAACAGGTAGGAGGAACATTAGGCAATACATCCAATACTCATGTACATGAGAAATTTTCCATTCCGCTTCATCATCGTGTTTGTCCGACTCCTTGGAGGGTAAACGTATAACTACCTGTTGCATTAGGTTGTGCCATAGCGCTTCCATTATAATCATTTACTCAGATTTCATATGGCCGACCTCCTCCTACTCGGACGTTAGTATCTCCATAGAGCCGTGCATCATTGAAGGTTCCTCCAGTGATATGCCATCCAACAGAAACCATCTGTCCTGCTATGGCGGGACTAGGAGTGAACGTGAAATAACAAGAAATATGTGGCTCCACTGCTACCGTAGTAGAACATACTGCAGGTTGTGTTCCTGTATCTCCCTGTACGGTCAGCGTATATGTTGTAGTGTTGTTGATAGTATCAGTAGCTGTTCCGCTCCATGTAGGATAGGTAAACGTTGTGAATCCAGAAATCGTGTTTGGCGTAAATGTAGCGCTTGTACCGCTTGCATATGATGCAGTGAGGGTGATGGTATCTCCTGCTGAAGCGCTGGTAGTATTTGCGGTAAGTGTACAAGAAGCTCAATTGCTTGGACCTTCTGTGCCTGTACAATCTATCTTACAATGTCCAGGTGTTCCGTTAAGTTCTCCATCATCACAGACTTCTTCTGGTACGAGAGATCGCTTATGTCGTTCTACAAGGTCACCATCTACTTCGATACCTTCGGTATCTTCATCGTCGATGACACCATCTCCACATCTAGCAACATAATAGTTGGTACAAGATGTTTTTGGGGTAAGCTGTGGATGGATATTTATTTTTACTGTACCGTTTTTTGGGGTAAAAGTAGAATTGGCTAATTTATAATAATAATTGAGTGTTGCTCATGCAGTGTTTTGTAAAGCTGCTCTTTCATTGTTTTTGGTGATGATCTGCCCTGCTATTTCATCTCTATCCATAGTCATTGCTCATCATGAAAAGATAGCGCCAGTAGCTTCAACCGTCAATATATTTGAACTATCAGGTTCAAAAGAAGTAGAAGGGACAAAGTTGGCTACATATGGAAATTTTAGCGCGCCTTGGAAGAGCGGTTGGTTGTATACTATTACATACGTAACGGTTTTGTCGAACACATAGTTTACCGTGCTTTTTGGTTGTCCCACACGAAGATACACAGGCGACTTATCATAGAACGCAAGATCCTGTTCGATATCACAGCTACCATCATATGGAGTGGTTTGCCGTTCGATAGGTCTAAGTTCATTCGCACTCGCAGGAACATCTCCTATAGTATTTCCAGCAAAAGTAATAGTTCCCATTCATAAGATGAACGAAATGGCCATTACTCGTTTGATGCTTTTGATGCTAGTGAATTTCATGATAAGGTATATAATAGTATAAATATATTAAGATGATATCTTATTCATTGATAAATACTTCAACAAAGGTTTCTTGGAAGTTGTCGAAACAGATGGAACTACAGAACATCGTATCTCAATCAAGATTGTATAACCCGTCAGGATCGTTGGGATCGTTTCCGTCATCACAGGTTTCAAATATCAATTCCGTTCCGCTATAATAGGTAGGTCCATATAATACTCCACCACTTTCATATACGGTGTCTGATGATCCATCATTGATGATTTCATCTCCACAATAGAATCATCCTCATGCTCAACATGTTGTATCACAGTATCCTGGCTTACCATTATTTGTACCATCATCACAGAGTTCGCCTGTGAATCCTCATACATTAGCCCGATTACCAGTCTCAGTATAGGCATCTATCGTACCGTCACCACATCGGCTGAGTTTGAATTGTTGACAACTCTCTTTGGTGAGAACAGGATTTATCCAATTCCTTGTATTGTTTGGTGAGAGATACGTTAAACTAAGATTAGCATCTGACATATATCCTAAGCTTGGTACTTGTATATAGGTATAGTTTGATGTTCCATTTAATTTTCCATTGTTTATGTAATATTTGTAGTGATAGACAAATGCGACTTTGTTTTTGCTTGCATTATTGTCTGATGGTTGTTCGAAGACAATCCTATTTGGGTTTGATGCAATTCCTCTTACAGGTACATTGTATGGGAATACTCGGCTTGGTCTCCAAAATGTCATATCGTCGATATCGCCAGTGATCAATGTCGTTTTATTGACTTTATAGAGCATATTTGCCATAGGCCTATAGTATTTGACTTTACTATATTCAGTACCACCATATTCTCTGAGAATCTGGACTGCACTGTACTGATTTACTGGGCTATATGGATAGATGAAGTTGCTATTGAGAAAAAGATAGTAATCAGGAAGCGTATCTCCATCGTTATCTTCGTTGAGGTAGATGTTGGTTGGACTCTCGCATGAAGTAGGTACAGAGTATATTTGTTCGACGGGCAATACGAGATCAGATCGTTCGGCTGCTTCCGTGTATGAGAAAATCGAAAGCGTACTTAGGATGGATGCTATTGCTATGCCGATACCTGTTTTTGTTTTCATTTTCTTGGGAAAAGATAAGGTAAAATGGATTTTTTTTATTTAGGATGTTCATCAGGTGGTATATTATATAGTGGTGGTGGTATATCATGTTGGTCTTTTTTATTGAATCATGATTTGATTTTGCTTTCCATCTCTTTCAAATTATCTCTCGGATAGTATTTGATGCTCGTACCCAGTTGTCTGCTCACGAGATCGCTTGCAATGGATTCGCTGCTGCCATATATAGTAGTTCCGTACTCATATATTTTGTCAGGAATACCTTCTCAAGTGTATGCACCATCCAATACCGTAATATCTTTGAGTTTTTTGATAGTGATCTTCTTGATATTCATTCCGAGTGATTCGTTACAACAGTCTCCGAGAAGGTAAAATACCCAGTCTAATTCTATACTGATTTCTTCTCAAGAGTCAATAGTAATACTATCTCATTTAATTAATTTTTCTATATTTTCCCAGGTCTTTGTATATTCGTTATCTTTGAGTTTTACAGTGAATCCGAGTTTCTTGCATTTTGCTTCAAGACTGGTCGCCAGCTGTTCTACTTCGTATTGGTTCTTGGTGAAATTTTCCAGGAACCATTCTTGTGCAAGGTCCTCATGTTCAGAGATAGTTTCTATGCTACCTTGGTAAGAAGTCTCTCCAAGAGCGGTCATCGAATATGCATGGGTAATTCCTTGTCTATAGAAAGCAGTATATCCGATGAGATTTTCTGCAATATCAGGATCGGTATCATACATATCTCATTTGTATGCAGTATAGATGTCTTTTCTTTTTTGTTGTAGTTCTTGCCTAAGCGCAGAAGGCAATCATTGTTTGGATGGTCAGGTGATGCGTTCCCATCATGCATGCATATTGAGTATCGCTCATATCTTCATCTTTTCATAGAGAGGCTCTTTGGCAAGTATCTGTTTGAATCTATCTACGATATACGCTTTCATATATTCATCCGTTCCCTCCAGATATGTCTTGAGGGTATCGAATTTTTTGTCCTTGCCGAGCAAGCTTCCAAGATGCTCTATAGCTTTTGCCACCTCTTCATCATCGATTGTCCCATCTGCGTTGCTGACATATGATGCATCAAGCAAAAATTGGGAGTATGTGTTAGGATTCTTGTTTTCTAATTCTTTCAGATCATCCATCAAAACCCTGAGCTCTTTCTGGGCAGATAAGAGATCTCCTTCAAAAGAGAAAAGCGTATTGGTAGCATCGAGCACTTCCTCTTGCGTAGTCCGCATATCAGGATTGTTCTTAGCTTCTTCCCTAGCTTTCTTCAATGCTTCATTGAATTCTGTTTCATCATAATATCTGATGACGAGCTTGTCAGCAGGTGATTGATCATTGAGCGCGATCTCATATCCTCCTGCTTCCAGTTTCGTGATTTCCAAGGTTCCTGTAGTAAGCGTTTTTCCTTCTATATCGGAAGGATCAAGGGTGACTTGTCCGCTGAGGTCAGCAGGGATAGTGATCGTACCGTCATTGCTGATGAATTTCGCGACAGTTGTCTTCGCTTCAGGCAGATTGTCTCATGTTCCATTCATCGTGTTGATGACGCGATCTTGGATCTGTGTCTGAGAGAATTCATGATATCCTGTCTGTTTGCTTTCTATAGATTCGACTGAAGTATTGGACGTGTTCTCCACTACGCGATATGCCGTATCCAATTCCTTCGCTCATAGGCAGAGAATCCTGCGGATGCCTTTTGCTTCCGTCACGGTGTATGCTCCGATAGGTCATACGTTTCCGATAAGGAGTTCTGTATCCGTGAGTGCATATGTTTTGTTGTCTATGACATCTTGAGTGGCGTGCAGATTGAGGAATTCTCTCAATGTCTGTGCGCCTTCCTTTTTCGGAGTGAAAGTGATCTTTATCTTATCATCGCTTGTAACGACACATGTAAGTCTTGCATCATTGTACAATGCTTCGAGATAATCCGCTTGTTTTTTCAGATCCTTTTCTTCATCCCTCAAATGTTCCAATTGATTGGCTCATATGCCGTTTG
The DNA here is from genome assembly GCA_964545415.1 of uncultured Candidatus Peribacteria bacterium. Classification (GTDB taxonomy): domain Bacteria; phylum Patescibacteriota; class Gracilibacteria; order Absconditabacterales; family Absconditicoccaceae; genus CAJBLF01. Next base: position 9,909 of record CAZJFP010000017.1, read on the forward strand.
AGATTTCATATTCAGTAAATAGATATTGCATCTCGTTAGGTACATAGGTATTGACCCGGGTAGATATTCTTGCTCCGATATATATTCCAAACAGTGATAATCTCATATCTCCTAATGCCATTTCATTAGCTGCTTCCTTACCGCTTCCGCTCACAGGAATATCTTCATTATCTCTATTAAATCATTCTTGTGTATTTCCTTCTAAATTGTCGGTATTAGTTTTCTTTTTTATATTGAGCGAAAAGAAATTGCTTGTGATACCAAGAGAAAGCTTACTCAGCGACACTCTGCCATGAAGTCCTGATTGTACGTCCTGTCTCCATTGCACTATGCTTCCTGATTGCATGATATCAAGCAATGAGTTGATCGCTACTTTCCTTTTATTTTCAGGGATGCTCTCGATCTTACCTCCTGGTCAGAAGAAATTGTTCGTTTGCATATAATCTATGATGGTATCGAGATCAGCAGTGAGATGTCCCTTGTTGTTCTCTATGAACTTCTGATGAGACTCTTTTGCTGGATTGTCTATCTTGGCTTGGATGTTCGCTCTGAATGCATCAGCGTCACTCAACTTATCGGGAGATAGATCGCCGATATCGAAGATCCAGCTGGAAACTTTTTGGTATTGTATGTCAATCTGTTCTATTCCTGCTTGAAGATCTTTTTGTCGATTGATGCCGCCATAGATTTCCGCACCTGATTGTGTAGGATCGGTAATGCTGATACGCGCTGCCGCCCCTCCTTCCAGTCAGAAATATTTTGCGCTCTTGACTTGGGAAAGGTCGGCGTTGATTACTCTCTTGTAGTTGTATTGTTCTGCGACTTCTCCTCCGAGTTCTATATAGAGACTGACGCCTCCTCATGTTGCCCCTCCTGCTGTTCAGAAATTGAGTCCTGTGGAAGCTCATCGGTTCCATTTTGTTCTATGGGTTTTGCTTTCTCCTGTCTGTCAGATACCCAGTTCGACTCTGAGTCATTGTGCTTTACTAAAATGGATTCCTCAACCAGCAAGGATCTTGTTGGTCTCATCCATAATAGCTTTTTTTGTTCAGCGAATATCTACGTATTTGCTTATGCCTGCTGATTGGAAATTGGTTGTTGCTTTCCCATCATTGGTAGTGATAGTGATACCATTCATAGCCTTCATAATGCTAGTGAATATGGTTTCTCTCACTTTGACTGCTCATTGTGTCCTGATGAGTTCGATAAGATCTTTATATTGTTCATAATTTTCATCTTTCATATCTTGTATTTTCTTGAGAAATGCATCTATAGATTCCTTCATCTTCAGATTCTCATTTTCGATCTCGAGCAGCTCGTCGAGTTCGTCGCCTACGAGCGTATTATAGAGATCAGGTTGCATGACTTCACTACCTCCATTCATAGTTTCTATAGCATCGAGAAAATACATCCTAAGTTCAGGCATACCGGTATAGACGGTGCCATCTTCAGTATATCCGTTGATGAGCTTTGCTAGATTTTCCTTGGTGCATTGTGTGGTATCATTAAGCATATTTTCCACAAATTCCTTTTGCCGAGGAAGCGAGAATGATTTATCGTAGATATTCATATTTCTGATGATATTCTGGATAACGACTTGTTCTCACAGGAGAGTACTCTTGTCAGGATCTCCTCCGAGTTCGACGGTCTTGACCTCAATAGCTTGATCGATAGTCCGCATGACTTGCTGTCCAAAAAGCGGTCATACATCTCCTTGGTTTTTCTGTTCTGGTTCGCCTTTCTGACCCTTTTTGTCTCTCTTGTAATATGCAGCGGAGACAACGCCATCACTGTTGAAATCGCAGAGAAATTCAAAGACATTGGTTTCGTTGATAAGGGAACTTTCAAATTCATCCTTATCTTCTCTGCTCTGTCCGGTGACTTCCAATGCGTTGTTCCGTTCCTTGATCGCTTCTGATACATCCGGTTTATTTTGAAGCAATGATGCAAAAGTATCAAGATCATTCCATTGTGCTCTGGCAAATATCTTGGCGATCTTTCCGAGTTCAGCATCTATACCTCATTCATGTTCGTAAGAGAGGAAGCCGTCTTTGACGAGTTTCTTGATCTGCTCTTTGATCTTCTTGTTATCGTCAGAAAAAGAAATATTTCAGTCGTCATCGACGTTAAGTTCCTTTAATCCATAATAGATTTGCTCGTATTTTTCGTTGTAGTGTGTATCTTCATCGTCTATATCGCCATATTTTGCTTTGTATTCCACAGCGTTGCGGATGTCTACGATCATCCCTGCAAGTCCCTTCTCCAGTCAGAGATTTACCCTGAAAGTTCATTTTTTGAGCTCTTTCTGTTCTTCGTTGTCAAAAATCCTTTCCATGACTTTGACTATCTTGTTATCTTTGTAGATGTTCTCTATCTCATATTCGTCGCTGACATCATAGCTGCCGAATCCAGGATATGCTTCGACATTATCTTTTTGCATATTATATCCTTTTTCAATTTCTTTTTGTTGTTCGACTGTTGATTCTTCTCCTGTTGTGTTGAAGGGGTTATCAGGAGTTCATCCTTCTTCTTCGATACCTTCCGCTTTGATCATATTCACTATTTCATCCTTCAGCGGCGTGAGTTCGAATTTAAATTGCTTGATTGCATTTGCATCCAAAATATTTTTATAATGTTCGAAACCTATCAATGCTTTATTTCGTATTTTTGTGTCGAATTCTTTCTCCAATTCATCTTGTCCTGATTGTCATTTTCTCAAAAGTTCTTTTATGCGACTTTCGTTTATTTTCACATATTCATCAAAAATTTCTTCCACGTCCTTATCCATTTCTGTGATGAAAGCATCCCATGTCTGTAATATATCTTGTCCTTCTTTGTTTTTACCAAAATCAATATTCTCCGTCGGAGATACTGGTACTTCAGAGCCTTTAATTTCTTTTTTCAGCGTACTTAATTGGCCTTTGAGGTTTTCGACATTATCAACACCTTCCGTGTATTGATCAACTCGTGAGGTTTTTTTTGTTTCTGGACTTCATCATGAAATAGTCATGGGAATTCCTGCGTTAAATAAAAGTTTACACATATAATAGTACTCAGAAAAAAATATTTTACCCAATTTCTGTCCCTTTTGATGGTATTTCATATTCCGTTTTGTTGAAAATAATACATAATAGGGGATAAAATAATGGAGAAAGGAAAAATTTTGTAGAAATTCTGACTTGAAACTTTTTGTCCAATAAGTACAAAATCTTGACCTTACAACAAAAAAAATCATGCCGCGATAGCTCAGCCGGTAGAGCGTTCCCATGGTAAGGGAGAGGTCACGGGTTCGATTCCCGTTCGTGGCTAAATTCTAAACTAATTAATAATTAAAAATTAAGAATGAATAATGTTAGAATTGTGTTTTTATGGACTATTGTTTCATATAATAGTTCATAACAAAAAAACCATCATTATTCACTATTCATTATTCATTGTTCATCGATTTTCAAAAAGACGACGCCTAAGCATCGCCTTTTTTATTATATCGAAATGAAATTTTATCTGAAGAATTGCATGAATTTGATAAGCTCTGTTGTGGTAGGAGTGGTGGTTGTTTCCGCAGCTGCATGTGTTTCTTCTTCATTAGTTTCAGTAGTAGTTCTTCACTCATATGGTTTCAAGATGAAGAATTCTTTGAGATCTTGGAACATCAATCTAAGTGAATTACTTACAGAAGTGGCGGGCGATGTGATAACATTCGTTCCTGTTTTTGCGTTTCCTGTCGAAGAGGTAGCTGGCTTGGTAGAAGCTGCTGCATGTATATGCGTATCTGATCTTTTGACGAGAGTAAGATCGTTTTTGATAGTATCAAAAGCTTTGATAGCAAAGGAAAACATGACTCTAGGACCTGAAGGAAGTAAGCCGATTTTTTTGATTTGTGTGACGTGATTGGTATATCGCGCAATCGGAGAATCCAGGCGTAGGTTGTATGTCCCATCATAAATAGTTCTGGATAATGCGGTAGCAAATTCTTTTTCGTCTATATGTTTGCCTGGTTCAAAATTGATTTTTATCGCTACGCCGTTTTTGTGGACTCCCATGATGTTGAGCATACATGCATCGGTTATAGATTTTTGTTCAGATGCGGAAAGGTGCCCTATATCAGCAAATTCACATGGTCTGGTAGGATCAGGAATAAGTCACAAAATTTCCTGAGCGAAAGCGCTTACCAATTGTGCCATAACTTTTCTCGTGATAGGAGTGTCAGTGTCTTTTGTTGTAGGCGCTACTGTGTGGGTAGCTGGAGCAGCACATGTTCCATCATAATAACTAGGAGACAAGTCACCGCCTGGACATTTGTCTGTTGTTAATCCTCCTCAACCGCCACCACCTCATGAGTGAGGATTGGAACAATTTCTACTGTCGATGGTGCATGAAGCGGTACAACTCAATGTCCCTAAAATATATCAATATTCAGAACATAGGTGTCCGTTGAGGTTAGTGCTATCGCATGGTTCATTTCCTTCTATGATTCCATTGCCACAAACAGGAGGGGTAATAGTTGTACATGCAGTGGTATCAAAAGCATCACAAGCAGTATTACATGCAAGCGAGCCGCCATCGAATCCTTGGCTGATGCAGCTTTCTCCGTTGAGATTGGTAGTATCGCATAGTTCTCCAGAATCTATTGTTCCGTTTCCACACGGATCACTTACGGGAATGACACAGCTATCACCATCTATACAATTTGGCGGAGGATCTTTTCCGACTAAATATGCTTCACATTGTTTTTCAGTTATTGTACTATAATAATTACTACATCATGATCATGTAGGTACATCTGAACAATACTCCACAGGTGTTCATGCACAATCGCTTGGTGTCACCGGAGGAATAGTTGTACATGCAGTGGTATCAAAAGCATCACAAGCAGTATTACATGCAAGCGAACCGCCATCGAATCCTTGGCTGATACAATCTTCTCCTGCGAGGTCAGTTCCATCACAGAGTTCGCTTCCTTCTATGATATTATTGTTGCATGCAGAAATAGGACATGCAGGATCGACAGGAGTACAGATAAGATTGCCGGTATAATCATATCCTGTTGTACAGAGCGTATCAGTACAATCACATGCATCACCTAACGGATCTCTATATTCTGTCCTGGTATAGGAAAATCATCATCCTAATCATCATGCTGTCCAACTTGAAAAAGATACGTCATAATATTTATCATCAGAAATCGTATGCAAACACAGATTATATCCTGTCATTTCTGTAGGATAACAATCATTTACAATAAACAATTTATCAAAAATCAATCAATCCTTGTCGCTACAGCTTCCTGTCGCTCGTTCAGTTCCTGCTGGGTTTGCATCGCATGATTCTGCATAGACATCGCCTGAGGTTTGAGATACTGCATTATACAGCGGTCGCCTTCGAGATCTTGTGAGACATACATCTCAATTTATACAGTCTTGATTGGCTGGATTAGTTTCATCAGCATAATCTGCTTTGGTAAATGTTACCGTGGATCAAGAAACTATAACGCTGTCCTCCTGTCCAGGATTGGCTACATATACACAATTATCTTCATTGTCATAGATACCGTCATCATCGGTATCTAAGGGTAAGTCTTTGATCGTGATGGAAAGATCGTAGGTGTTGTCAGATATGTTAGTCTCTCTATAGAGACGATTATCGCTTTCTAGAAGCGATTTGAGGGTGAACGTTCATGTGTAGTCAGAATCTATTTTTATAGTTATAGGTATGTTTCTGCTTGAAGATGTAGATAATGAAGGCTCATCAAAACTAATCACATCGCTACCACCTATACCACAATTATCTATAGGGTTGGCAAAATCATTGAGATCTTTGTAAAAGAGCCAATTATCCATGAGTGATGGAAATGTACGACTGAATACGTTGAACATATCATATTTGTATCCTTCTATCCATTTTATGAAGTTGCCTCATCGTGATGTCGGATAGGGATCGGGAGTGTCTATTCTTGATGGATCATTTCCTCTGACGGCGTACATGTCATAATCGCGTTCAGGAGAAAGCAGATACGTAAAGAAGGAAGATCGTCCGTTATTCAACGCTCGTACATCCAACGCATACTTGTATGGTCAGGTAGCGTTTTCAAGAGCAACTTTGCATGGATCATTATAGTCAAAAATTCTTTCTTTGATCATACGATATCCATCCGTAGGGTTCTGGATGGTAAAAACTCCAGGATTATCATAGAGAGAAACATCAAGATCATGCGTATCATAGATTCATTTGTTCTCTATGGTGATGGTGATAGGAATTTCATCTCATGGATAATACGTTGCAGTAGGAGTATCAAGATTAGCCGATATAACTGTCTCTATGTTTCTATATTGATTACGTCGTTTGGTATTGAGATCTTCTTCTGTGTTACCGTCTTTGTTGAATTTGGCATCTAAAAATGCTATCAGATTAGGATCAGTAACACTATTCAAATCAAGCCGATTGTAATCTATTTGGCTTCCTCAATTTGTAAGATTATTAAGGAGAAAAAAATCTTTTGGTAGTGTATCGTGTATAAGATTGTGTCTAAGAGAGAGATTGGTCAATGTCCCTGCAACTGATAGTAGATTGTTGATATCAGGGAATTTTTCGAGACGATTGAATCCATAATCGAGAGATTGGAGATTTTTCAGATTTGATAAGGGAATCATATCTCTCAATTGATTATTGGAAAGGTTGAGCGTCCATAGACTAGGTATATTTGCTATATAATCTCGTTTTGTAAGAGTATTGTAAGAAAGATTCAGTGAAAGAAGTCCAGGCATCTTTTCAAAATTACTGAAACTCGAAGGAATACTTGATATGAAGTTGTGGGCAAGATTAAGATAAATGAGAGATGGGGCAAGATTTCAAATTGGAGTAATATTACTGATAAGGTTTTTGGAAAGATCAAGAAATTGAATGCTTGCAAAATATGCTATGGTTTCAGGGATTTTTTCTATCCTATTGTGCTGGAAATAGAGCCGAATCAATATCTTGCTTCAAGGTTCTGTTACAGGGGTGATATCTCTGATAGTGTTGTAAGAGAGATTGAGATACGTTACCGTATCAGCTATTTGGTTATATCATTTGGGTATTTGCGTCATTTGGTTGTGACTAAAATCAACTGTCTGTATGCTTGGAAGGTTGTAGATTGCATCCAATCAATTGGTATCGCCCAGGATATTATATGATGCATTGAAATTTACGACACTAGTAAGATATCCAGGTGACAATGTAGCAATACGGGAAATAGCATTGTGGGAGATATTCATAGTTGTCATATACGAGAGTTCTCTGATATTCAACGGTATCGATCATGTAAGATTATTATTGGAGAGATTTATTTCTGTAACATGTCCTGCACTGGTAGTGATACCATATCGCGTTCCTATGTTAGTAGACGTAAGCCGATTGTTAGTATGGGTCCGATTTTGTCCATCAGTGTTGTTGTAGATATCTACGACGCCGACACATTCTTTGAATGATACTCATACGACAGGAAGATTGGTACTACAGAATGTGCTTGGATCGACAGGTGCTGGTCATGCTGCTGTTGCATGATATTGCTCATGATACAAGGTACCCAAAACACTTCCTGCGAGCAAGATCAATTTGACGATAGCAAACGATCAGAAAATTCCCAAAGCATACGTGCGTTTATAGGTTTTTACATGCGTACATAAACAGCAATATGGCTTCTTCATACATCTGAGTAAGTGACTAAAATAGTGTTCTTTTTTCATAGCTATGATGAAAAAAATAAATTCCTTACATATAGTATACTCGAAAAAGATTTTCTGTCAAAATTCGAGAGACTTTTTATTATGTATCAAATTTTGATACATATCAAAAAAACAGGGACTCTTTGTGCCCCTGTAGATAATCATTATAGCTAAGAAAATTTATCTTTCAAAAAGAATCGGGTGTTTTTGTATATAGATTAAAGCGTTGATAATGTCATTTATGCTTACTTGATCTTGGGTGAGAAGTCAAAGCGGTCGTATGTGTTCTACATGTTGTTCGTATCGTATGTCGTTGGAGTCCAGAGAAATATTGTATATGTTTCCATAGAGTAGTCTAGAAAAAACGGTTGCTACTTCTTCGTAAGATACAATAGCATATGGTTCAAATTTTTCTTTTTTCTGCATACCATCTTGCATGCGTCACATGAGTTTATTTGCACAAACATTGTTTATAGCAGTTTTGTCTTTTTCAGATAATCAATCGGTATCACCAAACAAACATGTATCTTGATTAGCAATTGTAAGATATTCAGGTAATGTTTTTTGTGCAAAAGTATCTATCAAGAGTGCAAGTGTTTTTCTTGTTAGTGTGCGTGATCAGGTGTAGATGTTTTTTGTGGTTAGTGGCGCAGCATGGGAAATAAGCGCTTCACAGGATTTGTCATAATAACTTGGAGAAAGATCTCCCTCCGGACAATCGTCTACAATCAGATAACTTCATCATCCATCTCTATCTTTGACTTCCTCAAATTGAGCGGTGACAGAGATGTTGTTCATGATGTTGGTATCGAGTCTAGGATTGTCGGTAGAAGTGTCGCTTCGTTGGACAAAACGATATCAATCATCAGGTATTGCTTCTATCATTGTTCCATCTTCTCCTTCATTGATGGTTTGTGTCTGTGTTCAAGAAAGTGAGCCATTGCTTCCTGCAGTATAGGTGAGTGTATAGGTGGTAGGGGCAGGCAAAAGCGAAAGACCTGATCCTCAATTATATAATCCAGCTACTTCACTGCTAGACAATGCACGTCATCGGATCGCTACTTCATCGAGTATATTGTTGTAATAAAAATTGCTCTCAGCTCTTCCTATCTCAAAAGCCATTCCTAGATCTGCCAATGGAGTTGGGCTATCTGTAGAATGTGCGACCTGGATAGCATTATGATACAAAAAGAAATCACTTCCATTTTTTACAAGCGTATAATGCTGCAAATCACTATGAGGAGTAAATGTATACGTTGCTAGTTGTCTTTCAATAACAGCGCCATCTCGAGAATAATATCAGATTTTTTGTCCTCGATTTTGGATAGCAAACATTCGTTTGGGAGTATCTCCGCCTCCAGGACTTTGAGATACAACAGCTACATCGGTATTGGTCGGAAACGCTCACCAAAAAGAAATAGTGAAATTGCCGTTTATTACAGAAGTACTGAGACTAGAGCTCTGTGGTACACTTATGTATGCATTACCGCTTAGGTTGTACGCTCAATTGACGTGTCCTGTTGTGTTGACTGCACCATAGTTAGTTCCATGATTTCCGTTTCCACTATGATCATTGGTGTCGGAATCTAAAGGAAGATAGAGAAGTAAATCATCTTGATAGGTAGGTGTATTTATTATAATAATACTATTATTATCTCAAGTAAAGAAGCTGTTGGGATTACCAGCAAGATCAGTTATTTTGTCTGATTCTATTTCTGCTCTTACAAATCATATATTGGTCACGTTTACGGTAGCTTCAAATGTTGTTCAGTCGTAGGGAGCTATTTCTTCTATAGTTGTACAGGTTTTGGTTCATGCTGTTCCTACAAGTCCTATATCGCTACAAGTGAATGTTCCCGTATCGATAGCTTCCGAAAACGTAATCAAAAATTTTCCGGTAAAAGATGCACTAGGAGTAGTTTGGCTACTCGCTAAACTGATTTCTACTTCTGGTTGTGTCGCATCAAAAATACAAGAGATGGGGAGATAATTCCCTGTAGATGTGTCATTCCCAATCCAATTAATTTTGTTGTGTATATCTGTTACAAAAGTACTGCTGAGCATAGCTCTATTGGTGCAAAGATATTGCGTGTTTCTATGGCTTGTATCGTAATTGATACTGTTGGTTCAGAGGGATAGTGCAGCTGGTAGGTAGGAAATATTTGCTGTAGGTGCTCAGCTCACGATCCAAGGATTTGCAGATCAGAATCAGAATCCATGAATGAATATCGGAGTAGGTGTGTTTGTATAATCTCATTGATAGACAAGGAGAAGATCTCCATTGGTAGAGAGATTAAAATCACCTGTTTTGGATACAGATCACAGTCATGCTTGCATGATAGTTGGTATAGCGGTGTCTGCTCCTTGGATACTAACAATTGTTCCTGCGGGAATATCTGTAGTACTTGTAAAGACAATATTACCTTCGGTTGTTCTTCGAGTGTTATCTCCGCTTCGTGCATTGTCGCTGAAATATATTGTTGTTCACGAAGGAATCGTACGATATACAAGAAATTCAAAAAAATCCGGATTGGCGTTTGCTGTAACGATAACAACGGATCACGCAGCAAGTCGTAAGGACGATCTATCTATCGTGATGCTATCATTTATGATAGAAGCTACTCCTGAATTTGGATTGCCTGCGAGATCAGTAATTCCTCCTGCTGGAATAGTCAACGTTACCACTCAATCATTAGTCGCCGTAGTGACTATTTCAAATGTAGTTCCATTATTGGGAGCTATTTCATAGAGATTTATACAATTCTTTCATGGCGCGGTACCTATGAGAGTGATATCGCTACAACTAAAGGTTCAGGTGTTGATAGCTTCTGAAAAGCTTACTTGAAATTTTCAAGTCAAAGAAGTGGTTGGACTTGTTTGTCCATTTGCAAGATTGATGGTAGGTATGGGCGCTGTGGCATCTATACTATGTGTTCATAGGTAGGAAACCGTATCGGTAGGATATGAATTCCATTCTAGAGAGGGATCAAAAATATTACTTCCATTGGTATCGCCAGTTAGTATCATCGCTTTACGGACCAGAGTACGATCAGCAGTACTAACTCATCATGAGTTCCAAGAAGTACCAGGATCAAAACCAATCTGTCCAATTACATCAACATAACTATTATCTGTACGCATCAATGCGATTGCATCATCTCCGTTAAAATTGATTACCATACTATTTGTGGCATTAGCTTTGCCTAAAATAGTAGCATTGGCACTTGGATGAGCTATAACATAAACATCCCATGGATTGAGTACGCCAACGGGAATCATTGTTTGAGAAGGTGTAGCAGATCAATTGGCATACAATACAAGTTTGTATTCGGAAAGGTCGACAGCATGATTGGTTCCATTGTAGAGCTCTATTGCTTTATTGAAACTACTTCCTTCGATGTATTCCGAAATAATGAATCCATTGTCCAGATAGGCAGCAAAGCTTGATGGTATGATACTTATACCAAACAATCATGCGATAAGCATAATCATTTTGACCAGGGCGAAGCTACCAAAAAGTCCTGCACCATAATGGTGCTTATGTGTCTTTATGTGATAGTTAAAGTGCTTCTGGACCAGTTTAGCGTGTATTTTTGCTAGATCTATAAGCTTATTCATGAGGAGAAAAGATAAATAAATACTACTATACTACTATAGTATATGTGGTTAACCGAAATTTTGCCAAAAAAACGAAGTATAAGTGATATTTTGGATTGACATATATAAAAAAAATATAACAAACACGTTGCTTCTTTTTTTCAGATTGCTACAAAAAAATAATTAATAAAAAAATTCATAGTTTTAATTTGTAATGTGTAATTAATAATGAGTTATATCCCTTCATACGAACTCCTCAAAAAATACGCAGACGTTCTTGTTAAATTCGCACTCCGATGAGGCGAATGAGTGAAAAAGGACGATGTAGTCTTTGTACAGATCCCGGAATGTGCCAAGCCATTCTACCTGCCACTACAAAAAGCTATTCTCGAAGCGGGTGCACATCCGATCATGGAATACCTGCCTGATGGGGTAGCGAAACATTTTTTCGATCATGCGAATGACGATCAGATCGTTTTCTATCCCAGTGAATTCTTTCACGGGAAAGTGGAACAGATGACACACGTGATTTCTATTATCGCTGAAGCGGATAAATATGAGCTCAAAGATATAGATCCAAAAAAATTGGCAGCCAGAATGGCATCTCGTAGACTTTACAAAGAGAAACGCATGAAAAAAGAGTTGGATGGAAAAATGACGCGAACATTAGGTTTGTACGGTACCGAAGCGATGGCACAGGAAGCGGGGATGTCCATCGAAGAATACCGGAATGAAATTATTAAAGCATGTTATCTAGATAAGGAGGATCCTATCGCTGAACGAAAAAACACCATAACTTCTATTGAAGCTATCAAACAGAAATTGGATGGTTTGAAGATAGAACGAGTGCATGTCGAGTGAGAAGATGCTGATATACATATTAAAATCTGATCCAATAGACAACGGTTGGGATGATCATGACGCAATATCCCTTCGTTCGAGATTTTCACTTCGCCCGATCGAAGAGGAACAGAAGGGTGGATGAGATTCAATCAACCATTGTATAGATATGGACAGGTTATCAAGGATGTATATTTGAGGTTTGAAAACGGTAGTATCGTGGAATTCAATGCTTCAGAAAATAAGGATATGCTCGCAGAGATGATTAAGATCGAGAATGCAAATAAAGTAGGAGAGTTCTCATTAACGGATGGAAGACATTCGCGTATTACAAAATTTATGGGAGAAACGTTATATGATGAAAATATGTGAGGATGAGAGGGTAATACGCATATCGCGATCTGATCCGCATACAACGAAACATTTGTCGGTGATGCAAGTAAGCTTACGGAAAAAGAATTAGATGAATTATGATTCAACCAAAGTCCAGAACATACAGACATTATTTCTACCAAGAGAAGAAAAGTCACCGCTACGCTTGCAGATGGTTCAACGAAAGTTATTTACGAAAATGGCCAATTCACGGTATAAAATTCAGAGTTCAGAATTCAGAATTCAGAATGAACGAGTA
>CAZJFP010000018.1:0-8159 GCA_964545415.1 uncultured Candidatus Peribacteria bacterium
ACGATTGAGGTTCGTATGCCGTAAGGCGTGTGGGTTCGAGTCCCATCCTGAGCAAATTGTAGATATCCAGGATTCATCTCCTGTTTTTTTTATTTCTAAATTTTAATTTCTTGTTTCTGAATTCTGAATTCTAAATTCTGCATTCTTATTTCTTATTTTCTAAATTCTAACGTCTTGTTTCTGAATTCTGAATTCTGAATTCTAAATTCTGCATTCTTATTATTTTCCCACTATCACTTTCGACGGTCTGATGACTCTCTTATCGCCATTTTTTTCATAGATAAATCCTCTCTCAAATTCCTTGATGATCTTTCATTTCAATGCTTCATCCTCTACCGGCTCTAGACTGACCGGCTCATGCAAAAATGAATCCGGTACAAGTCATATCGCATCAATAGTCTTGATATGCAGACCTTCCAATGTTCTCAAAAACTTATCATAAATCATCTGAACACCCTTTGTAAGCGGATCTTCCATATGTTCGTCGGTAATATTCTCCAAGGATTTTCTGAGATCCTCGAGGAACGGCAGAAATTTCTTGACGACCGCGATGAGCGAATCTGTTTCCATATTCTTGCTGGATTCCTGCATCTGTCTCTGATATCTGTCAAAGTCCATCTTGAGATTGACATATTCATACTGTGATCTTTTGGCAATCTCCTCAATCTCTTTTTTTTCTTGTTCGAGCTGAATGATTTTGGATTGCAGCTCCACGACCAATCAATCGTCCGTTACTTGCTTCTGATCTTGCTGCTGCTGAGCCTGTTCAAGCTTTTCTTGGAGATCATCTTTCTTCTTATGATTCATAACAAATCAATTAATAATTAAAAATTGAGAATGAATAATGTCGGTTGTATGTTATTATTATACACTACTACTTATTTACGATAGTTCATTGCAACAATTCATTCATCATTCATTTTTCATCATTCATTATTCACTGTTTTGAAGTAATACTCAGCGAAGGTCTGATTATTCTCTGCAAGTATGGTAGCCAATTTTTTTCCCACATATCTTCGATGCCGTCATTCTACCATCTTACCGTCGATTTCTACGCCTTTTTGGTACGTATTGTGAAATCAAAATGTATGGGCGTTATTTTTGAGTCGATCATAATATTTGTTGGGGTAGGCTACATCGAGAGAATATCCTCTTCCTCATCTCGCAATCACTTTGAGATCTACGGCAAGTCATGCCTGATGTTCACTCGTTCATAGCTTCGCACACCTCAGCAAAGTGCATCACTGTTTGATGAGATATCATTGCAATCCACTGCTCCTGTACGCACTCGCTACCCACAATTTGTCTCCGCTGAATGCATTCCGGAAGTGTCGAGCCATATCAGCGAATTGGATACCAGCCTCCTCTCTAAGCTTGAATGCCTTAGCATTGTTGGCAGTGAAGTTGGAGTTGATAGGAAGCAAATCTGTCGGAGTATAGGTCGAATCATCAAAAGGATGATCATCGTGAAGAAATTTCTGGAAAGAATCATCGCTATCAAAATCAAATTCCAGAGCGGATTCATGGACCAATCCAAAACTCGGAACAATCTCATGATCTAGGACCGGTTGGATATCAGACGTATTCGTCACTGCAACGATACGAATAGGTTTTGCAGGATTGGCTTCTGCATGCACATAGTTCTCAGCCAAAGCCAAAAACAGCATTGCAAATGCAAAAGTGAAAAACGAGGTCAAAAGTACTATTCTCGTACGAGATCCTATCATAATTTACTATACGATAAAAATAACCGACTTAGGTATAACAAATTCAGTCCAATTTTCAAATTTAATTGAGACACAATAAAAAAATGAGATATCGATTTTTTTTATGATGTCGAAATTATCCCGCAGTGCTGCGGGATTAAAAAAACTCCCGGAATACCCGGGAGCGAATGTTTCAAAATTTCACTTAAATAATCTTCTTGACCAAAGCATAGAGCTCTTCATTGATGTTCTCTATAGTCCTCAATTGATTATCTGGTGCACACTGAATAATAGGCCAATCGTATTTCTTTGCGACATACAAATACGCGCTTGCAGCATCCGTAAGATGATTGAGATCAGCTTCGTGAATATCCCTTTTTTCACCACCAACATACTCTCTATGTCCTTTTTTATCGACCAACTGCTGTCCGATTTCTACAGGCATATACAAAAGAATAGTTGCATCAGGTCTTGGAATCTGAAAAATATTATATTCCAGATCTTCAAGCCATACGAGGAATTTATCCACTTCAGAAATCTCTTTAATCTTGCCTGCCTGATGTCCCATATTAGCAGAGACATACCTATTGCAGATAACGATTTTTCCTTCTTCAATCCACTTCCTAATTTCAAAGGATGCGGCATACCTATCGCAAGCATAAAAAATCGAAGCTCTATACGGACCCACTTCCTGAGCAGTACCAAAAATGCCAGTAAGATAATCGTCTACAAGAGTAGCACTTCTGTTTCCATGTCTAGGGAAATCAGCAAGAACAACAGCATATCCTTCAGCTTCAAGTCTTTCGACAAGGCGTTCAGCTTGCGTACCTTTGCCGCTACCATCGGTACCATCAATGACAATGAATTTTCCTTTCATATGATTGTTTTTTTTGGGTAAATACTTCTGTTTCTGTTTGATGTCCAGGTAGTAGCGAAAAAAAACAAAAAGTCAAGGAAAGAAAAAAACTATTCTCTTACCCTGTCACGAAATATATGAGACAGATGATTAGAAGCCAAACGGCGGAATGTCGTCATATATATCAGGTTCTTCCTCTACAGGAGTTCCTTCTAATATATTTCTGACTTCGTTGGTTACATCAGTATTTTTGATCTTAGCTCCTGTAGCTTTAGCTGAAGTAGCAGATGATTTCATAGCGGTTTTCTTTATCTCTTCAGGATCCTTTTTGAAACGATTGGAGAATCAGATACATTTTTTCTCCACCTGATCAGCAAGCGTATACAAAGATGCGTTAAGATATTTTTTTGAATTTTTCAAGGTCCTATATTTATCGTTCATCATTTGTTTCCCTGTTTTATCCAGCGTCTGATTGTAGAAATATTTAGCTTCAGCATCCAACAACATAGCAGCAGTATTTCGAGGTTCCAAAAGAAGCAAGGGTTTATCGAGTTCACCGACATATTGAGGACCAAAAGCGGATGAGACGATGCTGGAATGCAATATCGTATCAAGATTATTTGCAAAGAATTTTTTCCACGCTCTGAGAGCGCCCAGCAATTCATCAGGGACATTGGTGTCATGATTACACAAGACATTCAATATCTCACCAACGACACTATATTCCAAGATATCATCAGCATCGCTTCATGGATGGGTTTTGCACCGTTTCAATCTCTGAATCAATTTGGTTTTGCCATCACCGGCAAATCATCTATCTCCAAACCGATTAAAAAACTTTTCTAGGAAAAATTGCACATTGGCAGGAGATTCTTTCGTTGAAGGGATAGCATCTTTCATATTATTGGAAAACGCTTTCATATTTTGGATTTCATCCCCATTACTTCCATTGAATCATTCTTTTTTCAATGACGTCATCTTTTCTACGACACTCTGACTTTTGGTGAGTATAGATCAAGTAAGAGAAGAGGTATTAGCTGCAACATCTCTATCATAGTCTTCATCCTTTTCATTGGATTTGTCGAGGAATTCCTTTATCAGCAGCTTATCAGAAAGGGATAGTTTAGGATCTGATTGCAGATCAACCAATGTTTTTCCTTCATGATTTTTGCCAGTCAAGGAAAGGAATTTACTCAATGCAGACATGATAGTCTGTGAAGAGCCGCCGATGGTTATGTCTTGACTGATCCAAGATTTTTTTTTGTCATCAGTCGCAAATTTAGTCAAAAATCATGATGCTCAAATATTTGTCCTATAGGAAAAGTTGGAAGATGAATATCAGGTGAATGACGTAAAACTACCGCCGCTAAAAAGATCAAGGAGTCTCTGGATCTTGGTCTGATGTTTGATATCCTTTGCAAATATTCATGGAACAAAACCTCTAGCTCTACAGATTTTTTGGATAAAGCTTTGTGTCGATGAAAATGTCATATTGAGAAATACTCCGGAAAGCAATCCTGCCAAGACAGCCATATCAAACACCTGCCATTGCGTATCGTTGATGGCTTTGGTAGCCATGACTTTGAGATACGGCAATGCTTGCTGCGGTCTATCTGCCAATTGCCTGAAATATTCGACTCTAGCAAATTCAAAGTTAGCATCCTTATTCTTGGTGAATCATTCTTCTACTCCATCTTGCTTATAAAATCATGTGTATGCTCATTCCAATTCATCACAGAACTTCTTGGAATATTTATCCTGAAAATAATATTTCACAGGATCACCCATTCACATATGTCTGCCATCCATCACGTGGACAATATATCTCATTTCAAGCTCTACCAATTCGTTTTTTATCTGATCAGCCCAAGGACCTCCATATACATGAGCGTTTTCCTCAAGATCCCTGATTCTTTTTTCTCTCATAGCAAGATATCTTTGCTGATGATCTTTTCCCAACAATTTTCCTACTCGACGACCATCATTGGTAAACGCAGGATGCTTACCATATGGTCCTTTTGCCTTCTTGATATTGACCAAAAGCAATGCAGCTATCTTATAATGAGGAACCACCTCTATCTCGCCATCAAGCATAGGTTTGATAAAGGTAAAATAGATCTTGGTATAATCAAAATCTTCATAATATTTTACCCGTTTCTCGATTTTTTTCCAAACTCTATTGTCTCTCTCCTGGAGATAATCCATACCCATTTGTTCAAAAGAAGATGATATCCTAGCAAATGGAGAAAAAAATCATCATATATTATTCCACAATTGTCATTTGCTGGTAAGCAGATCTGTAAGGTCTTCAGACCTTTCTTCATCAAACTTCTTTATGCCATCCTTTAGCTTGCTGACACTGTTTTTGAAAAAACTAAATATGTTGTTTATACTGAATCCACGGACTGTGGTGGGAGTCTCTTCATCTTGAGCTTGTTTGGATTCATAAATGTTTTTTATCTGATCTTCGCATTTTGGCTGGAGTTTCTTCTCTTTGACGAAAAGCATGAATGTCGTATAATCCATAGTACGGGAAGGAAAATTTTTGGCGATATTGTAATCATTCTTGTCGCCGGAAATCGTTATAGTACCGTCAGCATTGCAATGTATCTTATACAAGACGAGTGATCAGGATTCTTGATCGACGTTTTCACCGATAGCTTTAGGTTGATAGATACCAAAATGAGTGATATGTTTTCAGGAATGCTCTCCAAGATTATAGGTAAATTTTGATCAATCGAATTTCAAAGATCAAAAAGATTTATCAAGTCAGGATATTCATGAGTTGGTCAGGATATCAAGCTGATGATCAAAAGACGATCACGAAGCAGAAGGAAGTTTATACGGTTTTCCAAAGTGCTTTTCCAATCACTCCAACGAATAGCTACGAATAGGCAATTCTTTGGTGACGCCCTCATGTTTCCCTAGAGAAAGTTCGCTTCCATAGAATTTTATAGTGAATGTTCATTTTTTTTCATCAATACGGGATATTTCAATCTGGAGCCGTGACTTTCCATATTCCGTAGGAGGCACAGAACTATCTCCAGAGAGAATAAACAGTTTAGAACCTTCTACGAATCAACAGTTTTCTTTGTATTTCTCTTCAGGAAATCAATATCCTGAAAGATTTTTTCGCGTATCATTGAATTTTTGCCTTTCGGTTTGTTCAACAGTCTGTTCTTGAGGCATTTCTTGAGAAGTCTCTTGTGTTTGCTGTTCTTCGTCCTCATTTTTTTGTCTATAAACATCAAGCTCTCCCATCTTTTCAGCGAATGCTTTTTCTTGTTCAGGTGAGATACTATCGCTCATGACCTGTTGTCCCAACACGTATCCAAAAAGCAAAGCTCAGAATGCTTCACCATTAAGATTGATGGTCTTATCCAATATTTCCATATCACATACAGCTTGATCTTCATTTTTTATGACTACCGGCAATCATTTTTTATCGTTGTCTCCAGGTCGTCTGACCATTGTTCTTTCATCATTCGGAGAAGTTATAGGATCAGAATACAGATAGAGCGCTTTTCATGTAAGATCCTCTGTATTGTATTCATCGATAGGACAATACGGAGAAAGATACCCTTCAACCGTTTTGCCGTCTTTGGTGATTTTGACCTTATAGGCATCATTGATACGGAACTTGCCGTTCCTGGCTGAAAAATCGGTATACAAAGAATCAAAAATCACGCTTTCCTCAAAAAAAGGAGCATTGCTTTCAGTGATCTGCGTCAAAAAATTGAGAGGAAGATGCTTGAGATCATCAGCATCTAGATCATTGATAGCAGGAAGATCTTTGCGAGTGCTCGCCATAAATTCCTTTTTGAGAAAATGCAAAGGGACAGGACCATACCTTGTAGGTATCGTAATATCCATATTGTCCATATCAAAAAGTTTTTGGACAAAATCAGATAAAGATTTTTTATCGACATCCAAAAGATCAGGTATCTTGTTCTGGATAGTATCCTGTAGTTTGTGTTTCACAAGAGTATCTATCAGCAATTGTTGTTGATCTTTTGATAACAGAGAAAAGTTGAATTTGCTCTGGATCAACGAACGGAACACCTCTCACAATGATGGCTCTTTACGCTCCAAAAATGCTATATATGCTTGCCATTTACGTTCTTCTTGTTTGGTTTCAAGGTCACGAATCTGTTGTCTGATTTTGATTTTCTCATTTTCCGTTGTTAGTGCATCATATTGTTTATCAAGCTCTATAATCTTAAATCCAATAGCTTCGAGATCAGCTTCCAAAGTAGGATCGACAATAGAGATGTTGTTTATATTAAAAGGATATAGAGCAAATATCTCATCTACGTACGGAGGAAATTTTTTGAAAGTATCACTCATAGCATCGATATAATGATCGATAGTGGATTTTGTTTTTTGTACTTCATCAAACAATTGATAAGTAGCCAACTTATTGAAAATACGCCTAAAATATTGTTCCCATTCTGAGAATCATTTGGTATCATCGAATGTCCTGGATGATACAAGCAATTGTTTTTTTATGTCGCCGTTGGTTACAGTAACGCTATCGAGTTTTTTTGCGAGCGATTGATCTATCTGAGATGCGTGTGTTTCCAAGAAAAAAAGCCACTGATTTTTGAAATCCAGAAGATTTTGATATGGAGAAAAAACATCTATAGGAAGAGAAAACTCTTTATCAAAAGCAGTTTTGAGCGATCATTTGAGCTCTTTTCTTAATTTGGTGATAGCAACAGTGATCATGACTCTTTCTGTAGGATTGTAGTCTGGCGTCAAAATACGTTCAGACATATCCAGCATTGTAGAGCTGAGAGAGATATTGTTTTTTTGCAGAAATTCATTCCACAATATCGGCAAACTATCAACAGTTCTCAATCTTCCATCAGGGGAAAGTGTGCAAGAAGTATGGTCAAATGAAGCAAAATCAGCAAAATCCTTGAATGTGTTTGCAGGAATATTGTTTTGTTTATCTTTACAGAAATCCTTGAGGGATGAGAGGCTTTCTTCCATTACCTGTGTTTCAGTATATTTGTCGCTAAATTCATTATGGAATTTTGTAGTCTCAGAAGTGAGTCTTTTTACCGTGAATCACCTCTTTTCTAAAATATGAAAATAGACAGGCAGATCTTCCTTATCAATCTTGTGAAGAACATTGGGATGCTCATGTTTGAAGTACTCCCAAAACTGGTCAAGATATTCCTTGTCGCCATAGAGTTCGGCTCTTTTGTCAGCAGAGATATCATTAAACTCATCAAAAGCGCCTTTGAGATTTTTGATAAACGCATCAGTGAGATCTAGCTTTTTAGAGGTAGTTTCCGATATCTTCTTCTGGTCTTGTTCGATATGTTTTGTAGATTTCTTTTTTGATCCTGCCATAGTGCCAAAAAATCAACGAAATAAACGACATAAGTATAATGATTTCGCCAAAAAAAGCAAAATAAGCGACAAAAAAAACACCGCATATTTCATCAGTGTTTTTTTACCTCAAAGGTAAGATATACTTTGTGTTATGTAATTTCTACATTCTGCATTCTATATTCTATATTCTGCATTCTATATTCTGCATTCTGAATTCTATATTCTGCATTCTATATTCTGCATTCTGAATTCTA
>CAZJFP010000018.1:8259-22667 GCA_964545415.1 uncultured Candidatus Peribacteria bacterium
ATTCTGCATTCTGAATTCTATATTCTGCATTCTATATTCTGCATTCTGAATTCTATATTCTGCATTCTGAATTCTGAATTCTGCATTCTTCTTATGGTTGGAATAACGTCTCAGGAGTAAAAACCACTTTCTTCACTCCAGGAAATTGGCGTGCAGTCTTCTCAATACCATTCCGCAAGATCAACATACGGGCGGATCATCCATCAGTGAATCCTGGCACTTCAGAAAATTCGAGCGTCAAGGTTCCATCACTAGAAAGATTTGCAGAAAGGAGCTTAAAATCCTTGTTAGGAAACTCCGTAATAAATCCTTGTTGTTTCTCCACAGCAGTCAGATTGCCTTTGAGTAATTCATTGATGGTATCTATCAGAAGATCTTTGCTAGCAGGAAAGATACGATAGACAGGCAAGATGGAATTGACGTTGACCTG
Organism: uncultured Candidatus Peribacteria bacterium; assembly: GCA_964545415.1. Lineage (GTDB taxonomy): Bacteria > Patescibacteriota > Gracilibacteria > Absconditabacterales > Absconditicoccaceae > CAJBLF01. The sequence goes on from CAZJFP010000018.1 coordinate 8,690, forward strand.
TTGTTCCGGAGAAAGCTTTTGATCTTCTGTCTGATTGAAATAATAGAGAGCAACCTTACTAGAAGACGATGTCTGAAATACGGAAACATCCTGTTTAGAAGGCTCAGTCTGAAGTGTCTGAGTAATGACATCAAGCTGAGACTGAATCATATCCAACTGATCGGTCAGACCAGTATTGATGCTTTCGGTTACACATACCGGACATTTACCAAATCGAGAACCTATCTCTCTGCCAAGCTGATGATTGAACAATCTCAGATAGGATCGAAACAGGAAAATGATAAGAAACCGGACAATTGTGGTCCAAAAAATCTTTTTCATATGAATGAAGATAAGAGATAAATGATTCATGACGCAAGAACTATTTTGTTACTAAGCATCTTGAATCTTGGATCTTGAATCTAACATCTAATCAATATTATTCAGCAGTAGTGGTTGTTGTAGTGGTAGTAGGAGTTGTCGTAGTAGGTTTTTGTTCAACGACAGGAGTAGCTGTTGTAGAAGTTCCTGCTAAACCATTAAGGGTATCTTGCATATCGCTAAGCATTGTTTGGATTGCGTTGATTCCGCTCATGACATCACCAGTAGTATCTTCACCAGTAGAAAGAGTATCCTGACTAGCTACGCTCGTAGCGCCAAGTCGAGATGCAAATCCGTTTGCCATATTAGCATCGAAGCTTTTCATGTAGAAAGTGAAGCCCAAAACGATGACAAGCCAAAAAATAGTAGTCCAAAAAATCTTTTTCATATTAATGAAACATAAAAAATAAAATACGTGAGTAAAATGTAGTCTTTTCAGCGACAAAATCAAATTATTTTTTGTCAGCAAGAAGTTTCTGAAAGTCAGCAGGAATAGGCGATTCAAAGTGAATGATTGATTCCTTGAATGGATCGAAGAACGAATATTTTCGACAATGAAGCAACTGTCTATTGATAGACAATGAGGTATATAGGATTCTATTGGCTGCAGGATTACCATACACGATATCTCCCAAAACCGGATATCCTGCATCGCTGACATGGACTCTAATCTGATGCATCCTACCGGTATGGATTTTTACTCTGAGCAACGATAATTTACCCAATAACGGATGAGTGAAAGATTTTTCCAATCGACATTCGGTCTTGGATTCCAATCATTCACGAAAATCTACCTTAACATGAGACCTGTCAAATTTTTTGTCATAAGATTTGGTCAATGGTTTATCAATAATAAGATGCTTAGGGAAAGTACCTATGACTATAGTCAAATAATATTTATCGATAGTTCTATCTCTTATGATGGCATTGATATACTGAAGTGATTCATAGATTTTGGCACCGATAAGCACGCCGGAAGTATCCTTATCAAGTCTATACCCAAAAGAAGGTTTGAATGTGTCTGTCTTATGTTCTTCAGCATATTTTTCGAGATAATCATTCATAGACAAGTCATTTCGATGTTTGTTTCAGGGATGCATAGAAATACCTGCAGGTTTATCAAATACGATCCGATAGTCATCCTCATACAAGATTTGCTTTTTAAGTTTGGTAATGTCTACTTTTTCTAGTTTACGATCTTTTTGACTAACAAGCAATGAAAGATCCTCAGTTCACATCTGTACATTTTCGTCGAGCCAAACAACATCACCGACACGCAATCTATACTGTTCTTTTACTCTTTTACCATTGACTTTTGTTAATCATGTTCTGATAATACGATAAATATCCGTCAAACGGACTTGCGGATATTTTTTGAATCGTTTTCTGAGAAATCTATCAAATCTCTGATCGGAAGCTGAAGCATCGATAACTATCTCCATGAGAGCAGAATTCAGGGCAAAAAGAAATAAAACATTCGTCATCGTTGTATATATCGACTGTCTACTTGCAAGTATATCTGATTTTTGATTTTCCAGAATAGATGTATGTCTATATATCTATCATTGATATCTTGTATGATAACTAGGTTTTTATTCACAATCTATCTATAAACTATGATTATATATATTTTCCCAAAAAACACAGAACCATTATTCTATCACATTTTTCAAAAAACAACGGGTACAATTTCGATAAAAGTATAGACAATAAGGACAACTAAAACTACAGCGCTATAAAGCAAAATCTTGAGTTATCGTGAAAAAAACAAAAAAAAGACACCTTTGAGTGTCAGATTTTCATTAATGGGGCGGCTGACCGGATTCGAACCGGCGACATTCTGAGTCACAGTCAGACGCTCTAACCAACTGAGCTACAGCCGCCATAAAAAAAATATGTGTTTCCACAGATATATGTGTATGTTTTTCCTCAGAAATTGCAAGATATTTTTGGAAGATAGCAATGTATAAGACACAAAAAAAACACTACATCAAAGGGGGCAATAGAGCTATAAATTTTTTTAAGAAAACCGTCCAAGCAAACAAACGGTTTTTTTCTTTGAAAGAAATATATGATAAGATTATTGTGCACAGATGATAGGAGTCTCAGTAGGTGTCAAAGAAGCCTGCGGCTGACAATGAGGAATAGGCTGGATATATTGTGCATCCAAAGAAGTTGGTCTACGGATTTCCGTAGCGATAGCTACAGCACCGAGGATAAGTCATATGATAGGGAGTATTGTAAGTAATTTTTTCATACACTCTTTTTCATAGGTAAAAAAAATCGCGTAGCAGAACCATAAAGAAATAGAGAATTATTTCAAGGCCTGAGCATAATGAGTTACAAGATAATACTTGCCGTTTGAAAAACCTATTCATAAGCCGACATTTGAAAAATCACCAACGACGGCATTGTAATGAGGTCTATAGCTTTTTCCTTTCTCGCTCATAAAAAAGGATCGGGTCGTCTTGATAGCTTTGATAAGATCATCAGTACAATCAGTCTTCTTACATGTATAATATCATCGTCAAAGATTCTCGGTAAACAACGCTTGACCATTCTGCTCTTTCGTAAGAAAAGTTATGCCTTGATCTATAAATCGCTGTTTGATGTTGGCATAAGAATAATACCCGTCTGTGCTTTTTCTCTTATGGGTAGCTTTTCTAAGCTGAGCAAGATGAGTCGCCCAAGTAGTAGCAGTTTTTTCAAGAGAAGGATTGTACGTAAACGGGGTCAGTTTTTTGGTAGCCCTTTCGGTATTGTGGAGAGAGAGCCAAGTATCCCTTATTCTGGCAAGATCGACTTTGGGAATAGACATTCACGAAGCAGAATACGTTGAAGGAGAAGTGGAAGCGGGAACAGAAGCGGATCCAGTTCCTAGTGTTTTGAGTTGAGAATAAATATACGTCTTGAGTGAGGTATAAAGAGTATATTGAGTTGAATCTTCACGATTTCTGATAGCAAGCAGACTAAGGTTATTATAGATTTTAGTGTAGTAAGTCTTTTTTTGTGTAAGAGACATTCCAACTGACACCTTGGTAAATTGTGCGACAAAATCATTATAGGAAAACGCAGCCCGAGAAACCCCTATCAGCAAAGAACAAAGGAACACGGCAAGACCATAACGAAACAATTTCATGAGAAAAAGCAAAAAAATAAACGGAAAAAGTATAGGGAAACGCCCTTGGATTGCAACACGAGAGATATGAGACACATATGTTATGAAAATGTTATATTTCAGGTTGAAACATATTCACCGAGATCATCTTCATCATTACTTTCCGTTTCAAGACGCTTGATACACTTCGGACAACGTTTGACAAAAGGATCGTTGAGCAAAATAGCCTGTACTACCATATCTTCAATATTTATGGTTTCATCTTTGGAATCGATATACAGCAACGCCTCTTCGGATTCTGTCTTTTCCTTTTCAGAGATATCTTTTTCAAAGACAAATCTTGCAGTATATGAAGGGATATCTACAGCTCTATCGAAGATAGCGCCACAGCTTTCGCAAGTTTCATGAAAATGAGCGGTGACGTCGGTAAGCGTTCCAAGCAACGATAGCGTATCCAATGAATGCATCGTAAACGTGCCTGCCATACCGTCGTCATCAAGATTTGGCAATTGATCAGAGAATTTATGATCGAAATAGATCTGATCCTCTCTTCCTGCCTCATTCAAAAGATCAGCGATTTTGACTTTAAAGACCTTGTCCTTGATGGACTTTTTCGCTTTGACGGACGAATCTTTCATTTGACTGTAAAGGGCATAAATGTAAAATACTCGATAAGTATAAAGTTTTACTGATTTTTTTCAAATCGTGCAGATATGGCAAAAACAAACAAAAAACCAGTTCAGAAGAAGCAAATAAAAAACATCTCTCTGACAGATACACAGCTGCAGTGATATTTTGAAACATTAAAAAACCAGGTCGAACCTAGCGAAAAGGTGATGGTCGCGGTAAGTTGAGGGGCAGACAGTATATTAGCCTCATGTTTGATGTACAATTTTTTCATAAAGAACAAATATAATTTACAAAATCTATTTTTTATACATTGTAATCATGAAGTCAGAATAGGAAACGCTGCAGATGAGCAATTTGTAAGAGCATTTTTCGAATGAGTGCAGCTCATTATAGTCAAAAGACTGAAATCCCAAAAAAGCACCGAAGCTGACCTCAGAAATTGGAGATACAAAGAATTCAAAAAAATCGCAAAAGCATATGACATAAAAAAAATAATTTTCTGACACAATCTCACGGACCGTATCGAAAGCACGTTCCTCAATCTCTTGCGCGGCGCGAGCATCAACGGATTTATTGCGATGCAAGAACAAGAACCACATCATCTATTATGAGATATCGAAGTCATCAGGCCGATTTTATGACTAACAAAACAGGAAGTCTTCGAACTCTGCAAAAAAAACACCATCCCGTTCGTCACCGATCCAACAAACAAAGAGAGTACGACAAGTCTAAGGAATAAGCTGAGAAATAAGGTTTTACCAGAGCTCTACAACCTAGCACATAAGCAGACCAAGACGACCAATTCATTTATCGAGAGTATGAAAAACATCTATACATCATTGGAAGAATCAAACAAGAAAAAAATTATGAATTCTGAATTTTGAATTCTACATTCTATCAAAAAGTCCCCACATCGAAAAGCGGATTTCGCATATCAACGATTGATAGAGCATATCACAAACGAAAATATGCTAGCAGTGATGAAGAGATTGCATATCACAAACAACGTAACGACTCCTCTCTTGAACGAACTGACGAAGTTTTTGAAGAACAGCGAAAGCGGCTACAAATATGTAAACAGCACGTACTTCTTCAAGTCACACGGCAACATCTACATCATCTCAGCACCCAAGACATTCCGAGAAAAAACAATTGATAGCGAAAAAAAAATAGATACAACAACCGTGAAAAGATTCCCTCGCAAAGGAGATATCTACAAAGGAAAGAAACGGAATGAACGATGCATCAATCAGAAGATTCCAATCTTCCGGAGAAATTTCATCCCCATCCTCGCAAAGAAAAATCAGATTACCAAAGCATTTATCCCCTACCAATCATAAATGGAAACACGAAACAAGATAGTCGCAAGTCTAAACACCTTCCGAAGCAAGATCGTGCACATCATGGCCAATGTCAGTGGATGGGCGGAACCAGAAGCAGAGATACTGCTGCTTATCATACTGGGGTATATTGTCCTGCTTCTCCTATTGCTTTTCATTCATCGCAGATTGATCAGAAAACACAAAAAAACACACGAAAATCTCATCTTCTTGTACGACACCATACGATATCAAATCGCCAAAGCACAATACGCAAATCCAGCAGCACAAGGAGCCAAAAGCATCAAAATCGTTATGGAATCTGAACACGAAAGTTATTTACCGAACGCGAAAGAGATCAGAGAAGAAATAATTTCTATCGAACAAAAGTTGGGACAAAGAATAATTTCGGACGAGCAATGGAACACAATCAAAAGACAAACAAAGAAAAAAGCAGGAATCAAAACATTGATGGAGATCATAGGACGATTCACCACACTCATCACTGCAGGAGTTTATAAGCTTTTCTGGTAGAATATTACCGTTTACCTACCATAACTCGACCCTTATCTGCCATATGTCAGATAGTGACGAGTTAGACGAAATCGCTAGGAATTTATAGTCACATCAGTAATTCTACTTTATGTTGTAATTAAGTCGCTTTATGCGACTTTCCCTCTCTTCGTTCGGTCTTCTAACAGCCCTCTATCCTCCATCCCGACTATTCATTTTATCGGTATCTCGGGACGCCGGACGTAGAGCCGCCGTTATGAGACATACTCGGGAGCTATCTAAAAAATTTCGGGGGTGTTTGCCCTTATGGGGCAATTTTCCTTTGAAAAAGGAAGCGAAACTGATATATTCCAATTGATTTATTTTCTTAATTTTAAATATGAAAAAGAAAGAAAACATTTTCGAAAAAAACAAAATCATATTAATTATTTGATTGATTGTTTTTACTCCTATTGCTTATTATTTTTTTTATGCATTACCAAAACACAATACATCTATATTGGAATACCAAAAAGAAAAAGATAGAATAGAAAACGAAAGAATAGAAAACGAAAAATATGAGAAAGAGAATTCATATAGTTCTTGTTTAGAACAAGCCGAAGAACAAAAAAGTTTGGATCGTGAAAATTATTGCAATGCTTGATACAAAGAATGTACGATAATTATTGATGAATATAATAAGGAATATTGAAACACTTATGAATATGACTGAACTAGTCGCAGAAAAAGTTATGCCGAATGTGAAAAATTTGCATATAAGAATTGATGATGTATGATAAAAACAGAATATTGAAACAAAATAGATAAAAGTTTTGAAGATGCGAAAGAAACATGTCTCAAAATATATAACAATTAAAGTTAGAATATTTATTTTATCAGAAACAAGAATGAAAGAACTTATTTTTAAATATAACTGAATTAGCAACGAACTATTAGAAAATACAGAATTATTAAAAAACGTTCCTCCGCAAGAACAAGCAATACAAGCAATACAAGTAAATATAAATAGAACGAATGTTGACGCTATGAATAGAAATTCAAAGGCACAATTCTTTGTAGCTTGGGTTTGAATATGAGCAACTATAATTTTTTCAATAATTTGAATACGAGCAACAATTATGTTTTCCAAATAAAACACCCCCTTTCTTAGTTAAAATAGCAATTTAAGTCTTATACTCCCTCGTACGCAAGCCCTCGCAATGCTCGGGTCTCATAACAGCCTCTGTCTAAATATCCCGACTACTATGAATTTTCAAATGAACGTCGGGACATTAGACTAGAGGCAAACGTTATAGGTCATAGTCCTAATTTAAATTAAAACACATAAAGAAAATGGAAGGGTTTTGAAATATTCATATATTAAAAATATGTTGAATCACTATATTAGATTCAATCTAATTGAATAGCAACAAATTATTTTATTTATTAAAATAGTATCATGTATAAAAAATTATTTTCAATTACTATCTTATCAATCAGCATCTTTTTATTATTATGATGTAATTCGAATAACAATCAAAAAGAAGCTGAACTTTTAAATTACGCAGGTCAAGAAAAAATTGACTTACAAGACTATACAGGAGCTATTCAAGACTACAACAAAGCTATTGAATTAAATCCCAAATATGATCAGGCATATTATTGGAGAGCTGAAGCAAGAAGAGAATTGAAAGATTATCAAGGTGCCATTCAAGATTATGATAAAGCAATTGAACTAGATTCGAAATACTATCTAGCATATTATTGAAAAGCCGAAGTAAAAATGGAATTAAAAGATTATCAGGGCGCTATTCAAGAAAATGACAAAGCAATTGAATTAGATCCAACAGAAGCTATTCCTTATTCAGAAAGAGCATCAACAAAATACAAATTAAAAGATTATCAAGGAGCCATTCAAGATTATGATAAGGCAATTGAACTAGCCCCATCGTATGCTGAGGCCTATAGATCAAGAGGCATAATAAAGATTGAAATGGGGAATTTAGAGTCTGGATGTCAGGACATGAAAAAGGCTGTAGATTCATATTTATGAGACGAAGATGCTGCTAATTTAATTAAACAATACTGTGAATAATTTTTTATTTAAAAATTAATTCAAAAACCCTTCCAATAAGAATTTTAAACAATTACGGACTACGAACAGACAACAGCTGCTATCCTACACGCCTCCTTTTAAATTTAACGGAGGTTGGTGCTTCGGACTAGCAGCAAACGTTATATGATATATCCCCATTTGGATTACTTTAAATACTCAGATGAAGAAGCCCCCTTTTTTATTTTAATTTAATTTTTTTTAGAAAAAGAAGTGGAAACACAAACAAATAAACATATACCTATTTTGTATTTATTCTTACTCACATAAAATATGCAATTTTCACAGGCAGAAATTCGTGATATCACTAGGTATCTTGAAGAAGGAAAACCGCTTCCAGAGAAATACAGATTCTATCTTTTTGAAGACAAAAAAGAGGTAGAATTGGTATGGAATGGAAAGACAAATGAAGTTACTAATGTAGTACTTCCTTTTCAAGTAATAGAACAAGTTGATGAGCCAAGAAAGGAATGATGACACAAGGTTATGCAATCACTTTTTGATTTTGATGATAGATGAAGACAAATAAAAGGTTGGACAAACAAACTTATCCGATGAGACAATAAACTTATTCTTTCTTCACTCAAAAACTGACCACTAAGAGCAGAAATAGAAAAGCAATGATGAATCAAATTGATTTATATAGATCCGCCTTTTGATGTATGAGCAGACTTTTCTATGAAGGTAGAGATAGGAGATGAGGAATTTACAAAAAATCCAACAGTTCTTGAAGAACTAGCATATCGTGATACATGGGGAAAATGAGCAGATAGTTTCATATCTATGATTTATGAAAGATTAAAGTTGATGAAAGATCTATTAGCAGAAGATGGAAGTATTTATGTACATTGCGATTGGAGAGTTAGTAGTTACATGAGAATTATATTAGATGAGGTTTTTGGTAAAGATAGTTTTAGAAATGAAATAATTTGGCATTATTCTACTTATCAATGACAAGTAAAAGATTGGTTTCCAAAGAAACATGATAATATTTTAATATATTCAAAATGAAAAGAACCAATATTTCATTTGCTTAAAGATGAAAATTTTGATAAAACAATTGATTATACAAGATGGAATAAATTTTTTAATGAAAATAACGAAATAACATGAGCATATTATCCAGAGACAGATTCAAGATTTAATGGTTATATTAAAAGATTTATAAAAGAAAATCATAGAAATCCATGAAAAAATGATGTTATATTTCGTATTGAAGGAAACACTATTGATTCAGTACGAGAAGTAAAAGCAGTTGATCCTAAAAATTTAGATGAAAAAGTTTGATACCCAACTCAAAAGCCAGAAAAATTACTTGAAAGAGTTATTAAAGCATCTTCTAATGAATGAGATATAGTTGCTGATTTTTTTATGTGAAGTTGAAGCACAGTTGCAGTGGCTGAAAAGTTATGAAGAAAATGGATAGGATCAGATTTATGAAAATTTTCTATTCACACTACTCGTAAAAGAATGATTAATCTTCAAAGAGAACTTAAAAAAAATGGTCAAGATTATAGAGCTTTTGAAATTCTTAATCTGTGAAAATATGAAAGAAGTTTTTATCTTACCGAGCCAGATATTGTTCCTGAAGATGTTACTATCGAATCATGAAATGAAGATATAGAAACAAGAATCAAACAAACTAAACAGAAAATTTTAGATAAAAAACAAGAAGATTTTATCAATCTAATTATCCAAGCATACAAGTGAGAAAAGGTAGGCACATTCAATACGTTACATGGTAAAAAAGCATGAAGAGTATTTGCTATATGACCTATAGATTTTGCAGTAGGAAGAGATTTTATAGACAAAGTTCTAGCTGAATGTAAAAACAAAGAATTAAATAAAGTAGATATTCTCGGTTTTGAATTTGAAATGAGTATTGGCCCTCACATCATAGAAGATGCAAAAAAACAAGGTATAGATCTTGCTATAAAATATATTCCAAGAGATGTTTTTGATAAAAGAGCTGTAGAAAAAGGACAAGTAAAATTCTTTGATATTGCTTATATCGAAGTAAAACCAGAGATTAAAGGAAAATCTATAAACATAGAATTAAGTGATTTTTCTGTTTATTATACACAAGAAGATCTGGATACAGTTATTGAGAATATGAAAAACTGATCTAATAAAGTAATCATGGATTGATGACAAATTTACAAAGTTATCAAAGATAAAGACTGAATTGCGACCAAAGAATTATTGACAGCAAAACGAACAGATTGGATTGATTATTGGTCTGTAGATTTTGATTTTGAGAGTAAAAAAGAGATTATTAGACACAAAAATGAAAGCTGAGAAGAATTAGAAGAATGGACAGGGAACTATGTGTTTGAAAACGAATGGCAATCTTTTAGAACAAAAAAAGACAAAACTCTAGAACTCAAAACACCTGCTCGAGAATATATGTGAAAATGAAGAAAGAAAATAGCAATTAAAGTTATTGATATATTTGGTAATGATAATATGAAGATAATTGAAGTAAATATTTAGTTTATGAAAATAATTATGAAAAAATTTAAATTAAAAGATGAAAATTACAATACAGATTATCAATATGAGTGAAATAAAAACTTTGAGGATTCCTTAAAAACATTAATGCTTTATTCATGATGAATCTTGTGATGAATTTTAACAATTTTTATCGCTAATTATGAAAGCATTAAATTAATTCAAATAAATAGTTCTATTTTAATTTTGATTATGATATGTTTGCTTTTATCTTTTATCTCTGCTCTTTTATGAAAATTTCTTTTAACTTTTTTAGCATATAGTTTGCATGATTTCTGAATTATAAAGGAAAACATAGATGAAATAGAAAGCTACAGCAAATATGTTGAAAAATTAGCACAAAACAAAAAACAATTAGATATAATTAATCAAGAGGTTTCCAACTTAGAAAAGATAACTAAAGGGTTTAAACACAAGATAAAACAATGAATATCTACCAGATTGCGAATATCTGTATGTTTTGCGACTTCATTAATATGATTTATAGCATGAATAATTTTATTAACATATTTATTCTTTGAAATTATTAAATAATGGCCATCAATAAAAACTTTCCAAAATCTCCTTATGAAATTCTTGATCCATCAATCAGATGGTTTCCTGGTGATGAAAATCTTTTTCAAGATGGTCATTTTAAGCTACTTCCACCATTAGTACAAAAAATAAGGCTTGAAGTACACGAACGAAGAAATGGTTGATATGAATGAGCTAGTACAACATCAAAAGCCTTACTTAACCGATGGTTTAAAACAGAGCATATTCTCACAAATAATCAATGACAACAATTTCAGTTTCAATATTATTTTGCGCAAAGAGAAGCAGTAGAAACAATTGTTTATCTCTACGAAGTTGCAGAAGCAAAAGATAGATATGCGCTGATTAAATATAGTGGAAATGAAACAGTTTCTCCAAGTATGTTTATTGAAGATTGGACAAGATATGTAATCAAAATGGCTACTGGTTCATGAAAAACCAAAGTCATCAGTTTACTATTAGCATGGAGTTATTTTCACAAAAAATATGAAGAAGATTCAAATCTTTCAAAGAATTTTCTAGTAATAGCACCAAACATTATTGTTCTTGATAGGTTAAGAACTGATTTTGATGGATTAAAAATATTTTTTGAAGATCCAATATTACCTGACAACTGATATGAATGACAACATTGGAGAGATGATTTTCAAATAACATTACATATCCAAGATGAAGTCGGAGTAATTTCTGATACATGAAATATTTTTTTAACCAACATTCATCGTGTTTTTGATAGTTGAAATATTCTACCAACTTCCAATGATGAAGATACATCTTCTTATTTTTTAGGTAAGAAACCTTTTTGAAAAACAAATGAAAGTAAAATAGATTTGTGAGATATAATAAGATGAGTAGATGAACTTATGATTATAAATGATGAAGCTCATCATATCCATGATGAAAGTCTTGCTTGGTTTAAATCAATACAAGATATAACATATAAACTTAGACAAAAAGGCAAAGAGTTATCATTACAACTAGATGTTACAGCAACACCAAAACATGAAAGCTGATGAATATTTGTACAAACAGTATCTGATTATCCTTTGGTAGAGGCAATAGCCCAAAATGTTGTAAAAACACCTGTATTGCCTGATCAAGCAAGTAGATGAAAACTTGAAGAACATAAAAGTGCAAAATATTCTGAAATGTATAGAGATTATATCCATCTTTGATATTTAGAATGGAAAAAAGCTTATGATGAACTAAAAAAAGTTAATAAAAAAGCTGTATTTTTTGTGATGACAGATGACACAAAAAACTGTGATGATGTAGCCGAATATTTAGGAAAAACATATCCAGAATTTCAAGATAAAAATAGTGTGTTGGTTATCCATACAAAAAATAATTGAGAAATATCTGAAACAGCAAGTGGAAAAAATAAAGAAGAACTTGAAAGACTAAGAAAAGAATCAAATGAAATAGACGGACGAGAAAGTCCTTATAAAGCAGTCATATCAGTATTGATGCTTAGAGAATGACGAGATGTAAAAAATGTTACCACTATAGTTGGACTGAGACCATATCAATCAAAAAGCAATATATTACCTGAACAAACGCTATGAAGATGACTTAGAAAAATGTTTAGATGAATGTGAGATGTTAGAGAAGAATTAAGTGTTGTAGGAACAAATGCATTTATGGATTTTGTAGAAACAATAAAAGAAGAATGAGTTGAATTAGAAAAAGTATCTATGTGATGATCTTCGAGAGCTAAAACACCTATAGTTATAGAAGTAGACAATGAGAATATACATAAAGATATTGAAAAACTTGATATACAATTACCAATACTAACACCAAGGATTTACAGAGAATACAAGAATTTATCAGAATTAAATATCAATAAGTTTGAATTTAAAACTATTGAAGTAAAACAATTTACAAAAGAACAACAAAAAGAAATTGTATTCAAAGACATATCAACAGACCAACAAAGTCATACAACTATTATGGATGTAAACATAATACCAAATGCTACAAATGTAATATGATATTTTTCAAAAACCATAATGAAAGAACTTAGATTATTTAGTTGATATGATATACTTTACTGATTTGTTAAACACTTTGTACAATACAATCTTTTTGGGAAAGAGACAGATCTACACGATTTAAATATATTAAGAAATTTATCAGAATTAGAAGCTACAAAAACAATTATTGAAACATTTAAAAAAGAAATAAATAAATTAACTATAGTTGATAAATGAGAAGCAGAAATAAAAAATTACATTAAAATAAGTAAGACAAGACCTTTTGTTGTAAACGACCAAGCAATATTGAAACCAAAAAAATCGATATTCAATAATATTATTTGAGATAGTAATTTTGAATTACAATTCGCTTCATTTTTAGATTGATGTGATGATATTATTTCTTTTGCTAAAAATTATTTTGGAGTAGAATTCAAAATAGACTACAAAAACACAGATGGAAATATTTCTTATTACTATCCTGACTTCTTAATCAAAAAAGATCCTAAAACAATTTATATAATTGAAACCAAATGAAGAGAAGATTTAGATGATATTTTAAAAATTAAAAGATTAGAACAGTATTGCGAAGATGCAAATTCAAGAGAGAAAAATAAAATAAGATATGAAATGTTATATATCAAACAAGAAGACTACGAAAAATATCAGCCAAAGAATTTTGAAGAATGTATCAGAGTATTTAAATAATCTACCTTAATTTTTAATTTTATTTTTTTTAATTTAATTTAGGGAGCTTCTTCATCTCTAAAAATAAGGAAAATCCAAATTGGATATACATACCCTCGCAAAGCTCGGTCATCTAACAGGCTCTGTCTGTACATACTTTCATACGTCAGACTAGAGCCGGACGTTAGACGAAATCGCTAGGAATTTATAGTCACATCAGTAATTCTACTTTATGTTG
>CAZJFP010000019.1:0-21079 GCA_964545415.1 uncultured Candidatus Peribacteria bacterium
ATCATGCCATACTCCGGAGAGCTCACTATCGCAGGAATCGGCCCGGATGAAAGCTTCGAACCTACGGTAGCGGCAGACGCCCTCGTCCTTAAGAGAACCTTCGAAGATCATGCTGATCATATCTTCATCGATAGACAATCCCGGAGCAACTACTTGGATATCCAAGACGATCTCATCCCGGGAAATACCGTGAAGTTCGCCGGTACGACGAAAGCGCTGGACGCCGCAGCAGGCAACCATTACTACCAAGTGGCGACGATAGACGAACTGAAGACGGTAGGCCAAGCAAGCCAATCCGACGTAGAGAATTTGATACAACAATATGGATACTGTGAGACGGACGACGATTGTATCGGTATCTATGGACAATGCCCCCTCTCATGCCAGCTCGCGATCAACAAGAAATACCAGACGACCGTAGAAAAGATCATCAGCAACTTCTGGAATCATCAAGTCCCGCAGTGTACGTATAAGTGTATGGAGATAAAGAAGGTTAGTTGTAGTAGTCAGTATAAATGTGTAGTAGAATAATTTTTATCCCTTTTCTCATTCCCCATGTTCAACCGAGTCTCAGACGCCCTCTATCGGACCCTAGGCAAAATCGTGACCCTCGCCGCCATCATCGCGGCCATCGCGTTCGTATTTCGATTCATCAAACAGCTGCTCCAGGATCGATTGCGGGAGAAGAAAGTGAAGAAGGTGATCAGATACTACTTCAGCGAGAAGAAAAAGTCTGAGGAAAATAGATAAAAGCGCTTCGCGCGATAAAAGCTCGTCTACGACTCGCGATAAAAGCTCCCGTTGGTCGCGATAAAAGCTCCGCTAACGCTTCGCGATAAATACTCCCGTTGGTCGCGATAAAAGCTCTCCCGCACTACTGCGGGATCGCGATAAACGCTCCCGTTGGTCGCGATAAATGTTCTCCCGCACTACTGCGGGATCACGATAAACGCTCCCTGCGGTCGCGCCGAAAAATAGACGAAAATCCGATTCGGTTATATTTGGTTGTATTTGGCTATTGTACGGTGTCCATAAGGATACCATCATTTTTTCTTGCAAATTTTCATTTTATCACTATAAAGTATCCGTTTTCAGATACTTACTCATCACAAAATGGAAAATACCACTACCTTATTGAAGACTAAAAAGACCGCATTCACCTTCCAAGAGGTGAAAGATATCCTCAAGATACCTACGGATGCCGGAGTCAAAAGCTTCCTCCAGAGAGCCAAAGCGAACGGAGCTTTGCTCAATCCGATAAAGGGGATACGGGCCTTGCCGGTCTATGACAAACATGAGCTCGCCTGCAAACTCAAGAAGCAGAGCTATATATCACTGGAGACGGTGCTGTATGATGCCGGCGCGATCTTCCAATCGTATTTCAACACCGTCACCTGTGTCGCTCCTCAGACCATGACGTATTATTTCGAGAATGGACAATATACCTATTCGAAGATCAAGGATGACATATTGAAAAACCCGTTGGGGATCAAGACGTACGATACCTATCGTATCGCTATGCCGGAAAGGGCGTTGTGCGATTATGTGTATCTATATCCGCATACGATGCTGGATAACCCGGAACTCTTCCACAAAAGGGATTCGCTCGTGAGATTGAGGAAATTCCTACCGATGTATCCCAAGCAGACGAGAGCGCATATGCGCAGGATATTGAAGCTCACGGACAAAGATATTTAGATGATGATGCTGGCGTGATGTTCGATTATGAAATACATGAAAGATATATGAAAAAGATCCTGGCTGATATTTTCTCGCATGAGATGGGAAAATTTTTGGCGTTCAAAGGAGGGACGCTTACCTATCTTGTCCATAGATTGGACAGGTTCTCTACAGATATAGATCTGGATCTGCTGGATGATGTCCAGGAGGGATCGATCGTCGATGCTATCAGAGAGATTCTGCCGCTTCATGGGGAGATCAAAAACGAGACGATAGGGAAGACCTTGCATAGGCGGATATTCCGTTATGACGAGAGAAGCATGAATATCAAGATAGAACTCAACAAAAGACGCTGGAAGCACAACACATACGAATCCATTTCTTTGGATGGAGCACTCATCACCAGTATGACTCCGGACTGCATCTTCGCAAATAAATTGGTCGCGTTGTCGGAGAGATTTGCCAACAGGGATCTGTATGACGTATATTTCTTCCTTCGTGAAAGATTCCCGATCAATGAATCTTTGATCATCGAAAGGACAGGATTGCCGCTAAAAAAATTTCTGCAGAAATTAGTCAAAGAACTGCCTAAGCATTTCAAGGAGAATAGTGTATTAAGCGGTTTGGGAGAGGTGTTGGATGAGAAACAGAAATCCTGGGTCAAGAAGCATTTGCTTGATGAGGTAGTCAGTCTGTTGAAAAAATCAGAATAAAATCTTTTAATTTTCCTCTCCCAATCCCATGAACGAACTCCTTGTCGGCTCTCCTTGGTCGCGATAAATGTTCGTCTTCGACTCACGATAAATGCTCCCTGCGGTCGCGCCGAAAAATAGACTAAAATTTGATTCGGCTATATTTGGTTATATTTGGCTATTGTACCTTGTCCATAAGGATATCATCATTTTTTCTTGCAATTGTGTAGTCAGAGGATTTTTGATTAATAAAAATTTACCATGAGAAAATTGTCATGGTAAAAAAAACGAGAAAACTTAACATGAGATTTTTTTATTTTTATTTGCAATTTGAATATATTTGTGTATAATAAATATGTTATCACGATGGGGATGTCCATAAGATTAAGCGTCGGTGCTTAATTGGTGGGCCCTTTTTTTTATATTTGAGACCCAATGAAAATTGTTTTAGATTTTCATGAGGTTAAAATTATATATTCTCCTTAAAGAATATATTGTAGAAATTCTATCTTGTGTCTGAGACTTGTCAGGCTCTCTATTTTTTCTTTTGCAGTTTTTCTAAGGAATAACGAATATTTATTTTTATTAGGTACTATTAATTTCAGTAATTTATTTTTCTCATAAAAATATTTTATCAGACACGAAAAATCGCCATCGCCGGTGACGATAATTGCTTTGTCATATTTTTGGTAATCTATCATTGATTGTAAAACAAGCTCGGCGTCTACATTCCCTTTTGTAGATCAGTCCTTGAAAACGAGCACGGGCTTGAAGATCAATGTATATCAGCAATTCTGAAAAAATGTATACATATTCTGATTGTTGGGTATGAACCCGATGAAAAGATATGCTCTGCTTACATCGTATTTATCTTTCAGATATACTTTAAATTTCTTCCGATCTAATTTCCGTCATTGATCCCTGACGGCCAAGTTGACGTTCTGTGTATCGATAAATGCAAAATTATTCTTTGTTTCCATTCCTATCTCCTTCCGTATAAAATATCGCGTATAATTCAATTGTGTCTCAATTATACCGCTTATGCGGCATAATTTCGACATCATCTCGCAGTACTGCGAGGGTTGTGTCTCAATTATAAAAACCTCCTTTTCATTGTCAATCTTATTTTTGACAAAACGATGGTGGGAGTAGCAAAGTTCGTTTTTGAATTGCTGATTTTCTATTTGGCTATATTTGGTTGTATTTGGCTATATATGTTATTCTTGAAAAATTCAGCACTTTGTATAGTATGGAAGTGACTTTATCACTCCCAATCTCATGAACGAATCACTCGTAGGAGTCGTCGGCTCCTGGAGCGTGCTGGTACTGGCGATCAGATATAGGAAGAGGTAAAGGAGTCGCGCAGGCAACCTCACCCCACCTCTCCTGACAGAGAGGAGTGCGATTACTGAAGTCTTCTCTGTCAGGAGAAGAAACGAAGATGAGGTTGATCTAAAAAAAGAAAAAATAAAATTTATTTTCCACAGAGCTATGCGATATATTTACATGCTTCGCTGTAGTTGAGACGCCAAGAAAGCCTGAAACATAGTGAAGGTTTTCTAACGTCGAAAGTATATCTGAGTTCTTTTATTTCGTATAAGAAAGATGTGGTATATATACATACTCAGATGTAAGGACAAAACCCTCTACACCTGAATAACCAACGACCTCGAGAATAGACTTTTCGACCACAACAACTCCAAGTGCTGAGCGAGATATACCAAGAGTCGCAGACCAGTGAAGTTAGTTCGAAGTAAAAAAGTCAGAGAGAAGAAAATAGTGATGAGATTGGAATATAAAATCAAAAGAATTGGAAAACAGGAAAAAGAATCCTTGATTAGAGACGATAAGCTGCGAACCAAGATCAGGAAATTAGTCAGAAAATAATTAGGTAAAAAAAATAATCCGTCGTATGGCGGTTTTTTTTTTTTTTGACAAACACGCTTCCGTCGGATATACTTATACTGTTTATCTCTTCCACTTCCCGATGGACGAAAAGATCATGAAGCCAAATATCCGCTTTACCAAAGATGACGAAGGCAAGCGAATAGCTCAGGAAATATCTCATGAGGAGATAGCAGCGATGCCGAAAAAAGATATCGGAATCATCGTCGTAGGTCACGTCGATCACGCAAAAGAACAGCTATTGGCTGCGCTTGAAAAATCTGACTTTACGGGCAATATCTTGCTTGTCGGCGCACCGGAAGACGCAAGACTTCCCGGTCATGAATGATTGCTACCCTTGGAAGAACAACTCAAAGAGATGAGCAAGATGCCGCTGCTCATCAAACCGCTAGAGAGGGAGATCCAGGAAATATTTTTTGAGAAACACCCCAAACCGTATACCAAAGATACTACACGCTTCGTACCGAAGCCGCAGAAAAGCAAAGCGAAACAAAAAAGATTCCAGAGGAAGAAGTAGCGATCCATCGTGTACTCGTGCCTGTCCCCGTACTCGCTACGGGTTTTTCTTTTATTGACTTTTTATATAAAAAATATATAAGGAGAATGAAAAAAACACAAAAAAACAATTAATACCCAATGCTATGAAACAAACAATCACGCAAGAAGTCTTCTTGTATTTGGTGAGAGCAATACATGCAAATGTATTCCCCGCAACCCAGGATCCGACATTTGATCGGATTCGTAAAGAATTCGTCGAAGAGATGCAGATGAGATTCCAGAACGCTTCTGACGGCCGGTCGGTATTGATTTGGCGATGCTATGACGCGTGTTTCAATGTAGCGTTTCCCATCGACAGCCAAATCCGTATCTCGGAAATCGGGATCTACCAGCAGCGGCAAATCATCCCGCTCGAGAGATTCTTTGAAGATGATAAGGATGCCAAAATGAAAATCGAGGCGATACACAATGATCTGAACAAGATCAAAGAGATGCTCATCTGTATTGATCTCAAGACCCAAGAGCACTTCAAGTAAAGATTGTGTATAATTCCCACAACCCCGGAGCTGTAGCAGCTTCGGTTTTTTTTTGTTGAAGAAGATGAGGGGTTGACTTTTGTAAGTAAATAGATATAAAAAATATACCAAAAAAACAAAAAGATGAATCCTCTTCAAAAGACGGTCTTGATGCTATTGCGTATGCACAATCCGAAAGTGTTCGGAGATGCTATGTTGCTTGAAGACAAAGACTTTCGCTACAGATTCACTGAATACAATGCCATTACGGGAAGGAACCTCCGGATAGCTAATGATGCACATGACAATACGGTATTGCTCTGGACATCGAGTACGGGAGCGACTATCGCCTGTCCGGTCACGAAAGCAGCGTTTATGTTTTCTATGGTCGGCGTGTGGAAAGATGGATATATCAAAGATATGTATCTGTATTTCCATCGTGATTGTACCAAGATCACCATCGTCACCGAAGAAGTCGCCCAGAACAAGACCCTGCTGAAGATGCTGGATCGAGGAAATGAATGGTATTTCAGATGAGTAGGTACACCCTATGTTACCCTTCGCGTCTCTGCGAAGGTTTTTTTGTTGTTGAAAAATCGATGTGCTTATATACACTGAGCATACGCTTTTATCTGATAATGCTCAGCATGTTCAACCGAGTCTCAGACGCCCTCTATCGGACCGTAGGCAAACTCGTCACCCTCGCTGCCATCATTGCCGGTATTGCGTTCGTCTTCCGATTTATCAAGCAATTGCTGCAGGATATGATGCGAGAGAAAAAAGTAAAGAAGATGATCAGATATTATTTCAGGGAGAAGAAAAGGCAGGAGGAAAACAATACTGGTCTATAAACGTCAAAAATGAAGTCTGATAAAATCTTTTTATCTGTATGATCTGAAAAAAACAGCATGGACAAAAATACGGTATTGATATTCTTTGGAAGTACTATAGCGTTGATAGCAGGAATTTGGTTGTTAGTGCGTTATCTTAGAAATAGCAAAGGTACGATCACGCTTCATATCAATGATGTATTTGCCTATAGTCAGCCGATTACCGGGAGTTTTGATTTTTTAGCAAAAAAGGAGATAGAAGCGAACGATATCATTTGTGAGCTCTATGGTTATGTTATGACGTTTATATATAACAAAAATACGAAAAATTACGATTCCCAAAATGTGCAATTTCATTATGATAAGGTCGTTATAGAACCGCAAGCGATGACCTATCCTATAGGATTCCAAAAAAATTATAGCTTTAGTATCGCTACACCACCTGTTTTTCCTCAGCATATCATCAAACAGAGAACATTTTCGAATAATTTCTATACATCGTCTAATTTGGACTGGTATCTCAAGATTACCATTGAAGCTAAATGATTGGATATTGTCAAACAACAACAAATCTTCATCAACTAAATGTAGCCTACAACATTTACCATTAATGTGTTTGTAATGCTCAAGACATATCGTACATTAGAGGAAATAACTTCGATCTTCGGAATCACCTTGCAGGTGGCGAGGAAGATTATCAAAAAGCACAGAGTCGACACATTCACGAGCAAAGGCCTCAAAATCAACGCCAAGGATTTCAACAAAGCATACACCAAATACTACAATCCCTCACTCTTCAGGACATGAAAATAATTTTATTCTGAACTTCATCACGCATGACCTTCACCGAAAGCTATGCTCGCTATCTCTATGATATTTCTTTGCATCACCCTATTTTTGAAATAAAGGATGATGATACTGACGATGATGACGATGAAGATTATGATGAAGACATGGATGAAATAGATAGAGAAGAAGAGGAGGAAGACGATGAAGTGTTGCTTATCTAGACCTCTTGAAATCTTCAGCTAAATTGCTACAATTCTTTTGTTGCCACACAGTACAGACATAAGGGATGAGATGCTAAACGTGTTTTAGTGTCTTTTTTTGTATGATGGCAGATTGAGTAATTGAGCAAACAACCTCCTCTTCGTCTTTTGGCGAACAACCTCACCCCACCTCTCCTATCAGAGAGGAGTGTGATTTTACTGAGGTCTCCTCTGATAGGAGGAGAAACGAAGAGGAGGTTGAAAAAAAAGAAAAGATAAAATTTATCCAATACAATCGCGCCTATATAGACTACGCGAGAGAGAATAGAAAAGTCTCCACAAAAGTAGAGAGGATTTTTTGGTGGATGGTAAAAGATAGGAGATTGTTTGGTTATAAGTTCAGAAGACAGAAAGTGATTTGATCATTCATTCTTGATTTCTATTGTCCCGAACTGCTTTTGTGAATAGAACTCGATGGGTGATATCATAATGATAGCGTTGATTATGATAAATGTAGAGATGCTCAGATCTACAAGAAGGGTGTGCTCGTGATCAGATTTAGAAACGAGGATATAGAGAAGAATCTTGAATGAGTCATCAGTGAATTGGAAGAAATAGTGAGAGAAAGAAAAATCATAATTCGTAATTTTTAATTTTACATTTTAAATTCAATTAATGATCCAAAAAGTGAAAACCTATGCGAACGTCGGACTTGAAGGCTACGAGATCATCATCGAAGCGGATTCAAGCAAATCGCTGCCGACGATTGAAATCGTATGACTGCCCGACACTGCAATCAAAGAGTCCAAAGAGCGCTTAAAAGCGACGTTTCGCAATGTTGCCATAGAATTGCCTAAGAGAAAAATTGTACTGAATCTCTCTCCTTCCGATATCAGAAAAGTCGGGACAAGTTTCGATCTGCCTATGGCGGTAGCTATTTTGCTGTTGATCTACGAGAACAATATTTCGCTCAAGGTGGATGATTTTCTGTTCTTCTGAGAGCTGGGATTGGACGGTAGCGTCAAAAGAGTTAACGGATTATTACCTTCTGTCATCAGCGCGATGCAGCATGGATACAAGCATTTCTTCGTGCCGGAGGAGAATGTCTACGAATTGGAATACGTCCCGGGGATCACGATCTATCCGTTGAAGATGTTCAGTGAGATTGTGGAATATTTTGTCTATGGAAAAAATTTTACTCCGATCGACCAAGCCAAAGATATCGAAATGTTATATCAAGAAGGCAAAGAGCATGACGTCGATTTCGCACAGATCAAGTGACATTTGCTCGCCAAGAGAGCGCTCGCGATCGCGGCTGCAGGTTTCCACAATATCCTCATGGTGGGAGCTCCTTGAAGTTGAAAAACATTACTGAGCAAAGCATTGCCGAGCATTCTACCACCGTTAGGATTCGAAGAGATCTTAGAAGTTTCACAAATATATTCCGTCGTTGGTAAACTGAACAAGGAGTTACCGCTTATCACCAGAAGGCCATTCCGTCAGGTGCATCACACGGCCTCTAAGATTTCCATTACCTGATGATGAAGTCGTCTCACGCCGGGAGAGATTTCGCTCGCGCACAAGTGAATCTTATTCTTCGACGAGTTGACCGAGTTTCCGCGCGAGGTGCTCGAAGTCCTTCGTCAGCCGCTGGAAGACAAGAGTGTCGTCATCTCGCGCGTCTCATGAACTATCCAATATCCGGCCAATTTTATGTTCGTCGCGGCGATGAATCCGTGCATATGCGGCTACTACAAAGATCGTGAAAAAGCTTGCAGCTGTTCACATATGGATATCAAAAGATATCAGGCGAAGATTTCCGGACCGCTCTTGGACCGCATCGATATGGTGCTCGAAATACCGCGTGAGGATATAGAAAAAGTCCTCGACAATATCAAAGGCGAAAGTTCAGCGACCATCCGCGACAAAGTCATCAATGCACGAAAAATCCAACAACAAAGATTCCTCTGAATGTCGATCACGTCCAATGCTCAGATCACGTCGAAACATATCGATGAATTGATTCCGCTCACCGACGACTGTAAAAATTTCTTAGCCGAGGCAGCGAGGAAGCTGACGTTATCTACTAGAGTCGTTCATCGCACTATCAAGCTAGCGAGGACGATAGCCGACATCCAAGGAGAAGAAACAGTCGCGGTGAAACATTTAGCGGAGGCACTGCAGTACAGGAGCAAGACGATGTTCGTAGAGTCAGAGTAACTGAGCAAACAACCTCCTCTTCGTTTCTCCTCCTGTCAGAGGAGAACTCAGCAGACACTCCTCTCTGACAGGAGAGGTGGGGTGAGGTTGTTCGCCAAAAAGTCGAAGAGGAGGTTGTAAAAAAAAGAAAATAAAATTTCAAATTGTTTATATCCGGAGTAACATTGAAATTCACTAGGAAATCATTATGATATCAGATACGAATTTACCTTTGTTACCTTATTGCTATGAAAAAACTCGCATTGCTCATCCTCGATGGTTTCGGTATCAACACAAAAGATCCTAAGCACAACGGTATCATCCAGGCTAATTCTCCGATATTCAAAAAACTATTTTCTGAACCATACGCTTCACTTGATGCTTGCGGCAGAGCGGTAGGACTTCCCGAGGGACAGATGGGAAATTCCGAAGTCGGTCACATGACCATCGGTTCCGGAAGAATCATTAAACAGAATCTCGTCGAAATAGACGATATATTGGACGACGGATCGTTCGCGAAATTATCTGAGTTCACAGCATGAATCGAACACTGCAAAAAAAACAATTCCGTACTTCATTTACTCCAATTGTTCGGTCCTGGCGGTGTACATGCGATGGACACGCATTTGGCAAAAATATTAAAAATAATCCCCAACGATATTACGGTAGCGCTCCATCTCTTCTGAGACGGACGTGATCTTGATCCAAAATCTGCGTATGATCTCATGGTCAAATTCGAAAAATTTTTGGAAAAATATCCCAACGTCCATATCTCATCATTGGCGTGAAGGTATTATGGTATGGATAGGGACAACAACCGGGAAAGGATTCAGAAATCCTATGATGAAATAGCATTCTCTCAGATGCAGACCAGCGACACACCGAGCGAATATATCGCGAAACAATACGAGCAAGGCATCACGGACGAATTCATCAAGCCGGTTAGCTTCGTGGGTGGAGAACAGATAGAGAGCGGCGACGCCGTCTTCCATCTCAACTTCCGTTCTGATAGAGCGAGACAGATGACGCAGGCGATCATGGTTTCTATGAACAAAAAGACCGCTGACCTGTATCCGACACGAGACAAAAATTTCATGACCAAACCGCTCAAGGACATCTATTTTGTTGCGATGACCAAATACTACAAAGAATATGAAGGCAACCTGTTCATCAAACCGATGGAGATAACCAATACGTTATCTGAAACGCTTTCACACAATGAGCTCCGTCAATTACATCTCGCGGAGACGGAAAAATTCGCTCACGTCACCAAATTCTTCAATGGCGACAAACAAATCGTCCGAGACGGTGAAAAAGATATCTTAGTTCCTTCGCACAAAGTAGCGACGTACGATTTAGATCCCGAGATGTCCGCGCAGGAGATCTACGACGAATTCATCGCGAAGGCGAACGATTTCGATTTCATCGTGACCAACTTCGCCAACGGCGATATGGTAGGTCATACCGGCAAGATGGATGCGGTTATTACCGCCATCAAAAAACTTGATACTATCGTATGAGATATCATCGCGTTCTGTGACAAGAACGATTTCGAATTATTAATCACTGCTGATCACGGCAATAGCGATGATATGGGTACGCCGGAGGCGCCGATGACCGCGCATAGCATGAATCCTGTGCCGTTGCGATATATCCAATGATGAAATGTCCAAATGCTTAAA
The DNA here is from genome assembly GCA_964545415.1 of uncultured Candidatus Peribacteria bacterium. Classification (GTDB taxonomy): domain Bacteria; phylum Patescibacteriota; class Gracilibacteria; order Absconditabacterales; family Absconditicoccaceae; genus CAJBLF01. The sequence goes on from CAZJFP010000019.1 coordinate 10,991, forward strand.
CGTACAAATGGAGGTCTCTCCGATATTGCACCGACCGTACTGAAACTTATGGGACTTGAAGTGCCGAAAGAAATGACAGGCACGCCATTGGCCTAACATACCAAACAAAAACATAACCGTACAAACTATTTATCTTCTTATCTGATAGATGAAAAAACGGTTAGCATGATTGACGCTTACAGCAGGGATGTTAGCTACTCCTCAGTTCACGAATGATACGGATGCGAATACAACTTCCAGCACAAATGATATGCCAAAAAAGGAAACAGTCATGAAACACGTGAAAAACGATGTGCTGTTTACCATCGATGACGGACCGAGCAAATACATGATAGATATAGCCAAGACATTGGACGATCATCAGTATAGATGAATTTTCTATATCGTGACCGCAGGCGTGACGGAAAATACTAGGCAAAGCGTGGTGAAAGTCCTCAAGATGTGACATCATGTCTGAAATCATAGTACTTCTCATCCTAATTTTCATAGGCTTACTATGGGTCAAGCAAAACGCGAGATTCTGACTGCAGATTCTGTTATCGAGTCCCTCTATAAAGAAGCTGACATCCCTCGAGAAAAAAAATATATCAGATACCCGTACGGCAATCAACCTCCCAAATATTACAGGAAGGAGTTCGATGCTTTCCTCGATTCGCTTGGCTATGAGACTCCTATGTTCCGGCATCAGGATGTCGATCTTCGGGATTGTGCACGTGTCCCAAAAGATGAGGATATCGCAAGGATGAAACTAGGAGATACGATACTGCTTCATGAAAGATCATGGACACCACAGACGATAGAAAAGATCGTCAAAAATATCCACCCATAAGACTCTGTTAAGGTGGTATAAAAATTTTTCGCTATTTTCTTGTCACAAAGTGTCTACTTCTTCATATAGATATATGAAAGCGTTTTATTTTGATTTTTCTCCGCAGCCGATGAAAACAACATATTTGAATGTGATGATTTCATTTGCACCAGATACCGTGGCTTGATACCAACCGGAGATATATTTTACCATGACACAACAGTAAATATATACACATGATATCAAGCTACGGAACAGAAAAAATCCGTAGCTTTTTTTGTTTCGAACGTCAATCCCTGCTTCAGCAGGGTTGGCCGAGAGAACAATGCCGCACAAGCGGCGATATAGCTGCAAACGCTGCTTTATTATTTCACCCTACTACCATGTGACAGGATTACAAGAAGAACAAGACTATCGGAGCGCGAAGAGTGATTTCGTATTTTTGGAAGATGACGATGACGAGAAAACGACCGTTCATTATCGCTACCGTAGGTATGGTTTTTGCATCATTAGCAAGCTTGATTCTCCCCATCTATTATACCAAGATCGTCGATATCGTGCAAATAGGCGAAGGAAGCAGAGCAGCGTTGGTGCCTGTTCTGATGGGGATTTTGGTTACTATGGCGATCATCGAACTGTTTTCTATCGGAGGATGGAGGATGGTGGGATTCTGACTCGTGAGTTTGGAACCGAAGGTGATGCGCAGGATATTTCAGCAATGTTTCGCTTACTTACATAAACATTCGTTCAGATTTTTTACCAACAACTTTTCGGGATCGCTCGTTAAGAAGATAAGTAAGTTAGCATACTCTTATGAAAATATGGTGGACAATTTCGTCTTCAATCTTTTGAGGATGTTTATCTTCCTCCCGTTTATTATCGTTGTAGTGGGAAAAAAAGATCTGACAATCTGATTAGTATTTCTATGATTTATCCTTGTGTTCGGATTCTTTCAATATCTCTTTTTCAAACGGAACACCAAATACGAGATCATGGCTAACGAGCAGGACTCCAAAACAACTTGAGAACTTGCTGATACGATCACCAACAACTTCAATATACTTACCTTCGCTTCAGTCCCGAGAGAGATCAAAAGATTCGATGGAGTCATCAAAGAATGGGAGCGTCTTACAAGAGTCAAACGGATGAGATCAGAACGGATGTTTTTTGCGAGCACCGTATTGATCTTTGCATTCGAGATAGGCGCGATTTATCTGGCGATCAAGGCACGAGGCGCAGGTACGATTTCTGCAGGAGTGATCATCTTGATCCAAGTCTATATCTTCAAAGTATTTGAACAGCTCTTCAATATCAGACAAGTCCTCAAACAGCTCAATAGAGCGATCGGAGAATCGGCAGAGATGTTGGAGATCCTTGATGAACCGCATGAAATCCAAGATCATTCAGATAAGTTGTTAGATGTTTCTGCAGGGAAAGTAGCATTTGAAAATATTCAATTTAGCTATATTGACGGCAAAAATATTTTTGATGGATTGGATCTCAGAATCAAACCCGGAGAAAAGGTCGCGATCGTAGGACAATCCGGATCAGGAAAGACCACGCTCGTCAAATTGTTGTTCAGATTCTTTGATATCCAATGAGGAAAGATTATGATTGACGGACAAGATATCGCACAAGTTACTCAGGATAGTTTGAGATCACAGATCTCTATGGTTCCGCAAGATACCGTGCTCTTCCATAGATCTATCAGGGAAAATATCGCCTACGGCAATCCCGATGCTACTGACGAAGAGATTATCGCTGCTGCCAAGATGGCGCGTTGTCACGACTTCATCAGCAAGATGAAAGACGGCTACGATACCTTAGTTGGTGAACGCGGAATCAAGCTTTCCGGATGAGAGAGACAAAGAGTTGCTATCGCAAGAGCGATCCTGGAAAACAAAAGAATTCTCGTCCTCGACGAAGCGACCTCATCACTAGACTCGGAATCAGAACATCTGATCCAGGAAGCGATGGACGAAGTTATCCGCAACAAGACCGCTATCGTCATCGCGCACAGATTATCCACCATCATGAAGATGGACAGGATCATTGTGATGGACAAGGGTCAGATTATTGAGAAGGGAAGCCACAGCGAATTGTTGGCCAAAGAAAACGGAATATACAAGAAGCTGCGAGACATCCAATCAGGAGGATTTATCCCAGAAAACAACGAATAGTGCAAATAAGATATCATTCCAGTGCTTACGTCATTCCCGACCTGATCGGGAATCCATACCAAGTAAACTGGATTTCCGCTTTCGCGGGAATGACGTGACAAAGAAAAAGACTGGAATGCTATTGCTTAGATATTTACTCATTAACTACTATTGCCATGGAATATATCAAAGATGTAACCATAGAGACTGAGCGCTTGCTCCTGGTCCCTACTACACAGGAACATACCGAAGAGATCTTCAAGGAATTCACCGACGAAGTAACGAGATATATGATGCCGTGCACCCCAAAAGAAATCAGTGAAACCAAAGCATGGGTAGATAGCGTACTCAGAAAAAGAGTCGAAGAAAATGAATTGCAAATGACGATTTTAAATAAAGTAACGAAAGAATTTCTCGGTAGTGCTTGACTGCATCGCATCAAAAAAAATATTCCTGAACTCTGAATTCGAGTAAAACTCTCCGCGCATGGCAAAAAAATCTGAAGGGAAGCAGTAGCGTGATTAGAAGCGCGAGCACAGAAAAATCTTGAATTCGACTATATCAGATATCCCGTAGATAGAGACAATATCTGAAGCAGAAAAATTGCAGAAAGTTTGGGAGGAATCGTCGATAAGGACGAGCAAGGCAAAGAAAAAGTGACCGTAATACAATCATTGGATCCTAAGAGACTTCTCAATGAAGTAGTTTACAGAATCCCGAAAAAATAGATTTTTATTCCTTATAAAAAAATCATGCAGTATCCAGTATCTCCCTGACTTACTTTACAAAAAGAGATTGCTGACATAGATTACACACAGATGATTCCTATCATGGAACAAAACGACCTTTCACGTTATTTGATTGCTAAAGAACAATTTTATGCAATCAAAGATGAAAAGGGAAAAATTCTTGCCTTCGGAAGATTATATAAAATTGGTCCTAAACAGCGGGAATTGTGATCTTTGCGAGTGGATGAGTCTCAGAGAGGAAAGAAACTTTGATTAGCGCTCTCTCAACAACTTATCACAGATAAGGGATGAAACAATGATATCTATCTTGCAACCAAAAGAGCATTGTGATCATATTACGAAAAGATTGGATTCCAGACAATCGAACAAAATATTCCAGAAAAACTTATTCATACAGGAATACGAGCAAAGGAACAAGGGATAGAGTTTATTATTATGAAACATAAAATTTAGCTTTATGATAAAGTATACGATGGCCGATATCAAGAAATATCTCGAAAGCGGGTATGCCAACAGCATAGATTACAGCAAGTTCGCGAAGAATTATACATCTGATGATGAAAAGATTCTCTCGAACATCAGGAAGTTCATCGCTGATCATGTGTCAGATATCCTATTGATAAAGATAGAGGAAGATAAATTTTTTCTGACCAAGAAAGAGCTTGCGAAGCTACCTTCGACGGTACATCATTACCTCAACTATTCCGAGCATAGAGGCATCAAACTCTATGTCTTCAACACCAAGAACGGTGATTTCAGAACGGCCATAGGCGTGTTCTGATGATCCACCGGCAGAGCCAACGAACGATATTTCGATCAGATTATAGCAGACAAAAAATACGAAAAAATAACGAAAACAGTTTCCGTAAAACTGACAGATTTGTTGAAAGGATAATAAAAAAGCTCGGTAACACTACCGGGCTTTTGTTATAGTTCTGTCTCTTCACTGAGTAATGATTCCAGGTCATTTTTTCCCAGCAACGTATTTCTCAATTTTTCATCATGATTCATCAAGATGATAGCATCTATATCGTCAGGATCTCGCACCTTTCCGAAGGTATTGAGTTTTTCTGAATGATGAAAAGGTACGACATAGTTGTTCGTCATTTTCTTGTATTCTTCATTGAAGGTCTCGATGAAGTGGACATTTTTTGTGATAGGGGAGATGACGATGACATCTGTTCAGGTTAAGTTCTTTTCATTGAATCGTTTGCAGAAGAGCTGCGAATAAAACTGCAGCGTCTCTTTGACGAGATTTTTTGCCAATGGATTTTGTTCGATGAAATCGTAGGTCTTATACCGATATTGGACGATTCCGTTGTCTTTGTACATTTGTTTCAGCGCGCTCATTCACAGGTTCAAGGTTTCAACACTATGGTAAAATCCGTTTTGGATCTTGATCGCTTTGCAGAAGTTTTCAGTAATATAGAGGAGAATAAAATTATCTTTTTTGAGATTGTTTCTGAGAAACAGCAGGGTGTGAAACGACTGCGGCAGGAGATTGAGATTGCGTTGATCAAAAAGGTTTCCATAGACGGAATTGATGATGTTCATTGTTTTTTTGTTGAGGTAGACAATATATAATCTAAAGAATATTTCCCCGGACTCTCAGATGACGTGCTTCTTCTCTTCGCCGTTGATATGAATATTGTCGATATAGATCATGATCCTTTCCCCATCGACATCGTTGTGTTTTTTTGTCGATTCACATCTTTCGTCTATGATGGTTTTGAGATCATTATAGGTGAATTTTTTTTCGAAAGTCTGGAAAATATCGAATCTGAAAAAACTGAACCTGCTTTCGTCCAGCATGAAATAATGGGTATATTTTGGGTACTCTCGTGAATCATCCGTTACCTTGACCAGGTTTTCGTGGAGCACATACTGCAGAATCTGTTCCTGTTCACGTATCTTGTATACGCGGAAACTCGGGTGTGATTCGGAGAGTTGCTCGTACCGGATGTAAAACAAAATAAATAATTTACAATGTAAAATGTATATCGTCTACAAATCCCTCCTGCACCTCCCTTTATCAAGGGAGGAATTAGCCCTCCTTGACAAAGGAGGGTTGGGTGGATTTGCTTTCTTATTCTTCAAGCGGTTCTTGTTGCTTTTGTTCGTCTTCTAGTGAAGCCAAAATATCGTCGTGAAGATCTTCCAACGCTTCAGCTGTCTCAGTCATGATAGGATCTCTTTCGGGCATATAGTCCATATAGTCCTCACGCATGGCGAATTTTGGTAGAAGGTGAAAGGTAGAAGGTAGAAAAACCTTATCATTACCTATGGTTTATTACGGTTTTGATAAAAAAATACAAGCGGATCGATTTATTTGTACTCCTTGATCTCCATCTCGCCTTTGAGCGCCATAAGGCCATTCATGGCCAACGCACGCATCTCGTCTTCACCCGGGTACACGTGTACCGGCGCGAGTCTAGTGACGCGATCCGCTATTTGATCGGTCAGCCATGTGCTCTTGGCCATACCACCGGTTAACAGGATCGCGTCGACATCGCATTTCAACACGGTCGCCATAGCACCGATATACTTCGCTACTTGATAGACAAACGCTTCAAAGACTTTCTTCGCGTCTTCGTCTCCGGCCAACGCTTTCATCTCGGCATCGTAGGCATTATTCGTTCCCAAGAATCCTACCATACCACCTTTACCGACGATGATGTTCATCATCTCGCCTTGCGTGTATTTTCCGCTGAAACATAATCTGACAAGATCACCTGCAGGCAAAGCACCGCTTCTTTCGGGTGAAAATGGTCATTCACCATCTATCGCATTATTTACATCGACGACTTTCCCATGTTGATGTGCACCGATAGAGACTCCGCCACCCATGTGGACCACAATCAGATTCATATCCTCGTATTTCTTGCCTACGCTTGCAGCGTGCTGACGAGCGATAGCTTTTTGGTTCAATGCATGGAAAATAGATTCGCGTTTGAACAAAGGATGTCACGACATCCTGGCAACATCCGTAAGTTCGTCGACAACGACGGGATCAGCGATAAATGCTTTAGCGCCCGGAATAGCCTTTGCCATATCTCTTGCAATCAACGCTCCGAGATTGCTGGCATGTTCTTTGAGCGGTGCATCCTGGAGATCGTGGACCATAGCGTCATTGACTTCATATACTCCAGACGGTATCGGTTTCAAAATTCCTCCTCTTCCCACGATCGCATCTAGGGTTTCTATAGCTATATTCGCTGCTTGCAGCTCTTGGAGAATCAACTCCTTGCGGAATGCGAACTGGTCAGCGACATGGTGATACTTTGCAATCTCTTCTGCAGGATGTTTGATATTTTTGATAAAGCGTTCTTCCGTGTTTTGGTATACGGCGATCTTGGTGGAAGTAGAACCGGGATTGATAGCCAGTATCATAAAGTCTTTCATCATATATGAGTAATAAAATAAAAAAAGCCCTCAGGCAATCGTTGTTTTGTAGGGTAGCCTTTTAGTGAAAAATTACAAGATAGAAAAATAATCCAAATTTTAACATGGTCGAATTCGACGCCTTTAAAAATAGACAATCTCTTGATTTTTTTATTACAATTTACTACAATTCAAGTAGTTGCCAATAAACAAAAGGAATGAGATGCTTTACCGTTTTTTTAGCATCTTTTTTTGTATCATGAAAAAAAATCAGCAAATTAAAGTTCTTTGATCAAACGTCTCCGTTTTCAAAACTAGAAATGATGATTATGTTAGTTTAACTGATATTGCGAGATATAAAGATCCTGAGAGATCTGATTATATTTTGCAGAACCGAATGAGAACAAAAAACACCATTGAATACCTTTGATTCCGGGAAATGTTGTATAATCCACTTTTTAAATCCATCGAATTCGATGGATTTAAAAATCAAGCCTGATGAAATACTTTTAGTATGACACCAAAAAAACGAATAGAAAAAACAAATGCTATTGGCATAATTTCTAAAAAGGGAAAATATTGATGAACATTCGCTTATAAGGACATTGCTATAAAGTTTGCATCATGGATTTCTGTAGAATTTGAGCTCTATCTCATCAAAGAATTTCAGAGACTCAAAGCACAAGAGACACACTCCTTAGAATGGAACGTAAAAAGATTCCTCACCAAAATGAACTACAAGATCCATACGGACGCTATCAAAGACAATCTTATCCCAAAAGAACTTTCTCAGAATGATATCAACATCCTCTATGCTGACGAAGCGGACGTACTCAATCTCGCTTTGTTCGGGATGACGGCAAAACAATGGCAATCAAAAAATAATTGAAAACAAGGCAACATCAGAGACTACGCAACGATAGAGCAGCTCATCATCCTCGCAAATATGGAAAGTCTCAACGCGGAATATATCAAACTCCATGTTCCACAAAACCAAAGGTTGCAGCTGCTCAATCAGACAGCGATTACGCAGATGACATCATTATTGAATGTATGAACGAGAAATACATTGTTGGATTCGGGGAAATAAAAAAAATCCCCCGGACGACGGTCGAGGGATTGGGTAGATATAGGGAATTGTTTACTTCTTCTTGGCTGTTTTTTTCGCTGGCGATTTCTTAGCAGCTGGTTTTTTCTCTACTTTCTCTTTCTTGGCTTTGGTTGTTTTTTTCTCCGCTTTTGCTGGAGCCTTTCCTTTGTTAGGGCCTGTCGCTATGATATCGAGACAATCCTTCAAGGTAAGATCAGAGGCATCTTTTCCTCCTTTCGGTATCTTATAATTATTTCCTTCATATTTGATATACGCTCCATAGAGTCAATTCAAGACCTCGACTTTTTTACCCTTATCATCGAAGGTGTTGATATATTTATTTTTCTCGGTATCGATTTTCTTCTCCACCAATGGGATGATTTCTTCCATGGTGATCGTGTACGGATCCAAGGTCTTCGGGATGGAAACGAATAGATTCTTGTATTTGAGATATGGTCCGAATTTTCCTACCGCGACGGTGATCGGCTCGCCTTCATACTTGCCTGCGACTCTCGGCAACGCGAACAACGCTAATGCGTCTTCGAGCGTCAATGTCTCGATGGTCTGTCCTGGTCTGAGGGATGCGAATTTTGGCTTTTCCTCGTCTTGCGCGGTTCCTACTTGCACCATAGGACCGAATCTTCCTATTCTTGCCACGACGAGTTTTCCGGTGTTGGGATCTCTTCCGAGTTCCTTATCAGCACTCTGTTTTCCTGCGTTCTTCATCGTGTTTTCTACGTCCTTGTGGAACGGTCCGTAAAATTCCTTGAGCATCTGGACTCGTTTCATCTTTCCTTCCGCGATGATATCAAATTCGCCTTCCACGTTGGCCGTGAAGTTGTAATCCAAGATATCTTTGAAATGCTCGCAGAGGAAGTCATTGACGACCATTCATATATCCGTAGGGAAGAGCTTCTGTTTTTCCGCTCCGGTCATCTGCTTTTTTTCTTCTGATTTCACCACTCACAATCTGAGCGTGTATTCCATGAATTTCCTTTCAACGCCGTTCCTATCTTCTTTGACGACATATCACCTTTTCTGGATAGTCGAAATAGTCGGCGCGTAGGTTGACGGTCTTCCGATGCCGAGCTCTTCCAGCTTCTTTACTAAGCTCGCTTCCGTATATCTTGGCGGATGATTTTTGAATCTTTCGGTAGCCGTGATCATCTGATTGACCAACTGTTCTCACTTCGTCATCTTCGGCAACATTCCTGCGGTTTCTCCTTCCTCGTCTTCGTCCTTGGACTCGAAATAGACTTTCAAGAATCCATCGAACTTCACGACTTCTCCGCTGGCGATGAAATTGAACTTGTTGTTCGTAGATATGCTGATCGTCGCTTTGGTCTTTTCCACCTCAGCCGGCGCCATCTGTGATGCGATAGTTCTTTTCCGGATGAGCTCGTACAATCTTTTTTCTGAAGCGTCGCCTCCCGCGATCTGATTTTCCATATGGGTCGGTCTGATACATTCATGCGCTTCCTGTGAACCCTTAGACTTCGTTACATAATGCGTCGGCTTGGAATAGTCCTTGCCGTATCTTTTGCTGATCTCGTCTTGAGCGGCTTTGACGGCAAAATCGGAGATGTTGACGCTATCCGTTCTCATGTAGGTGATGAATCCCGCTTCGTACAATTTTTGTGCGACCTGCATGGTTCTCGCTACGGAGAATCCTAATTTCCTGCTGGCTTCCTGTTGCAGGGTAGAGGTGGTGAACGGCGCTGAAGGCGACTTCTTGCCTGGCTTCACTTCGATGCTTTCTACCTTGTATTGTGCGTCTTTGCAGGAGTCCAAAAAATTCTTGGTCTCCTCTTCGTTCGCGAGATCTTTGGACAATTCCGCCTTGAATTCTTTCTTGGCATCACCGACAAAATTTCCTATGACTTTGAAAAAATTCTCTGAATC
>CAZJFP010000020.1:0-20957 GCA_964545415.1 uncultured Candidatus Peribacteria bacterium
CTGATAAGTATTCGCCTCGTACTCCCGCACGACACCATACCATCAACCGTTATATACAAAAAGCCCGCATTTGCGGACTTTTTTATCATTTTATCAATAGTATCTTAGTGTTTTGCTCTTGCTCTCCTATAAACAATATAGATGACAGCAGCTATCGCCAATGCAATGAGAATATTTTCCTTTGGTCCAGTAGCAGGTATATTATTACCGATGACAGGATTAGTAGTAGTTGCTGTTGTGCCTGCAGTAATACCATTGGCTACGAAAGTGTAGTGATATTCAGTTCCGCCATTGTTCGGCTTAAAATTGACGATATATTCGCCATTTCTCGTAAGGGTAAAGGTGTAAGTTTCTGCATTCATACTGACAGTAGTCAACCTATCGAATTGTTCGCTGGTAGGATTTCGGAGGAAAAGATCAATTGAATCAGAACCATCGATAGCAGTCCATCTCAAAGTCGCTTTATTGCCAGCTTGGGTATGAGAGATGTTTGCTAATCTCATATCAGCTCCTGCAGCAGTATGTGTTGTTGCTTCATCAGGAGTTCATTCACCATATTTCTGTGTAGCAAGCTTAAATCGGATCTCATTGGAAATCTCTCCGAGTATACCATTATTATCCTTAGGGATGACAGAAAGATAATAGACATTGGTAGGAGTGATACCATCTGTCGTAGCATTGAGTTCCATGGTTACGCCAGTGCCCACAGTCGTAAATTCAAAAGTTTTCTCTTTGGAGTTGTCGAGCAAAGTGCTGTTTTCGAGAATTTGAGAGAGAGGATATTGTGAAAACATAACCGTATATTTTGTGATCTTATTGCCAAGTTCATCCTCGATGACAGGTGATTTTATGACAATTTTATCCACAGATATCGAATCGACAGTGATTTTTTGACTGGCCGCATATCCAAACGGGATTTCATCATTGAGATTATCCATTCGATCTCGAAGATCTCCTTCGACTGCGAAACTTGTTCAAAACAGAAGCAAACAAGCAGCCAATATGCTCAATAATTTTTTCATGTGTTTTTTATATTTAAAGTGTAAAATCCAACAACGAAAATTACATGAATATATCATATATGCAGATTTTGTATGTAAAAACAAGAAAAAAACATGCTACCAAAAAAAATTTGCATATTTTCGCAAAACCGTTATACTTGATAACAATGAAACGACAAAGCGATAAAAAACAAAGAAACGAAAAAATATCGTTTGTGCGTTTAAGCGCTTGATCGTTTACTCATTTTACATCATAAACAAAAACAAAAAATGGTAGAGACCAAAACAGCGACAAAAGCAGAACCCAAAGTAACTAAACCAGCTACTCCTGCAAAAGCTGCAGCATCAAAGAAAGTAAACAAAGAAGAGATGATGCAGAAGCATCAGCAGATGGTACAATTCGTACAAAACATGTTGGGTAACATCGAAAATGACATGAAAAGAATGAGATTGACACTCAATCAATTAGCGAAATTCGATCCTGAAGATCCTGAAAGTGTAGAGCACAAAGATGCTGAACAAACAGGAATGCCAGAATTGAAGAGCTACTCCGAAGAAAATGCGGAAGTAGTTGAAGGAAAATTCGATGGATACTTTATGATCGGAGCAGATCAGAAAAAATACCCTGTACCATTGAACTATTCAAGCAAGACTAAATTGGTTCCTTGAGATTATCTCAAGCTCAAAATACTCGAAGACGGAAAATTCATCTACAAACTGATTCAGCCAGTAGAAAGAAAACATGTAAGAGCAATACTTTCCAAAACTGATGACAACAAGTTCGTAGCGATCACAGATGACGGTAAAAATTACTTCCTCAATCAAGCTGCCGTAACCTTTTTCAAAGGTAAAGCAGGAGACGAACTCTACATTCTCATCAATGATAAAGAGGAAATGGGATTCGCTGCGATCGAAGCTATCATCAAAAAATAAGGTGTTTATAGACTAGACATAATTGAGACACAACCATCGCAGTACTGCGGGGTGATGTCGAAATTATACCATACCAAATGGTATAATTGAAAACGGGGAGCTGTGAGCTCCTTTTTTTAATTTCCGGGCGCCCCTCCATGGTCACGTCATTCCCGACCTGATCGGGAATCCATACTAAGCAAACTGGATTCCCGCCTTCGCGGGAATGACGTAATAGAGTGAGGGCGCCGGAATGAGGTTTACCATACGCCGGAGCTTTTTCCTACTTTTGTCCATTTTTTTCTACAACTACTAATATATACTGCAATCATGAACCTGATCGAACTCATATTCCCTAGACAATGTGTCCTCTGCTCCGAACAATGAGCTTATTTGTGTAAATCCTGCAAAAAGAAGTTACAGCCCCATCCGGAGATCTGCCCGGTCTGTCATAGATTTTCCGCTGATTACAAGGTCTGCTTGAATTGTAAGTCAGAGAAGAATTTCCTTTTGGAAGGAATCATCATCCCCTTCAGATACGATAGTTTACTCAAAAGATTGATTATGAAGCTCAAATACTTCCACAAAAAAGATATCGGTGGATTTTTGGTCGAAAGGCTAGTTATCGCCTTACAAGCAAACCAATCGTTTCAAAATTCTAAATCGTCATTCTGGCGCCACGGATTGCAGCCGGAACTAAATTCTAAATTGATTACACGGGTCCCCACTCATCGATACAGGGAATATTTCGTCAAAGGATACAATCAGTCAAAAATATTGGCCAAAAAGCTGAGTGAAATCACAGGAATTCCACGAGTAGAATTGGCGAAAAAGAAGAAAAACACCAAAACACAGGCAAGCTTGAATAGGGAAGGCAGATTAAAGAATCTGAAAAATGTATTTTCTCTGATTCCACATCTCACACTAACCGGCAACGAAACCATCCTGATTGTGGACGACATCACGACTACCTGATCTACGATAAATGAACTCGCCAAACTCATAAAATTCCATTATCCAAATATCAAAATCCGATGAGCAGTTCTCGGAAGACACGTAGGATAAATTTTTATACAAAAGTCAACTAAATAAGGGCATAAATACGCCCTTTTTTGACAAAATTCACCATTCAGACTATAATAGTCATAGACTGAAGCTACAAGCCAAAAAACAGAAGGCTTTATGCTTTGAGCTTTAAACTTTAAGCTAAAATTATGGTAGACACTACAACATGAACAACCCCACCAACACAAGATCTGCAAATCAATCTTGAAGAAGCACCAAAAACGGAAACTCCAGCAACACCTGCTACTGAAACTCCACAACCTGAATTGGATCTGAGCTTGGATCTCAATTTGCCTGAAGTACCAAAAAATGATGATCGACTCAAGGCTGAAGATCAAAAAAATGCAGAAATGACCAGGCCAACCAAAGAAGAGTTAGAAGTTGTACCAGTCGTTGAGCAAGCAGGTAGAGAAACACCAGTGATTGAAGAGATCATTGAGCCAATATCCATAGAGCCAATAGCTGAAGCACCTACAGAAGAGATTCCAGTTGTTGAAAACAAAAGAGAAGATATCGGAGAACCAATAGCTGAAACTCCACCAGAACAAACAGAAACTCCACCAGAGCAAACACAAGTTCCGAAAACAGAAGGTGTATCTCCTTCCTGAGAAAGTTCTGCTTCCACCGAAACAGAACAAATATCCACTACCGTTATCCAAGAGCCTATCACTACAGAAGCACCAGCAGAACTCGCTAATGATATGAAAATCATAGAAGATCTGAATATGCACGCAAGTGCATGATGATTAGCTTCTGAAGCAAATATAACAACACAGACACCACCAAGTATAGAGACACCAAAGACGTTTGATCTAGATGCAATGCTCGGCACTCCTCCATCTATGAATCCAGCTCCAACAGATGAAAACTTGCCTAATATATGAAGAAACGAGGATGGGGTTGAAACAACAACTAAAGAAACTCCAGCACCAGTCGAACAGATACCGTCCACACCAACGACAATATCAGCAGAACCGATGACAGCACCAGCATTTACGCTACCAACAACACAGACATCCATTCCTTCATCTGCAATCATAGGAAGTACTCTTCCATCAGCAGCAATCCTCCACAACAAAACCAAAGGAGTCAAAACACTGCTTTTTGTGGTACTATTCGCAGCATTAGGATTCACTACCTATTTCATTCTCAAAACAATGTATCCTCTAGAATTTGCCAATATGTTCGGTTGAGAAGACCAAATGCACGCAAGTGAAGAGATCATAGCAGAAACAGGCATGGTAGATGACTTAAGTGGAGCTATAGATACCCTTACAGGAGAAGAAATGACAGGAGCAACAGAAGATACTGATTTTTGAGAACTAAATGATTTGGAAACAGAAACACCAACTGCTACAGAAGAAACAGATCTCAGCAAACTCACTGATTATGTAAACAAAGGAAATGAGCTCTTAGCACAAGGCAAAGCGATCAACAACAATACCGTCATCAAATACGGATTGTACATTTCCAAAAAAGCGACCGATTTCCTAACAAAGATTGCAAACGGAGAAGAAATAGATAATCTCAGTTGATACTTTGCACAATTCGATCAATATATAGCGCAACTGGAAGCAATCATCACACCAACACCAGAACCGATGACCGAAGAAGCACCTATGATCGAAACAGAGACTTCATCACCTTCTCAAGAAATCCCTAATGAGTTTCAGGACATGACCCCACCAACACCAGAAGCAACAACCGAATAATCTTTCACCGAAGAAATCTTTTTTCAAACACACCGTTTCCTCTACCACCATCAGTGCGTTGCTCGAGAAGTACACGTATTATTTGCAGTATGAAAAAAATGTTAGCCCAAAAACGATTGAAAACTACAGTCTGTGGCTCAATAGATTTTTGGAATTTGTTGGTGACATCGAAATCGGTAAAGTGAATCGTATGCAGCTCCTCGACTACAGAATGGCACTTCATAAAAATGGGTTGAATGTCAGAACGATCAACTATCACATCGTTGCTATCAGAGCATTTTTGAAATTCGTACTTAAAAATGATATCGACTGTATGAGTCCCGATAAACTGGAACTCGCCAAAACACCACCAAGGGAGGTGAATTATCTCGATGATAAAGAGATAGGAAGAATTCTTGCTGCGCCACTTGAATATACAAAAAATGAATTACAGCAAGCGAGAGATTTCGCAGTTCTCCAGTTCTTATACGGAACAGGACTGAGAGTTACCGAGCTTATCACGCTTCAAAAAAAAGATATAAAACTGGATTCCAACCAATTCTCGGTTGTCGGGAAATGATCAAAACTTCGTTCGGTATTTGCGACAAAATCCGCTATCGACGCATTAAAAAAATATTTGGAATTAAGAAACGATACAAGTCCGTATCTGTTTATGAGTCTTTCAAGAAATGGATTCGGCGAACATCTCAGTAGAAATAGTATCGAAGAAATAGTCAGGAAATACGCAAATTTTTGAGGTATCAATAAAAAAGTGACGCCACATACCCTGAGACATAGTTTCGCCACGACGCTAATAAAGAAGTGAGCCGACATCAGAGCTGTGCAGACATTATTGTGACACGCATCAATCACGACAACACAGATCTACACCCATGTAGATGATAAGCACTTGCAGAAAGTACATGATTTGCTGGAGGGATAATTTTTTATTTCATATAAAAATATCTCCATGAAAAAGGTCTACAAACAATGTCAGTCCTGCGGGATGCCCATGAAGATGGATAAGAAGTGATGAGGCACAGAAAAGAATGGAAAAATCAGTAAAATGTATTGTAGTTCTTGTTATGAAAATGGTAAATTTAAAAAACCGAATATGACCGTCAAAGAGATGCAAAAATTGGTAAATAAGGTATTGAAGAAAGAGATGGGACGACGAAGGATATTCAGATGGTTAGCAATACGGCAGATACCAGGATTGCAGAGATGGAAAAAAATTAAAAAGTAGTTTTTATTACTTTATATACACACATGAAAAAATTTCTTTGGGCGATTATAGTCCTCGTTATATGCGCTGGCATATGGTTTATCACACAAAAAACTGATCGATTGGACAAGTGAGTCAAAATGGGACAAGAGACACAGATTGGCATAGCTAATCCTGCTTCCGTGAATTGTTTGGATAATGGAGGTACACTGGAAATCAGAGAAAATAAAAAAGGACAGTACGGAGTCTGTATGTTCGAAGACAATCGTCAATGCGAAGAATGGGCGCTTATGCGTGGCGACTGTCCTAAAGGTGGAATGAAAATCACTGGCTACGAAAACGATGCAGAAGTATACTGCGTCATCGGTGGCGGAGAATTAAGTGGCGTCGGAACACCTACACCGATGTGCAAAAGAGTCGATGGAACACGATGCAATGCACAAGCTAATTTCGATGGCGACTGCCCAGATCCACAAGATCCAGAGCCTAATGCAGGTAATGTAGAAGCAGAATAATAAAATTTCTAAAAAAACATTAACCGATCGTCCAACCAACGGTCGGTTTTTTTACAACATTTTTCTTATTTTCTCTATGATTTTTCCGACAAAACTATACATACAAAAACATAAAAGATTTTTATTTTATACATCATCAAGCCAATGAAAAAAACAACGACGATTATCTTACTATGATGCACACTCGTACTTGGAATATTCGCTGGATGCGGAAACACAGACACAGACAAAACTATGGAACAACAAGTCTACCAAAAGACTATGAACATTTCCAAAGCCTACATAGGACTCCGCTACCAAACGGACCTGCTCTTGCTACAAGCATCAGGATACGAATACGACAAACGAAATGCAGAGATGACCAAACTGATCCAAAACCGAGAACAGCTGGAAATAGACGCAACAACATTGGAAACCAACGCCAATGCTATGGCAGGAGAAGTTGCTTTTTCCCTATTTCCCAAAGCAGCAGCGTATGATAGAAACGAAATATCCAATATATTCGACAAAGCTCCCGCAGGCAAAAAAATAGCTACGCTAGCAAAGCATCTTGGCGTAGACGCCAAGACCGCATTCAAAATACTCAAGAACGATCAAGCGCAAGTGGAAGCAGATGCCCGAAACGAAGCAGGAGATACGTTTCAGAAACTAGAAACAAGCGCTACCGTCATCAAAGACGGATGTAAAGTAGCTGGATATGTATGAGGAATCGCGGTAGGATGAGGTGTAGCAGCTTTGGCGGGGAAATGATTGCTTACCCAAGCTGCAGTAATTGTAGGTGGTGCTGATCTCGTCCTCGAGGTAGCCGACGACGGAGCCAAGATTGCATTGGGAAATCACAACAAAATCTCAAGCATCGTGGGTGATGTACGCACGATCACCGAACCGATAGCTAACGTTCTCAGTATAACAGACATCCCAAACAATTTGGAAAATGGTTTCGAAAAGTTTAGTGCAGTGATGATCGCACTGGAATCCTTTAGGTGAGCGGCTCAAGAAGGTAAGATTATAGGAATAGAGCTTCCCGCATACGAAAAAACAGAAGAATTTGCAAACATCAAAAAATACAAAGCGCCGATATATGTCAGCACGCTTAGCCAAGAAGAGGTAAATCCTCGGCTATTGGAACATCAAAATACCAGTATAGAAAACGAGCAGAGAAAAGATCAGGAAGCGTTGGAAGCATTGATCAACAATCTCGAAAGTTATCTCACCACCACAAAAAAAACAACAGAAGAACCTCAAAAGACAACTACTAAATCACAGACAGATGATATGGTAGGAGTGCGAGAATGAACATTCAGATGGACAAGTTCAGAATCTGCGGCTGAAGAAAGCGACGAATGGATGATCAATTTTCTAGAAGATGGAACAGTAGAAGGATCTCTTTTTGAGTCTAGAGATTATGAAGATGACGAACGAGAAAATGATGTAGTACCTACACGAACCAAAGAAGGAAATATCGTAAGAATATATAATGCGGATTTCGGAAACAACAACAATTATTATGAATTTGATCTGAAAGGAAATACCCTAGTATTTATCAAACTCGTTGGACCTGATTCCGAATGAAATCGAGATGAACGATTGGCGGGAAGCGATTTTTTCGGCGGAAAATTCTTAGAAGGAGAATTCCAAAAACAATAAAAAAAATTCCACAAAAAAATAGTTTAACCGACCGTCTAACTAACGGTCGGTTTTTTTTATTGCAAGCCTTCAAAGAAATCCAAGATAAGCTCCCCTGCGTAATCAGGCCAGAGATGGGGATAATAACTGCCGTTGGAATTGTAAGATTCCGTATATGGACACCATATGACTGGTGCATCTTTGAGACATTTGGTGTAGATAACACAATTACCCTGAGAACCAAATGGTTTAGTTTCATCGCTGCATTCGTTTTGTCTGAGCATCTGATCGCGAGCGGTCACTGCGGCAGCGTATGGGCTGAGATTATCATCAGGATTTTGCATCGTGATAGCAGCTACTGGTCCGTTACATGTATTAATGGTTGTTCCACCACCGACACTTCCGATAGCACGGATAACGCTTCCGCGAGCACACGATAAGCTATTGGTAAACCAAGCGCCAAGCGAATGTCCGACGACAAAGATCTGATCCATATCGATGCAATAATTTTCTGTGAAATCTTTTACGATTTTGTCGAACAAAGCAAAATCTCTGAGCGCGTATGACTTATCTCAACCATTACTCCGATTGCGTGGAGAAGTCTCTTCTGGTAATCCGCTTGGATATACGATGATAGCGTTACCGTTGGAAGCTTCATCTAAATCATAATATTCACGGACTTGCGTGTTGGAATTAATACGGCCGTGGAATGCGAGAATAAGTTTGATAGGAGTACTTTGATTGTAGCTAGTTCAGATGTCGGTAATATAATTACGAGTAACTCAATTAACCACTGATGACGTAATATTGCTGTTCGGTTGTGTTTTGCTACATCATGGAGATTTTATATCACGAACATTGGTGAACGACAACAATCACGCTTTATTGAGCATCAGCTTGTGGATAAGAAACGCCATCTCGCCACGGGTCATATTTCTTGTAGGACTCATCGTATATTTTGAAAATATAGTATTGTTATGAACGAAATCGAGGTAGGGCTGATATCGTTTATCACCGGATTTTACTGCATCAACATCCGCATCAAAAGTCTCCAATCACATCTTGAGCGCTTCAGCAATAACAACATTCTGAGCAGGTTTGAAGGTACCATCAGTATATCATTTGACGATATCATGCTCTTTTGCATAACAGACATAGATTGCATATCGATCATTTGTTACATCAGAAAAACAGTTGGATCAACTGCCGACAGCATCTCATACATCAGCCTTCACGATAATTTTCATAATCTCAGCACGCGTAATGTCACGATCAGGACCAAAAGTATTGTCGGCATATCATTGTACTACTCCATGATCATAGAGATATTGGATGCTTTCACGATATTGATGACTAGAGATATCCTTGGGCGTAAGCGCAAACGTGCTAGTTCCTAGAAAAAAAGAAAATCATAAGCAGAGATACACGACGATACTATGCATACGTTTCATCACAAAAGAGAAAAGGATAAAAGTTAGAAAATTACGGTAAAATCACCACCGACAGTTCATTGGACGGTTGGTTTTTTCAATAGAATCTGAACATCATATTCACCTACACGGCCATTACCTTGGATAGTATAGAATCTATCTGCGATTTCTTGAGGAAAATGGAATTGATATTCGAGATAAGGATATACTGCACCGGTTAGTGTACGGAAAAGATTAGTAGCGCCAAACGAAATGCGAAGTCCAGAAAAATTAGTATTGTCAGAAAGTATTTGTGCAAAAGTTTTAGTTTCTATGTCATTTGCCTGAACAGAAACAACATTGTGTTGTGATAGATTCGCACCATTGAGTACAGGAGAAAATGAATTAGCAAAAGTTATATTACCCGTAGCATTGATGATAGATTCTCTGATAGCGTTATCTTTATATGTATCCACCTGCATACCACTGTAATAGAAGACGGATATCGTAGGAAATATTTTGAAACTATTGCCATTATAGAGTCATTCCATAGACCGTGAAACAACATCATCATCATAAATATTATCACCATCAGGATCACAATCACCGACATAACTATCGCACAGCTTTCCTGGAGTCTCTCCAAACAAATCATGGATCTTGGGGGGTAATCTCAATATTCCAGTGATAGTATTGGCAGCGAAATATACAGGAGGCGTAGTTCATATGCTATAATACGATCAAGTATCCGTAGTAGCGTCATATCAAAGAATGAATGTCTCCAAATATTCATATCAAAGTTGATTATAATCAAGACTATCGGAAGCAGCAAGCATAGGATCTACATTTCCCATACCCGCAGAAGGGATAGACGTAGTCCTAGAGGAGATATTTCGGACATATCATTGATTGATTCCAGAAAGGATCTCAGGAGAAGTATCACTAAGAGGACCATAAGATTCCACACCAAGAAAACCTCCTGATCCCTGAAATCACGGAGATTTATATCTCAACGCAAGTTCAGCTCTCTCCACAGCTGAGACTGCTCCGTAATACGCTTTATGATAATTTTGTACCGTTCATAGATTTTGCATAAACGGAAAAAAAACAGAATAGACACTCGCTAATATTCCTATGGCAACGACTAAAAGAACTAATGTAAAGACCAAAAACATAAATGTGTCTGATGAATGATGAATGATGAATGATTAATGATTAATGATGAATGATTAATGATGTGGGATTTGTTATGATGATACACTATTGTTTATTTACAATAGATCATTCCAGCAATACCACCATTATTCATTTTTCATTATTAATTATCAATTAGTTTTTATACGTCTATATTCGGTGCTCAACAGATATTGCAGTATGCAAAGGAATGTGCATAGCTATTTCAGCATTCTTTGCATTTTACCTTGAGTCTTTCGCCACAAGCAATGCAGCAGATATATTCTTTGGGATTGAGTGTGTGACAATTGTAGCAAGGAACAAGATTGGATGCACATGCCTCTCTCCGAGGAATCCTATCTCTCTTATAGGAAAGTGGTCTAACAAGAAAATAGAGGGGTAAACCAATCAAGGGTGTCAAAAAAGTGACCATAACGATACTGATTACTTGGAGACTGAAACTATTGGTTCTGTTGATGATATCCTTGGTGGTCCAGATGATAGCAACGACCCGCAAAAAGATAAGAAATACCGCAACGATATTTATCCGAAGGGCAACACCCTCTGATCCAAAAAGCGAAGCAAGACTCCATGTGGATTTATCAAGCACGACACCTACTCAAGTACCCATAAATTTTAATTAAGAATTAAAAATTAAGAATGTAGAATGAATGTTTTGTATTCTTATCGACTACGGTAATTACAATAGTTTATATAAACCGATTCCAATATTATTCATCTTTCACTATTCATTATTCATTAGTTAAGAGATCTTTTTCTTCATTACCTTTAGGGAATCATCATATTTTTTCAAGCTATTCAAGAGGAATGCTATCTTGCCTGGATTAGCAAATTCAGTTTCAAAGCTGAATAGACTCATATTTTCCTGGAGATTCTTCATCGTGACATTGAGTACAGGGATATGGAGATCATTGAATATCCTCATCATGCCGATAATATTTCATTGTTTGCTAGAGACTTTGAGTTCTATTCGGATTCTATATACATTTTCCGACTCTCATGCCCGATGTGCTTCCAGAAGCTTATCAAAAGATATTGTCTTGATTCCTCTGCATCATACTGAATGGATTCTGATACCATCCCTGCCCGTCTTTGCAATAATCTTATCACCAGGATGCGGCTTGCATTCATGACAAAAATAATAATTGATCAACTCATCACCATCGACAATAACTGCCAAGGTTTCCTTAAAATCTTTCAAATCTTTTTCAACAGGCCTAGGACCAGAATATTCAACAACCTTTTGTGCAGCAAACTCCTTAGGATAGACAGATTTGATAAGTTGACCATACGTCTCTTTCTTGTCCAATATTGCAAACATTTTTTTTTCCATTTCTTCCTTGGAATATTTTTTGCTAATCTGATCTCCCGTAGAATGAAACAATGGCAATCAGAAAAGTTTGAGATGCTTATTGAGTTCATGCAATGCTTGGGTAATCAACTGATCTTTTTGTTCGTTCTTGAGATATTTGGTAAGGTTGTTCCTTGCTCCGGAAGTATGGAGAAATTCCAATCGATGTTTGTTGGCGGCATATCTATTTTTGAACGTATTGATTTTGATGACATCTCAGGTTTCTGGCACATAACTGATAGGTTTGATCTCTCCGTTGACGATGGCATTTTTGAATGAAAGTCCAATATCGCTATGTACAGCAAAAGCGAAATCCAACACTGTACTTCCAATAGGCAATTCGATAACATCTCCTTGCGGAGTATAGAGAAAAATGCGCTTTTCCAAGATTTCGATATTGAGCTCTTTTTTGAATTGTTCCTTATCATCCAGAGATTTATAATTGTTGACGATATCCTGAAGTTTTTTGATCCATTCGCTTTGTTGTTCTGAAACTTTTACCGGAGCATTGTGCTCCATATAGGCAAAATGCGCTGCTACTCAAAACTCTGCTACATCATCCATTTCATGGGTCCTAATCTGGATTTCTGTAGGGAAACGGAACATCCCCAACACCGTAGTGTGTATACTCTGATACCCATTAAATTTTGGCACAGCGATATAATCCTTGATCTTCTTGATGAGTGGCGTGTAATGCTTGTGAATGATTCAAAGCACCATATAACAATCGCTTACGGTATTGGTAACAACCCTATAAGCAAGCAAATCCATCACATTGCTAATCTCTGTGGTCTTATATCTGTTTTGAAGTTTTTCAAACACTCTATAAGGACTTTTGATCCTTCCTTTGACGTCAAAATTTTCTATACCTTCCTCCTTGAGAAGATTAGTCAACGTCTTGATACCTCTTTCTGTGTATTTTTCTCCTTCGCCAAAATATTTTTTTAGATAGTCAAAAATATTCGTAAAAGATTCTTCATCCAACGCCTTGAACGATCCATTTTCAAGATAAAGCTGATAATGGTAAAGTCACAATCTCTTGGCGATAGGAACATAGATTTTCATGGTTTCCTGAGCTATTTTTTGTCTCTTTGATGGGTTTGGATGATAACACAACGTCTGGATATTGTGGATACGATCAGCAAGCTTTACAAAAATTACCCTCAAGTCACGAGCCATAGCAAGAAACGTTTTTTTGAGCGTTTCCAGATGTCTATCCTCTCATTTATATTTGATCTTTGAAACCTTGACCATTCATTCGCAAAGCTGACCGACTTCTTCGCCGAATTCTTTTTCAATCTCTTTTTGGGTTACATTACAGTCCTCTATCACATCATGCAAAAGACAAGTCTGGATAGTCTCTAGATCGGGTTTCATATGCATCAGAAATTTTGTAGCTCTCAAGGGATGGATGATATATGGCTCTCCAGAAAGTCTTTTTTGATCCTTATGTTTATCAGCAGCATATTCATATGCTTTGTAAATAAGGGGGATTTGTTCCTCAGGAAGATATTTTTTTGCTCTTTGGATAATCTTATCAAGAATCACTTGAGGATCTTTGGTCAATACTTCATAGTTAAAGAATTTTTCCAGTATCTTGATATCCATACACGAAAACACAATGGTAAATAGATAAACTTTGAACTTTAGGCTTTAAACTTTAGGCTACATTTTATTTTCATTTGAAGTTAGTCAATACGCCGCATAATTTCACTTCTCACGTACCATCTCAGACATATACAACCTTACTACAAAAACGGAACTCTTTTGCTCTACCATTTCCGCAATCAGGTCAAAACGATCCAGTGCAAACAATACCACTTCATCAGAGGACGTCGACATCTTTGAGATACAATCACAATCATTCTATGATCCTGAAATATCTTCCTTCGCTTGCAAGAGGCAATTGCCCTATACACGCATCCCGATAGCCACTCTGCTGACACAATGTATAGATATAATCAGCACTATCTACACCATTATTGAGATCAAAAGGAGGGAACGACCCTGTCAAAGCGAAATATTCCTGTCATCATGAAGCCAGACGCTGAAGCACATAAGCACCGCTAGAAATTCGAGTATCATCATTGCATCTCTCTGCTCATTCATCCGTCAACGGATCGCTTTTGAGCCGACATTGATCTTTTACTCATGCCCATCTTGTCCGATTAGTATCCCTGATTTGGTAAACAGCTTCCATACCCTCTCTAGCAAGATTCAGCGCAATAACCTTCTGTCTGGTTTTTTGGACATATTTCATCCCATTGGTAAGGACGACAACCACAGAAAGCAGACCTACGGAGATAATTACTATGATAAGGAGTATCTCTCGGATAGTGAATCATCTTCTGGTTGAAAATCTCATCAATATGGATACAAATAAAATTGTAGTAATAGAGTGTATTCATCACAAATGCTTTTTCAACAAAAAACTAAAACATCACAGAGAGAAACATATCCATTCTGAATTCTGAATTTTACATTCTGCATTCAATTACCATGACCGAAAATCTCATAACATACGGGATAATAATCCTCGTGGGAATATTGGCGATATTTTCGTTCACCATAGGGATCGACAAAATGATCAAAATCATATTGGGAAACTATATTTTGAACAGCATCTGTCTTGCTGCATCACAATCCATTGATCTACGAGCCAAAGCACTGAGAGAGACACCAGAACTGACCACACTATGATTCAACAATCTAAAATTTGCAAATTTTCTAAACAACGGAAGCATGACTATCATACTGATTGTTTACCTCATTCTTCTGGTTATGATCTATAGAACTTCCAAAATCAGAATATCGCTCCCTGACGATGAAGCAATCAAAAAAATGCTGCAATTGATTTTTGTCCCACTGACAATACTCAGTATAGTACTCACATTACAGATTGTATTGTTGTGAATGAATGGCATCAACATCACAGCGATAGGAAGTATAGCGACTACCGTAGCCAACAACGCCTATATGTTCAAATTCGTCAGCCTCACACCGGTACGGATATTGCTCCATGGTATTGTGACCATCATCATCACCTCAGAATTCAAAGTAAGAGTACAGACAGATCTCTAAAAAAACTAATGAGCAATTGAAAATTAAGAATGAATAATGTATGACTCGCGATATTATACCCTATAGCAATTTACAATAGGTCATAACATCACAAATACGAAAATCATTCATCTTTCATCATTCATCATTCATGTATGGAAACAATTACATTAAAAGATTTTCTCGCTAATATGGATGTTTACGCACAAGAAGCGGAAGCAGGCAAGATCTTCGTCTACCCCACAGATACCATCTACGGCATCTGAGCAATCTATATACCGGAAAACCTAGAAAAGATTTTCAGCATCAAAAAAAGAGACACAAAAAAACTCTTCTCTATCATCGCACCATCTTTTGAACGGATACAGAAACAATACCCACAAACGGATATCGAAAAAATGAAAGAATATCTGAACACCTATCACGGCATAACCTATATTTTCGATTATGCTCAACCCGGCGTAAGGATTATCAAACATCCGTTCCAGCAATTCGTAGAAAAATTAGGAAAGCCGTTCATCACCACCTCCTGCAACATCAGCGGAGAACCGGTAGTGATAGATACACAAAACATCCCGCAGGAAATAGCAGATCATGTTGATTATATCATCGATGGAGGGATCGGATGAGGAAAAGCGTCAGTTCTGATAGATTTTGTAAGTAATAAAGTTATAGAGAGATAAATGCTCAGCCTACGGCTTCGCAAATGCATAATTGATAATTAAGAATTAATAATGTATGATTTATCTTATAAGACTATCGTGCAGAACAATAGTCCATTCGAGCAAATCCAACATTTTTCATTATTCATTTTTCATTATTCATCAAATTTATGACTAAACTCTTCTACAAAACTATAACACAACATTACGAATTTGAAATCCCGAAGATCAAATGATCAAGATTCATCGGAAATGTTTTTCATGTAGAGAGCAAGGAAGAGGCGGAAAAATATCTGAAAGAGATCCAAGAGAAATATCGCGATGCTACGCATAATTGCTACGCCTACAGATATGGTGCACAAGTGAATTACAATCTCTTCGGCGAATTGGAAATCACGCCGGAATATCTGAAACAGAGTGATGAAGGCGAACCGACGAACACCGCAGGCAAACCTATCCTCGCACAGATCCAAGGACATACCATCCACAATGTATTGGTTGTCGTTACGAGATATTTTGGATGAACATTATTGGGAGTCGGATGACTCATCCAGGCCTATGGCGATTGTGCAAAAGAGACGATCAGCCATGCAACAATAGTTGAGACGGAAATAATGAAACAGGTGAAATTCAGCTATGATTTCGATCTTGTCCCCATCGTCAGAAATATCGTGAATAAGTATACTGCGAAGATAGTAGAAGAGAAATATGATCAAGAGGTTGAATGTGAAATAGCAATCAATAGCGGATATTTGGAAAGTTTCAAAAAAGAGCTCTTTGAGAATTCAAAAGGTCAAATAAAAATATAAAAAAACAAGGTATAAGCCAACAAAACACGACCATGTCGTTTTCTCTTCCAATTGTGTTGACTTTTACTTACTATTTGTTATAATACTCATTGTCAAGATAAGAAAAGAATTGGTCTTGACCCTGATGAAAATTTCTTCTGCGCTGTTGTTTGAATAAGCACAAGGTTAGTCCGGTGCAATATGCAAACAAACGGGCGGTCACCCTACCATATGGGTCCGTTGGTTTGTTAGCGTATTGTCACGGTCGATCTTGTGCTTTTTGGTACTCGAAATTATCGATCCAACGTGTAGAGAGATGTATCTGCGACGGACTGCAAGAGTCTCTGTACACTATAAAAACCACTACCCTTAATAGACCAACGGATATCCTACATATCCGTTATTTTCGCAAAACAAAAAACACGACAAAAACACAAGCATAAAACAAAAAAAACTCCAGATGGAACGAGGAAAATCTTTTTATCGATTATCACCACACACATGAAAAATATTACTACATCAAAACCAGAGGCAGTATCCGAAAGCAGATTGCACACTTCTCGTTTCGTGAGAAACCTCATCGCCGGATTGCTCATGACAGCATTTACGTTTTGAGCACAACCGACTAAAGCCCAGGAGACAAGCTCTGCTACAGCTCCCGACTCCACAAAGACCGAAAAGGTCGAAACTCCAAAAAAATCAGGAGTATTTATGATCGACCCCATGTATTCAATAACAGGTAAGACCTTTATAACAAGAATGCAATGAGGAGGTACAGTAGGAGGACTGCAGGTAGGAGGGTTATTGGATCTTAGCGGAATGGATACCGATCAAGGTATCACCACCGCCTTGGGAAAAATTACCGTCTCAAAAAAATTATGAAAAAACGGAACATTACTATCTGTGGAATACACGCTGAATACCGCCGGCCAAGATAAGGTGAGAGCAGGAATCCAACAAGTATTCAAAAGCGAAGATGGATCCGTGTTCTTCAAAGTCTACCCGTTAAGCGGACAATGATTTGAGCCGTTCATCGTCATCTGAGCTGATCATAAACTATGAGACTATCTAGGCATCTCATGATTCGTAGGGACGGATATTGTATCCCAAAGTTACTACGGTGAATGAACGCTTACGGTAGGTAAAGGCGACATACAAGGCCTTGGACAGATAAGGGTATCAGGAGAATATACTGACGACCCAAACGTCTCAGGTAACCTTGGTATCAGAATACACTTCTAACGAGCCACTAATATATTCATACGCATGTATCATGTTTACTCTCCGTATATGGAATAGCTGCGATGCTTCGCAAGACCAGTACGGAGACAACAGATACAGCACACAAAAAAAGTTTTTATTCTTAAATGATATATACCCATGAAAACACCCAAAACAACCACCACACCCAACAAGCTCCCTAGCAGATTCAGTAGAGTAAAAGACAAGATATCCAAACTAGGTATAGCCGCACTTTTGGTACTGAATCTTACCTCATGTCGAGATGGCGACGAAAGAAGACGTAGAGAAGAAGAAAGGCTCCAACACGAAAAAGAAAAAATCGAGTTGATTGAACAACAACAAGAATCAGAAAAAAGAAACGAAGAACGAAAAATGATGATGGAAAACGCAGAGGAAAATTGCGAAGCGCATAAAACACGGCATATGGTTATCGATGTCGTAGAAAAAGATGGCTATCTCCTCGTCTCAGGAGGTTTTATAGGAAAACCAATACAAACCGAAGTCATCAACAAAAAAGCAGACGGAACATATTACAACCACGTAATGCATGTCTGTGGATATAGAGGATGTGGATGAAAAGAGATATGAGACGATATCCATACGATACAATGAGAATTCTACAAAACAGACAAACCTGTAGCCCCCATCATAGATGATTCTCCATGAACGGACATCTCTATCAACTTCAGGGAAATGGATTCTACAATTATTTGTTCCATCGTCTCTGATGATCCATCGATACCATCCCATACGAGAATTGTCCAAAAACAGCCTGATGGATCATTCTACGTAGACGAAACAGCCGCTTATGGAAAATGTATATTTACGCTAAGGATGCATGGCATGGCTGATCGTGTCAACACCGTAATCAATCAGACCGATTCCTCTATCGTAAAGACATTGGACCATGAACAAGATTCTGTTGATCTCCAAAAACCAGCAGATCCGATGGTGGAAAATACCGATAGCACAAACCAAAAATAAGCAACAAAAAAATAAATAAAAACAAAAAAAAACTAAAATAGTAGATAATTTTCACCACCCTCTTTTATTATGTTATAACATACAAACAATGGAAAAAACAGCACCTACCACACAACCGCTCTCTATCAGGAGAGAAAAAGTCATCGCATATATGCAAAACAAAAGGAATCTATTATATCAACAAGGATATACTTCTTCGAGATTTATTAGGAGAAATACAGATTGTGCAATAGATTATCCTGAAAATGAAGTATATACGGAAGACGACATCCATGATATCAACAGACAATTCATGGAATCGATGCCAAGAGACCAGCTCAAAGGAGTGCATGAACCGATCCCCGATCATCTTGCACGATGAGAAAAAGATCAATTTCTCCAGGAAATCGTCCAAAAAATCAACGACAGAACGATGACCGAAGAGGAATACACCAAGATCATGGATCAGATAAAAACATATTGAAGCGTCTTGCCGGAGAGCAATAAACGTATACGGGAATATTCATGATGACGATGAGATATCATCCTTTCCCTGACTACCGGCAAAATCTACGATGTAGAATCCACTGATGGACTCAAAACCCTCTTGGAGGATTATCACGGAAAACAATATTATCAATCCAGGAGTTGAGCATCAAGAGAGGGATACATCTATGCAGGCAAAACATCATTGGTCTATCTTCCTATGATGAGAATGGACGTCAGATATCCTGATCGTGAAGGAGGTACAGGCGACATCAACGGATTGCAGATGGCGGTACTCACTAGCAGAGGCGTCATCGATCCTAACTATCCGACCGTCATCAAAAATTGTGCGTGAGCAGATGTAGTATTGCTTGATCAGTCTGACCATCTTTCTCCTGAAGGATCAGGAAAATTGCTTGGAGACGCGATCAAAACCCAATGAGCATCTCTAGAACGGCTTCCGATGTATACATTCACCACAGAATATTATGATGAAAACTTTGAGCCCCAGACACTCTCCTTTACCTATAGGACCAATATGGATCCCAAGGATATCAAGTTCAATGATATAGGGAAGTATTTCTTGGATATCAATCGTGGATTCAATGTAGAATCTACAGGAAGGTTTATCGATAAGGTGACGGGTATAAGGAAATACAAGGACAAATATGTCCGCATCGGAACCTTTGGATTGATCAAAGAAGTATTCGACACCAACCCTATCAGAGATCAAGAAGAAAAGATGTATATCGAAGATCTCGAGATCTGATCATCCAACATCATCCATCGCACCAAGACAGAAGTGCCGCTATCTACGACACATGAACCACTCATGATCAACGGACGAGAGATCGTTCATGATCTAGCCGTCAAAAAAAACAAAAACACCGTACGTATGGACAAATATCAGATAGAGAGCATATGTAGAGAGCACAATATCGATCCTGAAACCATATCAGGATATACCAGAGATTCGTATGAAGCAATCCCTCAGAAGACATGTTTCTTGGTATACGAAAAGAAGCTCTCTGATCTCCATCCTGATTTCAACGATTTACCGACGATGTATATGGAATATGAGGCAAATATACCGTATGAGGTATATCACGCATTTCCTAGAACGTATCGGGAACAGTACATAAAAGAAAAATTGGCCGAAAAAGCGTTCAATGAAATATATAACATGAATAGACGAGATACGGATAAGCAAAAAGAGATAGTCAAAAAATATCTCTGCGACAACCTATCACAAAGATTAGTAGCCCAAGATTCGTATACGGTAGGCAACTGCATGCCAGGAACGGAAGACTTCATGAAAGCATATAGAATCCCCGCAGAAGGGATCACCGCTCATGGATTGCTCAAGCATCCAAGATTTGAGCAGATGCTGGAGATAAGCAGCTTCCGCGCGGTTATCCTCAAAAAAGTACGTAACGAACTGCTTGAGGCGATCGAGGAAAACGCCCAATAACCCATACCCCACTATTTTATCCTTTTTCCCCTATAGCCATGGAAAAAACACGTTATCAATGAGATATCTCAAACGCTGCAGAAAGCTTGTTGTTAGCAGATTTGCGTGAGATAAGCGAACAAAAAGAGATTACAAGAGAACACATCTTCGATATCCTGAACATCACTATGTCGTGATCAGACGACACCTTAGCCTCCGACATCCAAAAAGGGCTGGAGCTGATAAAGAAAAGATTGGAATCCAACAATCTTCTCTGCACATTCGCTGACCAGCAAAAGTTGCGATCCATGATCATC
>CAZJFP010000021.1:0-9131 GCA_964545415.1 uncultured Candidatus Peribacteria bacterium
AGTCATGAACTAGTTATAATGATTATTTAAATCACTTCAACTACTCTAGACCCTTTTTTAAATTTTCTCGGACGTAGTCTTGTGTATTCCACATAATCAAGGCATCTTCCATGAGCATATTTTTCTGCTGCTCTACTGATTGTGTTGATTTTTCTTTCTTTTTTATTTGCGTCAACAATGTAAGATATTCTTTGTATTCCTTAGGATGATATTTTTTAAGTGCTTCCGCTTCCTGTTTGATATGAGACTCGTCTGTCTGTGAAAATATGTCAAAAATATCAAGCAACTCCTTGGATACTTTCAGCTCTCCTGCCATTACCTTGTCTTGGAGCATAAAGATTCACTCTTTGATGACTCATATATCTTTTTCTTTTGGCTTGGCCATAATCACTACTATATAATAATATAAAAGCACTTAAGTATACTGATTTTTACTTTTCTGGCAAATTTTTAGAGGATATTCTATTTATCAAACTGTTTGAGCATATCTGAAGTAGCCTGATCTTTTGTTAAATATGTCTCCATATCACCGACCAAAATCTCAAATGCTGAATTTCTCTTTCGTGTGCCTACGTTATTTTCTTTTTTATTCGTACCTCATGCTGCTGTGAGATAATCATCGAACATCTTCGCGTCTATGATCGAAAATCCTCATGATTGTATCTCGAAGCATTTGAAGAACGAGAGCAGATGCTTTTCTGGACCCTGATCCGTGAATACGCTCGTATTCACAGGAATCACCGAAGTGTTGACCAATGACTGAATCAGAAACATCTCTTGATTCTGGTATGCAGCTGACGTTTCACTGCCTTCTTCATATTTCATTACCTCTTCTATGGATTGGTTTTTCTTGGTATTCCTATATTCCAATAATTTCTTGATGTCTGTAGCGAACAAGGTGAGCGTATCCGTCGATTGCATAGAATAATATCCGAGCGTCCTATAGAGATAATTGTAGAATGCATATATCTCTGGAGTACCTGTCGTGATTTCTTCCTGTGGCTTCATCACTCTACCGGTACACGCTATTATATCCTGAACGATATCATCCTGGATAACCTGTTTTTTGAGCATATCCTGACTTACCTCATACCCTATCGATACTCACGTATTCATTCCACTATCTATCTCCGTCTTGATACTTTGAATATAGTCTGTGAATTTATCTGACTCACGTACTAATTTTTGATACTCGCCGTTTTTGGAAGCTGTCTGTGCTCAGGAGATGATTGCTGAAATACTCGATATCGTCGTCAATGGCAGTCTATTGTATTCGTTGTTTTCCCCTATATTCAGAGGATCTGTCTCGTTGAATCATGATTTATGAAGATAGAGATGATAATAGACTTTTCCACTCAAGAGATCGCACGATAGTGTTGTCTTTTTTCCGTTTCTGACCCCTTGGATTTTTAAGATCAATTCCCCAGTATTTGCTGTGATAGCATCCTTATCTTCTAATATCTTCATTTGTTCTATTAGGCTTTCCTCTGCGCCGATATCAACATCCATGTACTGTTGTATGGATTCTATACATTGACTAACTGCAAATTCTTGGACGGCTCCGTTGGTTTTTTTGATCAGCTTTTCTTCATAGGGTATAGCAGCTTTGGGTAATATATCGAGCATTCATTGGATTTTCTGTTTCTTTTCTGATGAGATATCGCTTTTGATTTTCATATCATCATTGATATCCTCTCGATATGCATCTATCTCAGTATATGATCCAAATGTCTTGTTCAGCTCCGGATACCGTTTGAAAAGTTTCATATAATATGCCTTATCCTTACCTTCTTCCGGTCATATTTCTGTGATGGAATGCTCGTCTTGCATAAAAAAATTTTTCATATCTTCATCCGCATTGATATTTCCCATCAATGAACGATAATTTTCTGTTTGACCATATGTTTCCGTCAAATATGCGCGCGCCTGCGCATAGAGTGATTCCAAGTTAAAATATGAGAGATCGATATTAAGCAACTGACTCTGGATGACATAATCTACGATAATACCAGTCAGTTCCTCTGACAATGTATCCTTTTGTGCATCGCTCAATTTTTTATAGGAATCCGTCTCTTTCACATTCTTGAGTATATATGATGTTCTGATATATTCCTCTGCACCTTCTGTACCATATTTTTCTATCAAATGTTTGTAGTGTCCCTGTTTTTTGCTTTCTGTAAGGAATATTTGGAATTTAGCTTCTGTAGTAGTATCATTAAATTTTCTTGTCTTCTTGTCGATCTTAAATTCATTGATTTGATATTTGGCTATGAAGGTATCTAGCCTCACCTGCATATCCATCAGACGTGCAAGATTAGCTATCTGATCCACCGTAGCATTGTTGGCATTTATGTTCATTTTTTGTTGAATTGCAGTCTTTTTTTCATCCACTCATTTCAATTCCTGCTCTATGAACGAAACGAGTTGAGCAGGCGATAGAAGATTGAGCATCTCTATCTGATGATCTGAAAGATTACCTACATAAGCAGCAATTTTTTCTTCAGTGAAGGCTGCTTTTATAGTTTCTATATGAGTAAATTTCTTCAACGATTCTGGATATTCATGAAGCGGTATCGTTTGATTATTCAGTATTCTGTCTCTGATACGTATATTTTGTTCAAGATTTCCTACATATTTTTCATCTTTTCCCTCCACTTTGGCCATCTTTGCCAATCGACCCCGATGATTCTTCTTGAATTTATTCCGAGGTATGCCAAAATCACTTTGGATAAGCTGCCATAGTGCAAGTTCATTCCTGTCTACGTCATTACCATTTTTTGTTTCCACTGTATCTATCATATGACATATAGAGAGATAGTAAATATTTATTTCACCATCCGCGGATAATGTTTTTTGACTTCTTTTTTGATGTCTTTTGGTTTAATAACACCATATTCAGTGATAATTCCCGTGATTAATTTCGCAGGCATCATATCGAATGCATAGTTGATGATCTCTACTCATTTCGGAGCATCCGGCCGCAGTTCTTTACCAGATCTTTTCTCTATCGTAACGCTGTTTTCTATATCGACCTTGAGTAATGATCCAGTGATATACACGGGTATCTTGGAATGTCGTGCTGCTAACGCTATAGCAAAGCTGCCGATCTTGTTGTAGACATCCCCGTTGAGCTTGATCGCATCAGATCCTATAAATACCATATCGATATGTGTATCTGAATCGTACAAATTATCCACGAAAAACGGAGCGGCTCCGTCGACCACCATCGTATCAGGTATGCCTGCTTTCACCAAATCCAAAGAAGTTTCTCTTCACTGAAAGAGCGGCCTGGTCTCAGTATTGAATACCTGTATCTTCTTACCTTGCTTATGCGCTTCCTTGAGGATATTAATTGCTCCGCTGCTATGGCAATGCGTCATGATAGTCATTCATTTTTTGATAAGCTTCGCACCGATCAATGGTCTAATTGCCTCTTCTGTTTCTATGTCCTGCACATACGCTTTGCATACTTTGAACAATCCTTCCTGGATTCCTTTGAGATCGACTTTCTTGGCTATCGATGCCTTATACTGAGCTAAGCATGCCTTGAGACCATTGAATAGCATCGGCTCTGTATCTCTGGATTTTTTGATGAGCACGATCGCTTGTTTGAGGAAGGTATCGAATTCTTTCAAATCCTTGAATTTTTGTCTTTTGATTTCTTTACCGAGAATATCTATCCCGGATTTGGCAATCTTGGTTGCTCATTGGATTTTGATGCTCTTGATATCATCAACAACAGTTTTGATAGGAGTGAGATTCATCATGATACATTATAATTAACAATTAAAAATTAATAATGAATAATGTTGGTATTTGTCTCATTACAGACTATTACAATCCACAATAGTTCTTTTTAGCGATCCTTTCATCATTCATCATTCATCATTCATCATTCATCAAGTTTTAAATAGTCTTATTATACAGTGCCATGAAGAATGTTTCGTAAAGATGATATTCCTCAGGATGGAAGTCTATCACAATAGGATCATCATCATCGATAATAAACACTTTGACTCTCTTATGAGTCACATACACTTCCGTAATGATATATTTCACCTGTGATTCAAATAATACGAGACACGTGCTCTTGAGGTCATTTGCCTTTCCATCACTAAAACACACTTGAACACATTCCTTGGCTGGATTCTTGACATCCACCACCCTGAACAAATCGAAATCTAATGCCATTACTGCGAATTAAGAATTAAAAATTAAGGATTAAGAACTATGTCTTATCTGATTATATAAATAGCCCTTTATGCCGGTTAAATTTTTGAAGTATTTCATATAGCATCTGTATATCCCCGCCACTCAAATTCTGAACATACGCATGTAATTTCAGATATTCTTCATTATTTTGATTGAATTTTAGATCGGTTTCATATCGAAATTTCAACTCCTCAAATGTCTTTTCCCTTAATTGATCTATTTTTTTTGCCATCTTCTCTTGTACATTATTTCTTTGGCTTGTCCTATCATAAAACACCTTTCTTATACTTGCATTATACAAAGCATTTCTCGCTTCATCATATGAAGGAATCTTATTGTATTTCCCGTATTCTATGGGATGCTTTTTGTCAGTGATATATACCTGTCATCCTATAGGCGAATAAAAACTTACATACTCATCAAGAAAATTTCTATCGATATCAGTATCATCATGATGATTTGCCTTTACCACGTATAAACTCAATGGTCCATATAAAAATCCAACAGTATCGGATTGCTTGTCAGTAAACATTTCAGGAGTGAATGTCCCCATTCCCACACGAATCAACACCTCTTTTCATTGATATCTTATTATAGTATAGACCATATCTTTCCCTGTATCATTATCTTCACTATCCATATCATAATACCATTGCACCAATCTTTTAAATTCTTTGATATCATTCTCCATCTTCTCTTTTGCTTCCTCAGTTTCTCTTACTTTGAGAGTTTGTTTGAAATTATGGAAAATATTATCCTGTGTATTGGATCTTGGATGTTTTTTCTGATGTTCTTGATCATGATCAAGATGCTCGTACATAGCAAGGAGTAAAGATAAATTTTCATTACTGCTCTAAGTATACCCGCCGGCCCACAAAAATACCAAAAAAGACGCTGATTAGGCGTCTTTTGACTGTACAATTTATGAAATTATGATTTACTTGGTTATTTCTATGACATAATAGATCTTTTTGGCTACCATATCGTACAACTCCATCACCGGAACTTCACTACTATACCCTTTTGCTATCATATATTTTTTCAATGCTGGATAGACTTTGATCACTCCTGCCATGTATGAGACAGAGTTTTTGATAGGAAATTCTGCTACCATACTCATTTTTCCTCCTATATTTTTGATCTTGAGTTCTGCACTTTGAGGAACTTTGGTGATTTCATTACCTACAACAATAGCCCCTACATCGCTTCTGAGATTTTCTCAGGATATCACTGTGGGATCGTCATAATAGATTCCGACACCAGTCGCAGACAAGATACCTGCTCCTGACAATGCTAGATACACTTTATCCATAGATGGTCAAACCTTGCTATAATCACCTACGAATTCCGTATACGCTATCGTATATGGTCCCATCATCTGTTCTTTGACCTCGACCTTATTAAATCCACCGAGATATCGTCGATTGATGAGTGCCAAAACAACAAGAACACCGACCAATATGGCGAGATTTTTGAAGAAGGATTTGAGAAATTTCATGAAAATAAATTAA
The DNA here is from genome assembly GCA_964545415.1 of uncultured Candidatus Peribacteria bacterium. Taxonomy (GTDB): domain Bacteria; phylum Patescibacteriota; class Gracilibacteria; order Absconditabacterales; family Absconditicoccaceae; genus CAJBLF01. The sequence continues at coordinate 5,724 of CAZJFP010000021.1, forward strand.
AAGATTAAAAGATTTAGAAGATTAAAAGATTCGTGACTAGTTTACCAATGAGCAAAATCTTTTAATCTTAATAATTTTCATAATGTTTTAATTATATCTTAATGACTGCTATCTTACCGTCATTATCGATACCTTTGATCTTTACTCTGATAGTCTGGAAGAGTTTGAAATGGTTCGTTAATGGGAGATCATATCTTTGTCCGAGATTGGAAATATGACAGAGTCCGTTTTTCCCTTTTGGAAGTGCTACGAACAATCCATAGTCCTCTATTCTCTTGATCTTTGCATCGAATTCTTGACCTACTTCCAGATCGGAAGCTATTTCTAAGATAATCGCTTCGACTTTTGCAATAACCTCTGCATCCGGATGTGTCAGATAACATGTTCCGTCATCTTCGAAATCGATCTTGATATGATTATTATTGTCGATGATATCATTGATTACTTCACCACCTTTTCCGATAACTTCTCTTACCTTATCTGGTTTGATGTGAATGATTTTGATCTTAGGAGCATATTTGCCTACCTCTTTTCTTGGTTCAGGAATAGTCTTGAGCATTACCTCCATGATCTCTTGATATCCTTCGAATGCTCTGTCGATAGTTTCATGAACGATATCCATCGTGAGTCCTTTTAATTTTGTATCCAATTGGATAGCTGTCATTCCGTCTTTGGTTCCTGCAACTTTGAAATCCATATCTCCGGTGAAATCTTCTGTCGCCATAAGGTCGTTCAAGACGATATGTTTCGTGATATTATCTTTGTCATCATGATCGGTCATCAATCCCATAGCGATACCTGCTACTGGCTTCTTGATAGGTACTCCTGCTGCCATCAAAGACAATGTTGAACCGCAAACGGATCCCATAGAGGTTGATCCTCCAGAACCCAAACATTCAGAGACTGCTCTGATGGTGTATGGGAATTCTTCCATAGATGGAAGGACTTTTTCCAATGCTTTTTCTGCCAATCTTCCGTGTCCAATTTCTCTTCTTCCTGTTCCTCTGGTTCCTTTCGCTTCACCGACGCTGAACGGAGGGAAATTGTAGTGATGGAAATATCTCTGATGAACGCCATCGTTTTCCATGTCGTCGAGAATCAGATATTCTTTTGGTCATCCCAAAGTAACGGTGGTCAATACCTGAGTATCTCCTCTCCGGAACAATCCGCTTCCATGTACTCTTGGTAACGTATCCACTTCACAGTAGATAGGTCTGATATCTTTTTGATCTCTATCGTCGATCCTTTTTCCCGTATCTAAGGTGCGATTGCGCAAGAAATATTTGATGACATTGAATACTGCCATTTTCACTTTGGTTTCGGTGAAATCTGTCTGCTCCGCATCAGCGATCTTGTCTTTGCAAAGTTCCAAGACTTCTTTTTCGTATTGTGCAGATAAAGTATTGAACGGCACTTTGGTATTGCCTGCCAATGCATCCAATTTGTCCTGAGTAAGGATATGAGAGACATACGCGATAAGTTCTTCAGAAGGTTTATTGTAGGTGATCTCTTGCATTGTTGGATTGATCGTTTTAAGGAATTCTGTCTGAAAATCACATGATGCGTCGATCGCTTTCTGTCCGACGACGAATGCTTCTTTCAAAAGATCCTTAGGAACCTCATTTCCTTCCGCTTCGATCATATTGATAGACCCTTTCTTTCCTGCAACTAACAATAAAAAGAAACTTTTTTCTGATTCTGCTTTGGTCGGATTGATGACGAATTGTCCGTCGATATATCCTATCATCGCTGCGCCTACGGGCCCGTCAAATGGGATTCCTGCAGCCATGATAGACATGGATGATCCCACGATAGTCGAAACTCATAAATCCATAGTATGATCGATTGCCAATGGGGTGATCGTGATAACAACGTCATTGATCATACCCTTAGGGAACATAGGTCTGAGTGCTCTATCGGTAAGTCTGCAGTACAAAATGTTTTGATCGGAAGGTCTGCCTTCTCTTCTCCTATACGCTGCTCCTCCGAGTCTTCCTGCTGCAGAATAGCTTTCTCTGAAGTCAATCATAAGCGGTAAAAAATCAGAATCCGATCTTGGATTCTTTTCCATGACCGTTGAACACAATAATGCGTTGTCTTGGAAGGTGATTTCGAGTGAACAGTCTGCTTGGACTGCTAATTTTCCTGTCTCAAACGAGAGTTTCTTGCCTTCTCGGTCGAAGGATTGCGTGTGGAGTACAAACTCCTTTTTCTTGATAGCCATAAAAAAAAATAATGAGGGTAAAAAAGTCGAAAGAAAATATGTACAATTAGACAGATTAAAAAGACTAATGAACTTTATAAATGATGGAAAGATGGAAGATGGAAAATGGAACAGTAATCTTTCAATTTTTCAATCTTTCAATCTTGAATTGTCCTTAAGTCGTTTTAATCTGTCTTTCTAATTCTCAGATTTCTTTCAGCTGAAAATATAGTAATTCCGAAGCAAATTGCAAAAGATTCGATAACAAAAATCAGCCCGTGATACCGGACTGATCTTATACATATGGTTTCTTATTATTCTATGATTGATACGATTCCATATGAAATAATTATCATCAATAAGATAACTCGGACAATCCATATTTTTGCAGATTCTCTACTTCTATCATGACTAGCATTTATTGTCAAAATAAAGCTTGTTGTCATCATAATAGCTATACCAGCCAGCAAGACAATTGTCTTGTAAGATGCATGTGTCCAAAAATAATGAATACCTTCATACATATTGAAGAATACAATCCAGAATCCAACAAAATGCATTCCATTGAAGAGAAGCATAACCTCATCATCATCTCCTTTTTCCCGCTCTGCTACTGGCAACTGTGCTATAGCAAACGAGAATGAAAGTACTAGCATAGGGACAAATATACTAGAGTACAATAACGATAAGAAGAATGCTACAAGCGCAACAAACACAGCAGCAATGCTTTCTTTCCCTTGGTTTTTAGCAATTTTCATGGCTTTATGTTTTTTTTGTTTTGTTGTTTTTTTATCACTTATTTTATATATATTTTCTATTAAATGTCAAGTATATTTTATAAAAAAAATATCCAGGTGCTTTCCTTCCCAGATACTAGATACGACCTAATAATAGCTCTTCCCCTGTTCTATCGTTCCTTTCCGGCGGCCTCATTCCCGGACCCTTCCAGCGTCATTCCCGACCTGATCGGGAATCCAATTGGCTGTATAGCAATATGGATTCCCGCTTTCGCGGGAATGACGTAGTGTAGAGGGGAATGACGTAGTGTAGAGGGGAATGACGTAGTGTGGTGAAAAATGAGGCCGAGACGGTGGAAATAATTTCTTAACGCCGGAATGAGGCCGAGACGGTGGAAATAATTTCTTAATGCAGAGGTTGTTAAAAAAAGAAAAAATAAATTTCTAGAAAAATTCTATATCCCCAAA
>CAZJFP010000021.1:9141-19260 GCA_964545415.1 uncultured Candidatus Peribacteria bacterium
GCTGTATAGCAATATGGATTCCCGCTTTCGCGGGAATGACGTGACCATGGAGAACGGGAATGACGTGACCAGGAATTGAAAAACTAATAATGATATGATTTTCCTTGTTCGATAGTACTAATTCTATAGAACTGTTCCAGCAAGGTGACTTTTGCCAAGCCATGCGGCAAGGTGATCGCCCCGAAGGAGATCTTACTATCTATATATTTTGTTAGTTCTGTTTCATTCAATCCGTATGGTCACCCGATAATAAAGACACAGTTTTTGTTGGTAAGAAATGTATGTAATGCTAAAGTATCCAACTGTTTCCCTTCTTTGGACAATAAAATTTTCTTATATTCTGAAAACTTTCCCAGCTTGGCGATGATATTCTCCGTATCGGCTTGGATCATCTGCTCGGTATTCCCTTTTCTCGAAGGGACAATATTTTCTATTTTTACTGATCTACCTAAACGCTTTGTGTACTCGTCGACGACGGCATTCCAGTGTTTATCGCTATCGGAGATACTTAAGATAACAAACATCGTCGTCGAAATGAAAAATTAAAAATTAATAATGAAAAATGTATGATTTGTATATTATCAACTATTGTAAATTATAATATTCCATTACGGCAAATTCCAACATTATTCATTATTCACTATTCATTATTCATTAGTATTTTAGTATTGTATATATCTCGGCTCCAATCCTTCGTACGGACTCAATACTTTGAGTACATCCCCTTTCTGGATCCCTCTGTTTTCAAATTCATCGAGGATACCTTTGTGTGCCATCTGTTTCCAGAATCGCGCTTCTGCTTCATCATTGCCTCGAGGCAGCTGCCAAACAAGTTTCGCTATCTCTTCATTGTAAATCTCTCGGACACTGACATACGCTGCATCAGCAGCGGTCAGATATTCATGCTCGATCAAGAATGGTTTTTCACTTTCGCTGATATTGGTTATAGAATCTTGTCTCCTTTTTGCTTCCTTGTGCTGGATATTTTCGAAATGATAGACCTCCTTGGCATCTGTCTTTTTGAGCATCTCTATCACATGATTCAATCGTTCATCGACGCCGAAATGAGTCGCTGCAGAGATCGTGAAAGTATGTTGTGTCAAGAGTTTTTTCGTGATCTTGGTTCAGATTTTATTCTTTTTAAAAAATGCAAGAATCTCCTTCCAGAGCTGTTCCTGATATTCTTTTAAGATATCCTGATCATTGACGAGGTCATATTTGTTGATCAAAAACATCATCCTTTTTTCAATAACGAGATTGCCCTCTTCATACGCGTAAAAGGTAATAAATCCATCATCCTCTCTGATCTGGACTTCGAGATATTTGTCTTCGCCTCAGAGCTTAGTATTCGCATATGCGACAATTTCTTCGAGCAATTCAGGAATTTCCGTAATGCCTTGATCATATCTGGAAATATCACACATCAAACAAAACACCCTCGCTTTGAGCACATGACGCAGAAATGCGTTACCGAGACCCTTACCTTCAGCTGCTCCTTTGATCAATCACGGAATATCGATAACGTTGAAATGGGTATTTTGCACGGTCACAGAACCCAAATTGGGAACTAATGTCGTAAACGGATAATCAGCGACTTTTGCTTTGGTGTTTGAGATAGTATTGATCAATGAGGTCTTACCGACACTCGGGGTTCCGATCAAGGCAACATCAGCCAAAAGCTGGAGTTCGAGTACGATCTCTTTCTTATTTCCCGGTTCGCCAAGTAAGCAAAATGACGGATATTGATGGATTGCATCTTTGAAATGCATATTCCCGACACCTCATGCTCCGCCATAGACTGCAGTCCGTTGTTCACCATCTTCAGTAAATGCATGAAGGATTTCATCCGTTTGTTTATCTCTTATGATAGTCCCCACAGGTACAATCAAAGTCAGATTTTCTGCATTAGCACCATACTGTTCTTTGGATTTTCCCGCTTCACCAGGTTTCGCTTTGAAATTGGCTTTGTATCTATAGGCCTGCAACGTATTTTCATCTTTGGATGCTTGCAAAATTATGGAGCCGCCGTCGCCGCCGTTTCCTCATGAAGGTCCGCCAAGCGGTACACCTGCCTCTCTTCTTCCGGTAACTGTTCCGTCTCCTCATTTCCCGGATTGGACAGTGATAGTTATTTCATCGTAAAAACGCATATTTTTGAATGCAGAATGTAAAATTCATAATTCAGAATGATTATTTTTGTCTTAATATGGATTATAGTAGTCTACGGAAGCAGAAAAGAAAAAAAAGAGAAAATAAATTTTCAAAAAAAATCCTTATAGCCTAATAAGCTAGAAGGATTTTCATTTAACGATTACCAGCAGAGCTGGCTACAATTCTTTTATCCAGGATTTAAAGAGTTTTATTGCGTTTTCATTGTCCAATTCTTTTTCCATCTCTTCGATTTCATTGTTCTCATCATTCGGATAAAGCAATTCGAAATTCATCATCTTTTCGATGAGAGCGAAGAAAGCATCTTCTTCCATTCTCGCCAGTGCAATCTCCTTGGTTTCAGGATCATAATCATTTTCGTTGATAGTGATTTTTGCAATCACTTTGCCGTCTTCTGATGGTTTGCTGTATGCAGGATCAAAAATCTTTATGATGGCTTCATCGATCGATTTGTAGATTCTGATACACATTACGCCAGCAAATTCATGGAGATCTCCACCACCCTCATATGCAGTATCGACACAATAAGATTTACCCAATCGACCATCAAGAAACTCATAGAGTTTCCTGAAATCACCTAAACGCAATTCTGAAAGTTTTGTTTCCATAACGTAGTTTTTTTATTTTTTATTGCATATAACATAAATATTTTATAACAAAAGTCAATGTCTATGGGAAACAAATTTCTTACAGATTAACATAGTCAGATATAATTATTAAAAAAAAGAACTGCTATGCAGTTCTTTATCATCGCATCAATTAAGATACAAATGATACGATGGATCAAGTAGCGTATTGTTTATATACGCTACAACAAGCTCAAACGTTTCACAATCATCAAATAATTCCTTCCAAGCTTTATGTATTTTATGCGTATTTTTGGAGTTGTTTTGTCCTAGTTTTTCCACTTTCTGCCCGTTTATAAACTGACAAGTTATGGAAACATTCTTCGGCTTCTGTGTGCACGCATTTAAACATTCCGCTATCTGATAAGCATTCATATTTCCAACCAAAACATGCCAGGCCATATGTTTTTTGGTAGGAATATAGGAAATGTTTGATGGAGCATTACTTCCACCCAAAGATCTTGGACGTCGATGATGTTCCTCTGTGAGTACTTGTTGTTTTTTTTGTCGTTTTTTTGTTAAGAAATCATCTTTTTTCTCTTCATGATCCTTGTCTTCTTGCATAGGCTTTTTTATTCTCATGTTCATATTTTTTTTATTTATTCTTCCATATATAATATATACAAAAAAGCAATATGTTTTTAAAACACAAAAATACAGTTGATTTTTTACGCATTATCACTATAAGAAGCCCCGCAACGACATGGGTGAGTAGCTCAATTGGTTAGAGCAGGTCCCTCTTAAGGACAAGGTTCAGGGTTCGATTCCCTGCTCGCCTAAAAGAAAATTAGAATCTGATGCAAATCGGATTTTTTTTATTTTCTAAATTTAGCTCAATTAATTCCCCGCGCTGCTGCGGGGCTGTTCGCCTAAATGAAATTGATCTAACTTCGTTACAGATTTTTTTTATTTGAAAAGCAGAAAGTTTTGGCTATATATTAATTCTCAATTCTAGATTCTAAATTCTACATTATGTTACATTTCGATTATCTCGCAAATTTGGACGCACATATCGCGTTATTACAAAAAAGGCTCAAAGATCCACATACGCTATTCCTCGTCGGAGGCTGTGTCAGAGATCCTCTTTTGTGATTAACGAAAAAGCCAACTGATATTGATTTTACCATGGCCGGTGATCCCAAAAAATTAGATAAATTAATTGATAAAAAATGAATGTCATACTTCATGACCGAAAAATTCGGTACGATGACCTTAATCAAAAACCCCGTGAAATACGAACTGACGCCGCTGAGGACAGAAGGTAAATATGATGACTTCAGACATCCGAGAGAGATCGAACGAAGTAATGATCTCTTACTGGATTCCCAGAGAAGGGACTTCACCATCAACTGCATGTACTATACAAATACAAAATACAAAGTGGAATATACCAAGCTCATAGATACAAAAAATATCCACAAATATACTGACGACGAAACATTCCTCAAAAGACTCGACGACCATGGATACCTCTATATCAAAGACCTCGCATTACTCATCATCCAAGATCATAAGCATATTACAAAGCTTTTTGATAAAGGGATGTTTAATGACGCTCATCTGAAAACGATGTTGAAGTCAGCTATAGTATTCACTCTCGGCAAAAAAACTGATGCGAATAAGCAAGTAAGAATTCTTATAGATCCACATAAATGAATCCACGATAGCGTGAACAAAAGACTAAAAGCGGTCGGCGATCCGGACAAAAGATTCAATGAAGATGCATTGAGGATCATCAGAGCGATCAGGTTTGTAAACGTTTTGAATGAGAAGTTAAAAATTGACCAAAATTGACCAAAATTGCCGAAGATTGCTGTAAAAACAAGTCTGTTTGATTTTGATAAATTGACATGGAATAGTGTCAAGAAAAATAGTTGATTGGTGAAAAATGTCGCCAAAGAAAGAATCAAAGAAGAAATTATGAAAGCGTTTACGGTAGGCAATCCCTTTGGTTTCGTTTCATTACTTGATGAAGCGAAATTATTGGAGCACCTCTTCCCTGCATTGTATGCAACCAAAAATGTCGAACAACCGGTCAGATATCATCCGTTTGATGTCTATGTTCACACCCTCCTCTGCTTGTTTGAATTACAGAAGATAAATAAGAATCCATTGGTGAGATTAGCTATGCTGTATCACGATGTCGGCAAGGTCGATCAATTCGGCGCATATACTGATGGATTGAGCAAAGAAGAAATCAGAGAAATATTGGCTGGGCCGTTAAATCATAGGAGAAGTTCTCCCGAATACGCGAAGAAAGATTTTAAAACATTGTGATTTTCTAGCAAAGAAATTACAGAAATTGCTTGGTATATCGCTCGCCATCACACACCAGAGGAAATGATCTTCGCCAAAGAAGAAAATAGAGAAAAAAAAGTGAGATCCTTCTTCAGCGAATCAGGCTACGAAAGAGCTATGAACATCTTGGATATCACGATGGCTGATAGATTGGGACAATACAATCCGCTCCAAAATAGTTCTGATATTTCCGATGTCGACGACATAAGAAAAATTCTGAAAAAACTTCAGAAGCAGGAAGGACAATTCACGATAAAGAACCTTGCTATCGACGGAGCATATATCATGAAAGAATTGAAACTCCCTGCCGGACCTACTATCGGGAAGCTATTGAAAAAGACCCTCGAACGGGTCATGAACGATATTAAAGGAAGAAACACTAAGAAGCAGATTTTCGGATTTTTGAAAATACAGATGAAACATATTAAAAACTAATGAATAATTAATAATGAAAAATGAATAATGATAGTATTTGTTTAACTTTATAAACTATTGTACTATCACAATAGCTTATAATGAAGCAAATCCAAAATCATTCATCATTAATTTTTCATCGTTCATCAAATAAACGATATAGTTTATTTATGATAATTTCCAAACCTTATAGGTCACATTCGGTCTAGGAGATTGAATACCTTCCGCGATATAGCGGCGGAATCGGCTGCGCTGCTTTTTTGCTAATTGATGCGTGGTTATCTTGATACGCTCCTCCATCTCCTTTTGATCATATTTACCGTCTAAGAATTCCACAACTTCCTTGTAACCTATACCTTGCATCGACTGCATATCCTTGGTATATCATTTTGCCAATAACCCTTTCACTTCATCGACCAATCATCACTTCAACATCTCTTTGATCCTTGCGTTGATCTTCATGTTTGTATCCTCTTTTTCGCGTCGAAGTCACAACATGAGTAACGGCCATTGCGGCGGCTGGGAGATGAAGGTATCGGTTTTCCTTTTCCCGCTTTTGTAAAAAATCTCTAATGCACGAACGATGTATCTGGTGGATTTTGGATGGAGTTTCATAGCTTCTTCTGGATCTAATTTCATCAATTCTTTGTGTAAAATTCCGGGTTCTTTTTCTTCCTTTGCGAAAAGTTCATTTCTCAATTTCATATCCGGTTCCACGTCTGGCATGGAAAAATTCTTGTACACCGTATCGATATAGAGTCAGGTGCCTCCCACGATCATCGGGAGTTTTTTACGTGCAAGAATGTCAGGAATAATTTTGTAGACATCGTTTTTTCGTTGACCAGAAGTATAGGTCTCGTCTGGATCGACGATATTTATTTGGTGGTGAGGAATTTTTGCAAGAATGTCGTCAGGGACCTTATCCGTTCAAATATTCATGTAGCGAAAAATCTGTCTGCTGTCCGCAGAAATAATCTCCGTGTCGAAATATTCTGAAAGCAAAATAGATAATTTACTCTTTCCCGTAGCCGTAGCTCACCATATAACAACAACTCCATCGGGATGCTGTTTGCGAAAAGACTCGATTTCTTTTTTCGCTTCTACAACTATATCTGCTATTTCCATACTTTGAAATTAATTAATAATTAATAATGAATAATGAATAATGATTGTATCTGTTTTCTTACGAACTATTATAATATCACAATAGTTTATAATAGTACAGATCAAAAATCATTCATCATTAATCTTTCATTATTCATCTTTTTTATTTATATTTATCTGGATTAAAGAACGGCATAGTCGAACAGCCTTTGGTTTCACACATCAGCTTTCCTACTCTTCGATTTTCTCCTTTTTTGATCAAGGTCGTAGATCGCTCTTCCGTGAATTTCTGTTGATTGTTGGCAAGCATATATTCTACGGTATATTCGAAATTCTTGATATTTGGATTGGTAGAGGTCGTAGGCACTTCCTGGATATTGGTCACGACTATCTTGGGTGCGATGATAGATGCAGAAAAATTCGTAAGCCGTCTTTTGCTATAATAGGTCTTGAATACATTGGATTCTTCCAAACGTGCATCCGTCAGTGTATATAAAGTATCCATATCGACCATATTTATCGCTTGATAGAAATCTACGATCAGTTGTTGCTCTGTAGTGAGATTTTGTAATGTCGGCTGAATTGCTTCCGGTTTTTCGACAATTACTTTCACTTCGGGCTCTTCTACTGTACTTGGCTGATCATAATTAATATTCCCCGTCTCTATATTCATGATTTCTGTCCTCTCCTCTTGAGACAAATCACTTGGATTTTTTTCCTTTATGAAGGTAAAATACAGTGACACTACAAAGAGAAGAAACGAAAGAAGAAACAAGAACAAAATAATTAGATCTTTCTTTTTGGAATCGTCGACGGATTTTGCGACAAATCATGCCACAGCGGGCGATACCTGTTGTGGAACAGTAACATATTTTTGATCTTTTCTTGGTCTTCCTGGTCAAGATTTTATCTTGGTCTTTGGCTTCTTGGAAACGAATTCTTTTTTCGGTCTTCCCGGAGCTTTCTTTTTTTGTTTTGCCATAGTATGAAACTAAGATACTAAAGAGCTTCTTTAGACGAAATAGGTCCTAATCTATCCCCTAATCAGTCTAATCCGTCTTTATTTTGTATATCATTTTTTATCGAAAAGTAAAGACAGTAAGCCAGATTACTCAATTTTTTACACTTTTATTATATAAATTCAAGTTGATTTTGGTTGTTAAAATAACTAAATTGCTCGTACTAATTTGCAAATCGACGAATTTTGGCATATAATTTGACTACACTACTAATTCTAAATTTTAAATTCTAAATTATGTACATGACCTTAGTCCCAAGCGTTATCGAAAAAGTGAAATGAGGAGAAAGAGCTTACGATATCTATTCCAGATTACTCGAAGACAGAATCATCTTCGTCGGCGAGCAAGTGAATGCTGCTATGGTCAACACGATCGTCGCACAATTGTTGTATCTCGAAAAAAAAGATCCTGACAAAGATATCGTTATGTTTGTCAACACTCCAGGAGGAGAAGTCTATAGCGGAATGGCTATCTATGACGTCATGCAATACGTAAAATGCGATGTCTCCACTATCTGCGTGGGATTGGCGGCTTCCATGGGATCAGTGATCCTAGCCGGAGGAACAAAAGGCAAGAGATTTGCACTCCCCCACAGCAAGGTTATGATTCATCAACCATTGGGTGGCGCGGAATGACAAGCTACCGATATCGTCATCCAAGCAGAAGAGATTTTGAAGATCAAGAATATGTTTATCGATCTTGTAGCACATCATACTGGACAAAAAAGAGACCAAGTCGAAAAAGATATGGAAAGGAACAAGTGGATGACTGCCGAAGAAGCATTGAAATACGGCATCATCGACAAAATTATCGAATAAGTTTTTTCTTAGCACACACATAGTAAAAAAATCCGCATCTGCGGATTTTTTTACAAACACACATTATGTTGACATTTAATCTTAAATATATATGATAAACTATATAAATGTACTATGATTTATTAGTAATAATTATTCATCATGCTAAAAAATCTTAGATGAGAATTCATCAAACCTATTATGAAAGGAAACGGAGAGCCGTTCAAGGAAGAAATTCAGTCCCTCTCTGGTAGACACCGAAAACAAGATATTCAGGTATTATCCTGAACATTTTGATTGCAGGCAAAAAAAATCATCGACGACATCACCCAATGTTTGCAAACACAGGATTATACTACTATCAAGGACGAGCTGAAAAAATATGCTGATTCCTACAAGGAATATCACGACAGACTGCACGACGAAAAATTTCTCGTAGCGCAGGAAATTTTCGATTTGCTCGCTCACTATATCGATAAGGTTGTCTCTCAGACCCAAGACAAGCTAACGAATATTCTGCTCCAATATCCAGGCAGTGAATCACAAAGCAAAGTGATCTATAAAGCACTGAACCCTCAAGAAAAAACTGAGTGACAGGAAAAAATCCCTGAACAAGAAACCTCTTTCATTGGTCGTTTGAAAAAAATACTGGATACTGATATCTCCGATGACATAAAGATCGAGAGTATAGAAAAAGACTTCCTTTCAACGTTCGAGCTCCAGAGGCTGTCTTGGAAAAAATTCTATCGCGAATTATGACTGAAGGAAGAATATATTCCGCTCATCAAGGACGTCGATCTCGAGATCATCAACATACTCATCCAGATCAAGAGCACTCAAGATGATACTACCATCACCACCCTGAATACCTCTTTGGAAGAGGCGATGAAAAAATACACCTGAAAAACTAAAGCAGCTAAACCAGAGAAAAACATATGAGAAAGCACTACTCCTATATGACCTAAAGTCGTAGGAAAAGTAGAATTACCAAACGATCCGAGATGAGAGAGAAAAAGAAACCAAGTTTTCAAAAAACCAGAAGTCGTATATACCTCAAAAGCAGAGGAAGAAAAACAACCTGAAACGACCGATTCGCTCGATTTGGTCGGCAAAAACATGAGTATATGAGAATTTTTGGCAGCAGCTTCATTAGAATACGACGAGATAAACAACTACATCCAATCATGAAGGCATGTCCCTGCGAGATATTTCGGCTGTACAACTTCCAAAAGGCTATGAACACTACATTTTTTCACGATAGGACAAGAAAAAAGATGAAGCAACGATATCTTGATAAACGTTTCTATCATCAATCAGGATAAACAATTCCATGAATGAGAGATATATGAAATAGTGCTTACGGAAATCAGTCAGAATTCAAAAGCAGAAGATGACCAAAGAAAACAAAGCTATTTCGTCAAATGAGTCTTCAAGGAATCCCTGAAATGATACAACAAGACATCGGTCCAAAAGCTATGAGACAATGAGACATTGAAAACGTTAAGCAAAAAACACATTTCAGAAGCTCCAGTGGAGAAATAAATATACTTGTTAGAAAGAAAAAATCCGCAGATGTAGATTTTTTCATTTCCGCCCACTTATTCACTAAAGAAATTTATTCTACAAATATTTGACATTTTTGAAGTGTTGCAGGGTTAAGGTTACACTTTTATTAACGAACATAGATGATAC
>CAZJFP010000022.1:0-16599 GCA_964545415.1 uncultured Candidatus Peribacteria bacterium
CAAGCATAAATACCAACAAAACTATTGTCAAATTAGTTTTTGACAAACGAATAATGGTAAGTATGTATTGAAAAACTCAAGGATGTTTATAAAATAGCGGGTAATGTTTTAGCTCTGAGCCATGATGCAGCACGAAGCCCTTCTCTATTCTCTCGATCATACGATCACCAAACACCAGCTTCTAGACCAGGAGCATATTTTGTATGACCAACAAAGATACGCCAAGATGCAGGAGCGAGTCGATGAAGAGCAGATACACGCGATATTCGCTTCAGAGCATCCGAAGTTTTCCGGTATCAAACCTCAGCTCTACATCGTGTATTATCTGGGTGATATTTCGCTCCTCGACAAAAATATCCTCGGTATCGTGGGTCCTAGGAAGATGTCAGAGTATGGCAAAAAAGTCATAGAGACCTTATTTAGTCATGCGGAAGGATATGATATGGCTACCGTTTCAGGGATGGCTGAAGGTGTGGATCAGCTCTGCCATACGCTTTCCCGCGAACAAAACATCCCTACGATTGCTGTTCTTGGCTGAGGTTTGGGCTTCTATTACAAAAGACCCGAATGGAACCTTATCCAGGAAATAGTAGCTGCATGAGGACTTGTGCTCTCAGAATTCAGGCTTTTGGAGCAGCCTGCGCCGTATACGTTTCCGCAGAGGAATCGCATCATCGCAGGATTGTCTGATTGTCTTTTCCTTCCGGAAGCCGGCAAAAAATCTTGATCGCTGATCACGGTAGATTTCGCATTGGCGATGAAAATACCTATCTACGCGACGCCGAGTTCCATCTTCTCTCCGACGAGCCAAGGCATTTTGCATCTCATGGAAACGGGGCAGGTAAAGCCCGTAGTCGATCTCAAATATTTTCTCCATCAGCATTTTTCTTCAAGAGATATTCCTTCCAGACTATCGACACCGATTGATTTGACCGACGAAGAGCGTCTGTTCATCGAGGGACTATCGTACGATCAGGGGACTTCGTTGGAAACGCTTGCGATAACCACCGGCAAAAATCCTGAAGACATGGTGCAGCTACTGACGATGCTCGAGATTAAAGGGATTGTGGCACAAGAAAGGCCGGGAGAGTATGTACTGGTGTAGAAGATTCCATTACTGGCCTCCTTTTAAAAGGAGGAGTACCACGAAGTGGGGGAGGATTTATGGACAACATCAACTAGTCCGTAAATCCCTCATCCGCGAAATGCGGATACCTCTCCATTTATAAAGATTTATATCGCTTCTAAAAAGAAATTATGAATGAAATGTTATATATACAATACAATTCATCAAATAAGGACTGGGCTAGACAAAATAGAATAAATCAAACCAAAGCTGAACAACTGGTTCGAGCTGTACTAAGAAAAAGGCAGCTATGATATTTATTTCTAAGGCAAAAGATGATAGATTCTTTTATCTTGGATTTCTATTGCTCTGAATTGTTATTGTGAATAGAGGTAGATGGTGAGAGTCATAAATATAACTAAGAGTATGATATCCAAAGAGATGAAAAATTAAGGCATATATGAGTAAAAATCATCAGATATAGAAATGATGATGTTTTCAATGATTTGGAATGATTTCGTAAAGATGTATTAGAAGAAATAAAAATAAGAAAAGAAGAAATAGATTGTTGGTCAAATCCACCCCAACCCTCCTTTGTCAAGGAGGGGGCTTTCCTCCCTTGATAAAGGGAGGTGAGGAGGGATTTGTTAAATATCAATCAGAGATTTCAAATTAAAAAAAATATAAAAAAAGCCGCCTTTACACAGGCGGCTTCAAATGTCTTTTTTTGATGGGATTAGTTAGCCATTATGGCTACCGCCCCAGTCCTCACGAATGAGATGGGCTACTGCGTCTTGGGTATCATCCTTCATAAGATGGACCAAAACTGAAGATATTGTTTCTTCAATTGCTCCAAGTTTAGGAAGTTCCGGAAGCTGTATTTTTCCTATGATTATATCAATAGGATTTTTTTTGATCTCTTCCATGCTTGGCAATCCTTTCGGATCGTATTGTTGCATTTTACGGTCAATGATGTTCTCTTCGAGCTGTTCAACCGTAGGAACAGCAGCAGGAGCATAGTCAGGATCGAACCCGTCGTAGCGAAACGCTACAGTTGGTTCGGTGTTGGTTGTTGTTTGTCCGAAGGAAGGTGTTCCCAGAACCAAGATCAGCACTGTCATAAATACTACATAAATGGTTACAGAGAGTACTAATCCTTTTTTCGAGGTGTTGTGTTGTGCGTTCATGGCGTTTATTTTTTTGTTGTTTTTTTTCTTTGTTGTACATTATATAAATATTTATAGATAAATGTCAAGAGAAAATTAGAGAAAATAAAAATAGCTAAGATTTGCACCCGGGTGCGATTTGCTGTTGAAATTCCGGCTACATTTCATATCTCTATACCATACGAATATCTCGTTTTTACTATTTTTTGCTAATTGATGTTTTCCAAAAAAAATAAGAAGAAGGCATTCACACTTATAGAAATGCTTATCGTAATAGTCATTATCGGTATCCTTATGGCGGCCATCTATCCTAGATTGTCCAACGCAAGAGGAAGAGCAAATGATGTTGCACGCAAAGCTGATCTCGCTCAAGTAGCAGCAGCATTGGTAGCATACCAGATAGATCATGGAAAATTTCCTGATTGTCCTTGATCGGTTGATTATTGTGCTTTAAGTTCTATTTCAACAGGCTTAATACAGGCATGAATGTCCAGTATACCTACAGATCCTGATAAGAATAGAATTATTACTCCAGGAATTGACGGATTAACTCCTGCAGCATGACAATACATATATACGACAATTTATAAATCATCAATACCTAATAATGGATTTGTAATTATGGCTGCAACAGAAACAGAATGATGATCAAATCGGGATACTGATATTAGTGAAATATTAGAAGGTAGTTATACATCATATGAGACGATTTCCGCTGCTATGTGTAAAGAATTTTGAGTGACCCCATCATGTGCTAACAGCGCAAATACAGATGATCTTAGATACATCTACGTCTACTAAAAAAACTTCATACTCAAAAAATAGCTCCGTACTCGCTACGGGAGCCTGCCCCGTACTCGCTACGGGAGCCTGCCCCGTACTCGCTACGGGGTTTTTCTTTTATATTTTTGGCAAATCCCTCTCCCTTCGGGTATCTCCCTTTATCAAGGGAGAAACGTTCCCTCCTTGATAAAGGAGGGTAAGGGTGGATTTGAAAAAATTACATAATAATCACTTCTGGTTCTAGCATCACACCAAACAGCTCTTGCACTTTGGATTGAATAGACTGAGCGAATGCTCGTATCTCTGGACCGCTCGCTCCACCGTTGTTTACGATAATGAGCGCGTGGTTTTGGTATGTCCCTACATTGCCTATGGTCTTGCCTTTGAATCATGCAAGCTCAATGAGCTGCCCCGCAGACAATTTGAATGCAGAGTGCAGAGTTCAGAATTCAGAACCATGGACTTCATTTCCTTTGAGTTCTGGATATTTCACCAATAATATTTCATACTGCTCTTTGGTCACGATAGGATTTTTGAAAAAACTTCCTGCAGTTCCGATCTTTGTCCGATCTGGTAATTTTTTCTCTCTGATTTCTATGATGATATTCGCTACTTGTTGAGCCATAATCTCTGCGGAATCTATTCATAAATTTCCTATGATGTTTTGGATATCGTTGTATTGGATATTTGGGACATAGTCGTTTGTCTGCTTCTGGAGAGCAAAAGTGACAGCAGTGATAAACACTTTTCCTTTCAACTCATTTTTGAAGATACTATCGCGATATGCAAATCTGCATTCGCTATTGTTCCAAACTTTTTTTTCTCAGGTCGTGAGATCTATTCCTGCTACTTCATGGATGATATCTTTGGCTTCTTTACCATACGCTCCGATATTGCCAAATGGCGCAGCGCCGACCGTGCTTGGGATGAGGACCATATTTTCCGCTCCGACATAGCCTTGTTCCAAGGTCCGCATAATGAAATTATGTCGAATCTCTCCCGCCGCTACTTTGATATAGACCGTATTATCTTCTTCTCTGAGTACTTCTTTTCCCATCAGAGAATCCTTGATTACCAATCCGTTATAGTTTTTCGTGAAGAGGATATTGGCTCCTCCACCGAGAATCAGATGCGGTTGGCTAGCGAAAACGTCGGTAGAGATCAGATCAAAAATATCTTGTTCATTCTTCACTTCCACGAAAAAATCCGCCTGTACTTCTACAGCAAAGGTGTGATAGGGTTTTAGAGAAATATTTTTTTGGATGTCCATGGTACGAAAAATCCTCGAAATAAACTTACCGATGAATATCGGCATCCTTTCGACATCATAAAAACTTTCAAAAAGATTTAAGTTTTTATTGTGTCTCAAGTACATTCGAGGATATCGTTTTGTAGAAAATTATCAATGTTTATTTTTTCTTCTTTTTGGTTTTGTTGAATTCAGGATCATTATCTCTCTGTTTTTCCTCTTCCCATACTTGTTTGCGATACGCGTAATATGCAGGAGGAAAAATCTCTTTGAGCAACGATTCGAATTTGAGCACATCTTCCATTTTTTCTAATTTGAGTTCTCTATGTTTATTTTCTTTTTGGACAACAGAAATATTTCCATTATTATGAAGGATGATGTCAAAATTATATTTCTTGTCATTGGTCTGGAAAAGCAGCGCTTGTTCTCATTGGAAAGTAGCGGTATGGACGCTAGCTTCCGTTTCGTAGATTTTTTCATTGTTTTCTATAGTGGAATAATTTTTGAGTACGACATTATTTTGTTCCTGGTCAAAATATGAGGTGACCGCGAATCTTCCGATGATTTTGTTGTCCATTGTCACTTGGTTGGAAGTCGTGATATCTTTGTTCAGATCTTTCCACATTGCATTGACGTTATCTATATTCATTGTGTTTTTGTTCAAAAAATCTGTCATATACATGAAAAAATGTTTTGCAAGTTCCGCATGTTCTTGGTCTATAGGGATATCCTTGACGGATTCTGGTTCTTTCTGTTTGAGCACTTCTTGTTTGAGCGCAGAAAGCTCGGAAGAGATGTCTTCCAATGATTCTTTGCTCTTGAGAATTTCTATCATATCCATTTCTAGGGAAATAAAGATCACTTATGATTATATCCTTTTTGTAATGTTTTGTCAAATATTGTACTAATTGCTGCAATTAAGGTTACACTTTACAAAAGGGTATATTGTGATAAAACAATAGGGGCGGTAGTTCCTACCTATATTTATCACTAAGTATTTACTATGTATATGTGTAACGCTATGATCCAATTAAGAATCACTAAAATGGAAGAAATCATCAAAAAAAAGATTACCGTAGTACAGGTAGCTAAAGAATTAGCGGTAACGAGAAAAACAGTACATCAATGGCTAGCGAAAACGTCGGTAGAGATCAGATCAAAAATATCTTGTTCATGTTTTACTTCGACGAAAAAGTCCGCCTGTACATCGACAGCGAAAGTATTGTATGGCTTCAATGAAATGTTTTTTTGGATATCGATCATAGAAAAAGTGACGAACTAAAGTTCCTCCTAATATATGTTTTTGGATAAATATGTCTAATAGAATTTATGTTTTGATGATTGTTTTTTAGATATTGTCGTTATTAATAACAGCTTGAGAGTAGCATTATTTATATCAGTATCTTTGATTATTGAACATTAGAGCAATTACATTGTGTGTTTTTGTTAGTTTGTTTTTATTACTTGTTTTCTATAGGTTTTACTCTTATTTTAACTTCCGTAACATTTCCTATAATATCGGTTTCTCTCATAGTATACCATCAATCTTTATCAGGAGATTGATCTATACTAATATGGGTAGAATTTTCAAATTCTACTGTGTGATCATTTAGTGATAAGGAAGTTTTATCAATATTTGCTTCAACTTCCTTATAATTACCATCAACAAGTCACGATGTGTCAGAAGAAATAGTGATGATATTATCTTTTTTTGTTATAAAGAGATGCATATCATCTTCTAATATCTTTTTCATATCAGGAGAAATAATCATTCTCAGAGGCATTATCTTTGGCGCATTTTTTATATCTTCATTGGTTACTTCATACCAAAGTTTTCTATCATTTTTAAAATTATCAAAATCGTTTTTATTATTAAAGTATTCCGGATATAGATTTATTGTTGCTTTTGCATCAGCATTAACTCAAATATATTTTTGTTGGTTTTCATCTCGTCTATAGACTTCATTGTATCCTTTACTATTTTCTCATCTTCAAACGATGATGTCTCAAGGTTTATATGTATCTATTGCTGTAGCTGTACTAAATATAATATTTGGGTCTTTGTTTTCGTAAAGTTTTGTTGGCTCTTTATCTGATTGTGTTTTTTTGGTTGATAGTTGATCTAGATTATTCATATTAGTCACAGGATTAAGCTGTACTGGAATAATTTCTGGTGTGTTTTCTGTAGTAATCATATTGATAGATTTTGTTTCCATTTTATATATAGGTTTTGCAAGAGATGCTTTTTCTTTTATGATGGTTTCGTAAACAGCTTTTACATCGTTCATATTTGCGTTAATAGTTCCTTTGTTCAAGGTAGTATAGAGATAGAGTACAGCGATTTTTGCTCCATACGATTCTTTGTCTGTAGCCTTATCAGGGAATGCTGTCCATGAAGAAATTTCGGTTTTGGCTTTTTCTTTGATATTATTCTTGTTTTCTGCTGTCATAGCATCAAAAGCCTCAGCAGCAGCGCTTACTAATGTGCTTCTATTTTCTATGTTTTTGAATGTATCCTCAAATTTATCAGGCAATTGAACTCCTGCGGTCTCTTTTTGCTTATCTAAGATGTTTTCTAAATTTGTTGTAGATACTCACATGGTGATATAATAAAGGAATTAAAGAGTACTAATGAGTTCATCAAGTTTTTTGATATCTTGATCATCCAATTTTTGTTGTTCTTTTTCAGATTCTTTGAGTTTATTGAAAATATCTTGTGCTTTTGAGAGTTTTTGTTTTGCTATTTCATCGTTTGTTTTGTTTAATGAGTACTGTAAAATCTTAATCAGAACGTCCAAAATAGTTTCGTCAAACGCATTTTTCTCTATCAAGTAGCTCAGTCATTGTGCGATAGGCCGACTGTCTTGCATGACAGAAAGGACTTTGAGGACGTAGTCTTTTTTGTTCATAGGTGTGGTTCATATAAAAAAACTATATGAACCATTATATATATAAAAAAATATTTGTCAAATAATAACGATTATCAGAGTACTCAAATACATTCAATATGATGTGTTTGTGGAAACATATCGACAGGTTGAATCTCTTTGATCGTAAACCCTCATTGCACCAACAATTCAATATCTCTGACCATGGTGACAGGATTGCAGGAAATATACAATAATTTAAAATCTGACTCTTTCTTCAGATCGCAGATTGTTTTGACGACGTTTGGATGGAGCCCGTCTCTTGGAGGATCGATGATTACGAGCCCAAGATTATGCAATTTATCTTTGATTTCTGGGTTTGTGATGAAAGCTTTTTCAGCGGGATTCGCTAAAAATAAGACATTATCTTCCAGACCATTGATTTTTGCATTCTGTCGAGCGTCCGTGATTGCATCCTCAACGATTTCGATACCTACCAGTTTGTTTCCCTTTCCGGATTTCAAAAAACTAATGCCGATACTTCCCGTTCCACAATAGAGATCCAATATGGTTCCTTCTATGTACCCCACCATATTCATCGCTTGGCTGAAGAGCTGCTGCGCTCAGAGCGTATTCGTCTGAAAAAACGAAAAAGGTGATATCCTGAATGTGACATCGATAGATGATGGTTCTTCATTTTTTGCTTCTGGTGAGACCTGGGATGTTTGTTCTTTTTTGTGAGTAGTTTTGAACTGAAGGACTTCGTGGATATATCATGCTCATCGACAGGTTTTGGTTTCGCATTCCTGGGATCTGACGATGTCAGCTAATCCGTTGTTGTAGGTGATGACAAACGTGGTTACATTTTTTTGCAGAAATTCATCCGTTTTGAGCGTATCCAGGAGTCGATTTCGTTGTTTGTCGTTCTTCGTTTTGAGATTGTTGTCCGCGACAGCGAGATTTACGAGAAATTGGTCTGTATTCGTTCCTTGTCTGATAACGATATGTCTAAAGAATCCTTGATGTGTCATCTGATCATAAGCGGGGAGTCCTGATGATCTGCAGAGTTCTTTGATATGATGGTACAAAGCATTCGCTTCATCAGAGATAAGTGAACAGGTATCGATATCTACAATCTTGCTGAATTCGCCCTGTTTGTGGAAACCACAGCTTCGATTGGACAATGCTTCATTCATTCCTTCATTGTTTTTGGTGATGTATTTACCGAAGCTAAACTCTATTTTGTTTCTATAAAATTTCTCTTGCGGTGATCCTATAATGCTGAGAATCTGTAATTCCGACAGTTTCTTCTTGAGCTTGGTGAAGGCATCATTGACGATATCTTCTTTGAGCTTCAGTTGATTCGCGTAGCTCAGCATCTGCCATTTACAGCCTCAGCAGCCAACTTTTCGTAATTCAGAATTCAAAATTCAGAATTCAGAATGAGATTCGTTTTTTTGCGCTTTGCACTCTACATTCTGTATTCAATGAAAAAAGTGCGGACAGAAAATCTCTCCGTCCACAATCTTTGGATCGAGCTCTATAATCTTTGCAATATGCGCTTCTATATAATCCTTTCTTTGCTTTACGATCCTGAGGTCGACGATACTGCCGGGCAAAGCGCCTCATTTAATCAATATTCTTTTGCCGTCGCTCATTCTCGCAAGTCCCACTCACCCGTAGCCTATTTTGTCTATCTTGATTCTATTGAGTATTTTCGCCATAAGGAGAACGATGAATTAAAGGCCTAGTTTGTTTCTCAGTTCTTTTTGGATGTCTTCGATAGTGCCGTCAGCATTGATGCTGATGACTTTCCCTTGTTCTTCAAAATATTTGATCATAGGCAATGTTTCGTTCATGAAAGCGTCAATCCTCGTATTCATCGCTTCGAGAGTATCATCCTTACGACCCTCGATCTCCGCTCTTTTCATCATCCTTTCGATAGCTTTCTCTTTGGATAATTCAAAATGCACGATAACGAAATCTCTCTTGTAGGTATCCATTTCTTTTTTCATGAATTCAGCCTGGGTCATAGATCTAGGGAACCCGTCGACCATAAGGTTTACATTCTTTTCAGTAGCGATCTGAAGCGCGATATCAAATCGTCCATGGCTGACAAAATGCGGTACCAACTTACCGCTATTTACGATATCTTTGCAATAGTTTCCGATGATATTGTCATTGGACATAGCTGCTCTAAAGAGCTGTCCCATTTCCAAATAGTCGTATTGACTAGCATAATCCTTGAACAAAAGTTTTCCTTGTGTCCCTTTTCCGCATCCCTGGATGCCGAGAAAAAATAAATCCTTCATCTGTTTGTTCTCTATAAAAAAAATAAAAATATGCAGAGTAATAGCCAAAAATTAATTATATTTAGATTAGTTTATATCTTTGTTTTTTGTGCTTGTATTTTTGTGCGCTTGTTCCATCTTTGCCAAGAGGTTCAATACCACAAGATTTTTTGTTTTGTTGGCTATAGCAGAGATAAGCTCTTCTACAGCATTGTTTAGGGCCAGTTCAGAATTCTCTATTGCAGTTGTTTCTCTACTCATAACATCTGAATACAAAATAAAAAAAATCTGATATGATTTGTGTACGGTCATACTTAACTATATCTTTTTCATTTTCAACGAAATTACTACGATTCTCCATCCTCCAAAGCGTAAAGCTCAAAACCAAAACCACTCTTCAGTACAAAAAAACCCCGCTTGCGCGGAGCTTTTTGTATATATCATTGGCGATTGATAATCGCCCCTACAATTTCATTTTGAATTCTGCATTCAGATTACCTCTTTGACCGAGATGGTCCTTTTCTCGCTTTCTTGAGACCTGGTTTCTTTCTTTCCTTGATTCTTGGATCTCTTTTGAGCAATCCGTATGGTTTCAGTGTAAGTCTAAGCTCGTTATCCCATTCGATCAATGCTCTAGCAAATCCTAGCTTGATAGCATCTGCTTGCCCTGAAATACCTCATCCCTTGACGATGATCTCTGCGTCGAATCTTTTGACATAATCAGGACCTAGAGTATTGAGCGGTGAAAGCGCAGCTTCCAACAAATAGAGATTGCCGCCAAAATAGTCCGCTAACGGTTTCTGTGATCCGTTGGCAGTCTTGATTATGAAGCTTCCGCTTCCTTTACCGAAAAGCTTGACGATAGCAGTCGTCTCTTTTCTTCTTCCTATAGCATAGGTATACTCTTTGTTCGTCATTATTTAGATAGGGTAAGTGGTTTAAAATGATCGTATTGGGTAGTAGTTCAGATTACGAGTTTCAATCTCTTGATTCTCTTGTCTCTGAGCTTATTTTTGGAAATCATACCTCTGACAACAGCAGTAAGAAGTTTTGCAGGATTCTTTTTCATGAGAATATCCCATGTTACTTCCTTGAGGTTTCCCTTATATCCGCTGTAGGAATACATGACATTATCCATAAGTTTTTTTCCAGTAACCTTGATTTTGTCGATGTTTTCAACGAGTACGAAGTCACCAGCATCCCGGAAATCAGAGTAATATGCCTTATGCTTTCCTAAGAGTAATTTAGCGATATCCACTGCGAGTCTTCCAAGCGTCTTGCCAGTAGCATCAATCCTTCGCCGTTTCCTATTCTTGTCCATGTCCGTTGGTTTTACCCGGAGCGTCTTGTTGAGGTCTTTCTTTGTGAATTCCATGATAACTATTTTCAAATAATTAAATGATATGTTAAGACGGGATAGATGGATTAGATAGAATAGGTCTAAATACCTAATCCGTCTTATCAATCTAATCTGTCTTTTAGAGTAATTTGAGCATAATTTTCTGAACACCATCACCTACTCTAAATCCTAGCTTGTAATCAGCTACGAAGCTTGATGTATTACCTGCTTCGATATATTTGGGCAACAATATGTTCAAAACTTTCTTTCCTTCAGCTTCACCGAAGATTTGAGATTTGATCAATCTGATGCTTTCTCTTCTTGCGTCCTTTGGATCGAGTTTTTTGTGCATTCTCACGAGTGCAGCAAAAAAGGAATCTACTTCAGATTTGAGAACTTTTGCTCTCTTTGGAGTAGTGGTTGTTTTTCCGTTTTTTACAAGGTTCGTCAAAAGCTGTCTTACAAATATCTGCCTTTTTTTGGCTCCCGTATCCAGTTCGATGATTTTGCTGTACTTATGTCTCATGGTACCAAACTATAATATAATTAAAATATTAATACTAAGTTCTAAGTGTTAAGTGCTAAGTTGAAGGAATGTTTTATTTAATATTTAGCATTCAACATTTAACATTCGGCGTTTTAGCCGATAAGGGCTTTATCTATATTGGCCAATGCACTGTTGATCTCGTCGATCGCCTTTCTTCCGACTCCCTTCATAAGGAGAAGTTCACCTTTCTTTTTCTTTTCGAGATCTTCAACATAAAGGATATTGTTTTTGATCAATGCGTTCCTTGTTCTTTCGCTCAATGGAAGCGCATCGATAGGCATAGTCTTGATGTTGGTCTCTTCATGGAATTTGTCTTGTACTCTATCCAAGTCTTCCAAATCCACGAGGAATGATCTATCGATATAGATATTGTCGAAGATAAAGAGCTTAGCGTAGGAAGCCAATACTTCTCCAGCAAACATCATCATTTCCTTTGGAGAGATGCCTTTGAATCGTGATCTGATCTCTATAACCAAAAGGTCTTTGGTGGATCCTGTGAAGTCTTCGATAACTTCTTCTACATCGTATTTGACATAATCGATGACCTTAAATTCATTGTCAATGAGGAGGATATTAGCATCTACATCTTCATCTTTTCTATCTCTTGATCTAAGATAATCTACACTATAATATCCATATCATTTTTCTATTCTGATGTCGATATTCAATTCCAAAGATGGATCAGTAATCTCAAACAGTTCTACGTCATCATTCAACAATTCGATGCCTGCAGGGAGCTTGATGTTGCTTGAGGTATATGTTCCGATTCCTGAGAATCTTTGTGATATCCATTGGATGTTGTCTGCTTTTTCATCAACTTTGAAACGGAGGGTTTTGAAGTTGAGCATCATATCTATCACTGATTCTTTTACTCCATCTATTACATGATATTCGTGATTTACTCATTTGATTTTCAATCCGGTGATAGCTCACCCGACACTATATCACAAAATAATTCTTCTCAATGCATTTCCAAGGGTGTGTCCAAATCCTCTCGGCAAATACTTTACCTCGAATTTGGTTGTTCTATCGTCTACATTGGAGACGATGATCTTTGGAGCTCAGATGAACTTTTGTATATCCAGCATGCAGAGTAATAAAGAGTAAAAAAGTTGTTTTTGTTTGGCATATGTCGGGATTATGCTCTCGCATAAAACTCGATGACTTTCAAGAGATCAGCAGGCAATCCCAATTCGCCTACTTGAGGTTCAGTCAATACTTCGACGGTATTGCTTGCTTTATCTAATTTGACTCGTGATGGAATTTTTCCTTTGTTTTCAGCTGCATTCTGACTGTAGAGCGCTGAATTCTTTAATTTTTCCTTGAGGGAGATTTTGTCACCAACAGTAACGAATGATGATGGAATATTGTGCTTCTTACCATTCAAAAGGAAGTGTCCGTGATTCACCATCTGTCTTGCTTGCATGATGGTTTTTGCGAGTCCTGACCTAAGGATAATAGAATCCATCCTTCTTTCCAAGAATTGGAACAAAGCCGTATCGTGAGTGATATTTTTGTTCTTTGAGTACTTACCAGCAATCTCTTTTACGAGTCTGACAAATTGTTTTTCGGAGAGCATGTACATTCTTTTGAGTACTTGCTTATTCCTCAAAAGTTTTCCATATTCGGAAGACCTTTGCATATTGCCGCCATGTTGTCCTGGCAAACTCCTATTTTTTTTCACGTTATACTTCTTTGATCCGAAGAGATCTACTTGTTCTCTTCTGCATAACTTGAATTTTGGTCCGGTATACCTCATAACTAATGTAACATTTAAAATTTAAAATTTGGAAATAGTATGTTTAGTTTCTTTTTTGTCTCTTTCATTTGCATCCGCCAAACTGGATAGCAGTATCTTCTTTGATGAATGTAATATCGATAAGTCCGATTTCGTTGATTGCTTTGAAGATACCATCTCTCGCTAATCCTGGTCCTCTGAAAATGATGCCGATTTCCTTGAGTCCGAGACCTTGTCCTTCCTTGAGAAGCTGTTTCGTCAAAAGTTCAGCAGCATATGGGGTGCTTTTTTTGCTTCATTTGTAGCCGAGTTTTCCTGTACCTCCTCAGAGCACCTTGTTCCCATTATCATCAACGAGAGTGAGAATGGTGTTGTTTGTAGTAGTCTGTACGTGAAGCACTCCAGAATCTATTTTTAGATCTTTCTTTTTCTTTGGAGCAGCGTTTTTTGCTTTTGCAGGTGTAGCCATCTAATAAACAATTATAAATGATAAATATAACATTCAATGTTAAGTTCTAAGTGTTAAGTGCTAAGTGAAAGATTCTTTTATTTAACATTTAGCATTCAACATTTAGCATTATTATTTCTTAAGTACTGGTCTTACTTTTGATCTTCCCATGAGTTTTTTCGCAGTTTTTGCGTTTTTTCTCGTCAATTGTCCTCTCACAGGCAAACCGAGATTGTGTCTCATACCTCTGTAGCACTTGATTTCCTTTAATCTCTTGATAGCGAAAGCAACCTCTCTCTTGAGGTCATTCTCGAGGATATATTTCTGAATCTGTTCCAGAATTTTCTTTTGCTCGTCTTCGGAAATATCTTTTACCTTCTTCATATGCGGAATATTAGCATCTGCGAGGATGGTTTTGGATCTTTTGAGACCGATGCCGTAGACGGAAGTGAGTCCAACCCAAATGGATTTGTTCTCCGGTAAAACGTGTCCTGATAATCTAAACATGCGTTAAAATGAACAATAAATAAAATTATCCTTGTCTGGTCTTATGTCTTGGATTTTTTTTGCATATAATATACAATCTGCCCTTTCTCTTGATTATCTGACAGTACATGCATCTTTTCTTGAGGGAAGCTTTGACTTTCATTTTGTGGTAGTTAACACTAAATAAAGTTGGTTATTTTCTATGATGTTGAGCTCATTGCGGAGGGAAGTTGATATTCGTCTTGTTATAATCATTATATCTGAAGATGATGCGTCATTGACTCATATCATATTGGTTGATTTCCATTTTTACTCGATCTCCTGGAATGATAGAGATATTGGATTGACTCATTCTTCAAGATTTTTTGCAGCGGACAAGCGTATCTACCTCTTTGAGCTTCACCTTAAAGAATCCTGCAGGTAACACTTCGAGGACTTCACCATCTCGCTCCAAGACTCAATCTTTAGCCATTAATAGTGATTTTTTTAATGTCTAAAAGTGATTGATGTGCTCTAAAACCAATCGTTCTCTGATATCTATTTTTTCTCTTAAACTTGATGATTCTGATTTTTTCACCTTTTTGATTGCCCTTGACAACACATTCAACCTTTGCTTTGGCGATATATGGGGTACCAACAACGACCTTATCTCCCTTATCTTCAAATGCAAGCAGGACTTTGTCGATAGTCAATGATTCGCCTTCAGCGAGATCGACATTATCTACAGTGATAGTATCACCTTCCTGTACGATATATTGGTGTCCTTTGAGTTCTACAACAGCATACATTATAAATTTAGAATTTAGAATTTAAAATTTGGAAAATACTATACGATTTTTCCTAATTGTGCCAAAGTATTGTATTTCTTTTTATTTGTTCTATATGCATCTGAGACGATAGCCTTGAGTCTTTTGTATCTTCTTGCACTAGGAAATTTGAACGATACGAATTTTCTATACCGCTTAGTATTGTAGTGCTTCTGTTTCTTAGCTTTGTCTAAAATGTGAGATGACCAGAGCTCTTTTTTGTAGAAAGAAATAAGTCTTTCATTGGTATTGAGGTCTCAGGTCCTTCGTACAGTGAATCCCATTGATTAATTTTTTTGTGAATAAAAAAATGCTTTTAGCCGTGTGAATATATAATTATTCCATCAAAATGCAAGACTTTTTTACGTGATGACACGTCTTACAAAGCATTCATTTCGACGTCTAAAGCGTTGGCTCGCAGCTGGAATAGGGTCCTTGGTCAGGACAGGCCGTCACATAAGCGCCTTTCGGGCTTGGGTGGGTTCATTATTGGCTACGAGGTAACTTGTTTTTTATTACTTGCCCGGAGCCGGAATCGAACCGGCACGATATTACTATCGCAGGATTTTAAGTCCTGTGCGTCTACCAATTCCGCCATCCGGGCAAAAAACAACCCTAAGGTTGTTTTTATTTTACAATTTCTGCATAGATCTTGTCAAATACCTCTGGGAAAGCTACTGCAATATTGGAGAGAACTTTCCTGTCGAGAATGACGTTTTTCT
Source organism: uncultured Candidatus Peribacteria bacterium (assembly GCA_964545415.1). Lineage (GTDB taxonomy): Bacteria > Patescibacteriota > Gracilibacteria > Absconditabacterales > Absconditicoccaceae > CAJBLF01. The sequence continues at coordinate 15,509 of CAZJFP010000022.1, forward strand.
CTGTCATGCTTGCTATGAATCTGCTGTAAGAGCTTCCTTTCTCTCTGACAACTGCTGACAATCTTTCGATTCGGAGTCTTCTGAAGTCTCTTTTTTTCTCTTTTCTATTTTTGTAGGCATGTTGTCATTGTTTGACTAATGCCAATCTCACTTGTTTGTATACTTTAGATCTTCCGAGTCTAAATCCTTTTGCAAGTCTAATAAATTTTTTGTGTCTTCTTTGTCTTTGAAGTCCACTTGTTACTCTTACCATCTGAACTATTGATTATAAGGAAATAAAGTTTTTACTTTTTTGACATATGTTTTGTCTAATGATACACCGTATCATTCACTTTTGTTGTTTTCACCCTTATTTGTCAAAAGATGATTATTACAAGATTTCTTGAATAATACTTTTCACGTTGATGTAATCTTAAATCTCTTCTTTGCTCATGAATGAGTCTTTAAACCTTTCCCCATGGTATTATTTACTGAATAAAATGATGCTGTATCCTTGTGCTTCTTGCTTCGGCGTGTCAAATTGTGATTTGCCATGTTCTGCAAGACTGTTTTTTATACTTACGAGTTTTTCAATAGCTTTGTTTGCGTAGATTTTTTCCCTTCATCTCAATTTGATGAAGAATTTGACATTGTATCTTTCTTTGAGGAATTCAATAGCTTTTTTTATCTTCATCTGGAGATCGTTCTCCCCTATAGCATAATTAATCTTTATCTCTTTGAGAGTTGTAGGCTTCTGTGTTTTTCTTTTTTCTCTATCATCTTTGGATTTTTGGTACATATATTTGCCGTAATCAACGAGTTTGACTGTAGAGGTCATCGTTTCTGCATCATATCTCATCTGAACGAGATCAAGTCCTTTTTCTTCTGCCATTTCAAGCGCCCTTTTTCTAGGAAATGTTCATAGATTGGCTCCGGTATCATCGATAATGACGATATTTGGCGCCTTGATCTGTTCGTTCAAGTATACCATAAACACTCTGTCTTTGTTGAAGGTATTGCTAGGTCTTGGATCCATAAAGGTATAAGAGGATAAAGGCATATAATCGCTCCCGGCGGGACTCGAACCCGCGATCTCCACCGTGAGAGGGTGA
>CAZJFP010000023.1:0-15383 GCA_964545415.1 uncultured Candidatus Peribacteria bacterium
TGAAAAATTGGAGCAAGAAAAACTCAAATTGACGGAGAAACAGAAAGAAATGGATGCAATCATTGTCGAACAGACCAATAAGATTGCAGAGATAGCAAAACTAACCAAGGAAGAGGCAAAAGAGCAGTTGTTTGCTCAGGTCGAAAAGGAGTATCAGAAGGATATGGTCAATTTTGTCGAAAAGATCAAGACCATCAAAAAAGAAGAAGCAGACAAGGAAGCTGCGCATATCGTCGCTCAAGCATTGCCGAGAGTGGCTGTGGAGAGTGTCGATGAATTCACTACGAGAACTATCGATCTGCCTAATGAAGATATCAAAGGTAAACTCATCGGAAGAGAAGGAAGAAATATCTGATTCTTCGAAAAAATGACCGGTGTCGAATTGATTGTCGATGATACTCCGTTGACGGTTAGACTTTCCTCTTTTGATAGCGAAAAAAGATATATAGCTGCTGTTATGCTTCAGAAGCTTATCAAGGATGGAAGAATCAATCCGTTCTATATCGAAAAGACGTACAATGAAGTGGTTGCTGATCTTCAAAACTTACTTATCCAAAAAGGTAAGGAAGCATTGGCTATGCTCAATATTCCTATGATGAAACCTGATCTTGTGAAAATGATCGGACAATATTATCTCAGATATAGCTATGGACAGAATCTTCGGCAACACAGTATCGAAGTCGCTAAGGTTTCTGAAGCTATCGCTACTGAATTAGGATTGGATCCTGGTTTGGCTAAGAAAGCCGGACTTTTCCATGATATCGGAAAAATAGTCGCAAATACCTGAGAATCTCATGCTGCTATAGGTGCTGAAGTGTTGAAAAAGATGGGCATGGATCCTGTTATCATCAATGCTGCTGAAGCACACCACTATGATGTACCTATCAATCATCCGATCGCTTGGATCGTGGCTGCTGCTGATGCTATTTCCGCTTCTAGACCAGGTGCAAGATTCAATACCAAAGAACTCTTCATCGAAAAGATGGGCGAGCTCGAAAAACTCATTTACGAAATTCCTGGTATCGATAAAGTACATATCATGCAGGCAGGAAGAGAAATCATGGTCTATGTCAATCCAAAAGAAATCTCAGATAATGAACTTGAAAAATTACTTAAGACTATCGGAGAGAAGATAGAAGAGAAACTTGATTATCCTGGTATTATCAGAGTTACTGGTATTAGAGAGACGAAGATCATAGAATTCCTAAGATAACAATTGATGAATAATGGATGATGAATAATGAATGATGAATGATGAAAGAAATTTGTTTGTAATGAACTATCGTAAATTACTGTAGTTTGTATTAAAATAGTTCCTACATTATTCATTCTCAATTTTTAATTATTAATTAGTTGTATGTATCCGTATATCATCTTGTGGTGATCAAAATTCTATCTCACAGGGATAGGTATCATCATTTCATTCCTGATATTTTTGGCTATCGCTCGGTATCTTACCAAAAAATATCATCAAAATTTTTGGAAGTTGTTTTATCGATTGCCATTCTTGATTGTTATGACCTATTTCTTGTGATCTTATGTGAATTTTATCTTTGATGTGGGTATATTCCCTACCAATGGATCGGAATTTGTCCAATTACTCTCTCCGTATGGATATAAATTTCATTTTATGGGTATGCTCATAGGAATCCTGATCTCTATCTCCGTGTTCCTCAAAAAAATCGTCAGGGTTGAAAACAAGAAAGTGTGGTCAGATATCTTTTTCTTTTCCCTTGCGCTTTCATTGGTTCCTTTATGATTATTCCTTCTTATGGGAGATAATTTTATGGGAATGCCTACGGATACGCGATTGGGCATCAAATCGCTTCATTCTGACAGTCAGTGGAATAAATTTAGCCTCGTATATCCAATCTGACTTTTCCTTTCTTTGTGATCACTCTTTGTAGTCCTTTACATCAAAATACTCAAAAAAAAGAAGTTTGGCTACGGTATGCTTGGATTCGCTATCATACTGATCTTGATCAGCCTTATTCTTCTTCTTCAACAATATTCTAGGCATGCTGTTTTCTCCTTGGGTAGTATTGTCTTGGATGTGAAGCAATATACTGCTCGGGTTGTTGCTGCGTTGTGTTATTTTACTTTTAGGAGATGGCAAAAAATACCTGATTTGCAATAACACTTCGTGAGATAAAATGATTAAATGATAAATTGATAAATTGATAAATTGATGAAATGATAAATTGATAAATTGATAAATTGATAAATTGATAAATTGATAAATTGATGAAATGATAAATTGATAAAAAATTGTTTTACAGCTTGTTGGTGGTAGATATATGAAGTTGTTTTTTCTCAAAGAACATAGTTTATACAAAATATTCAAGACTATAGAGAAAGTGCCCAACGGAAGGACTATCCATATTTATATCGATCCTGAGCATTCTTTTTTTGATAATGAGCGACGAGGCAAAGAGATCAAAGAGCTTCTCCAGAAGAAAAATCTTAATGCGTTTTTTGTCACCAAGACGGAAAAATCCAAATATTTTTTTACCAGTCTCGGCTTGAATGTCCTTCATCAAGAAAAACATAAGATCATCAAATATCTTAGGCTTGCCTACGATTTTTTCTTCAATATCAAAAAATTTCATCTTCAGGTATATACCAAGAAGAATTATATTTTTTATGCAGTTTTTGGTTTTGAAATTCTCTTTGCTTTGGTTATCCTCTATTTGCTCTATTCGCTGATCCTACCGAGTACGCGTATCAATATCACCCCTACGAGTCAGATAGAGAGCATTATCTATAATTTCCGTTATTATCCTTTTGTAGACGCTCAATATGCTGATACTTCCAGATATCTCAGTCTCCCGTATTATACTGGCTATATCGACTATAAATATGATATGACCATAAGCACAGCAAACATAAAATATATCCAACAACCATCCCAGGGCGTGGTCGAATTGATCAACAAGATCCCCAAGGATTATGGGTTTATCAAGGATACCAGATTTGTCACCGATGATGGACGTCAGTTTCAAGCTGTCTCTGATTTTACCGTACCACAAGGTACGGAAGCTAATCCAGGCAAGGTGGTGGTTACGCTCAAAGCCATGGAACAAGACATCAATGGTACCCTGATGGGATCCAGAGGTAATATCATAAAAGGTACCAAGGTATTCATCAAAAACATGAAAAACAGTTATTATGCTCAGAATATCTATGGCGTTGTTCTCGAAAATTTCTCCTGAGGAAATCTTCAATCTGAAGGTGTTGTTTCTACAAAAGATATCTGAATCCTTTCAGGAAAACTTGTGGACGCACTCTACAAACAAAAACTCAATATCGTATTCAATAACTTCAAATCTCCGGATACTATGGTGCTCAATTTTGATTCCCTGATCTCTACTCAAATCAAAGATATCCAAATCAAGAATGTTCCTGGAGAAAAAACCCCTCTCCTCAAATGATCCATTATCGCTCGTTTCAATTTCCGCTATATCAAAAAATCTGATCTTATGGATGTCGTGAATACCTATGTCAAACAAAGGCTGTATGATAAGATGAAGGTGTTTCAGCTGGATACTTCCTCTATTGTGTTTTTCAAAGATATGAAGCAAGAGACAGGTAATATCTATATTATCCCTACCAAAGTCGATATCAAGCAAACTTATGATTTTTCCAAGGATATCAACAATATTCTTCCTGACATGAAAGAGCGTATTACATGATTAGATGAAGAAAAGGCTAGAGAGGTCATGTTTTCTTATCCGGAGATTTCCTCCTTTGATATCGTTATCAGGCCTCCTCGGTATACCACTATTTCCAAATTGAAATCCAGGATCAAAATATATGTGGATGGCAAAACCATAAAACACTAAGTATCTGATTTTTTTCTTGGGTTGTCTTGCTTATCGAAGCATATTTTTTTTCTTTTCATATTTACTTGACAAAATAGAAAAAATATATATAATATTCTCTGTAAACATGTTTTATTCTTTACTACTATTTCATGGCCAAAAAATCATTACCATCAGATTTTAAGGAGAGAAGAGCTCTTCGTAATTTTCAAAGAGAAAATACTTCTCGCCAGAGAATAGGTCTACAAAAAAAAGCAGATATAGCATCTGTATTGAAAGACAAGGAACTTACCCAGGATAAAATTGATTTTATTTTCAAAAATGAACATCTTTTTGATTGTGGAATTTATGTTTTACGTCTTTTGGCTAAAAGAGCGTGACAGGACGAAATAAATTTTTGGCAGCCAGAAATTGGTAAGGTAGCCAAAAAAATAATAGATATGTGTAGTGATCAAGAACTGGAAAAACTAAACTCACTTATAGATTTGGCAATGAAGTCTTATACTCTAACCGGAACTGATGTTGATTGAGAGGAAGACGAAGAACCTCTTTTTTCTGAATCCGAGGAAAACGCATAAACAATCTTTATCTGAAATAAAAAAACGGCTCAATCGGCCGTTTTTTTTCTTATTATATTGTTTTAGCGTCATTCTCGCGAATGCGGGAATCTAGTTTACTTGATATGGATTCCGGCTGCAACACGTAACGCCGGAATGACGTATTCACTAGAATGGAAGGTCGTCGTTCGCTTCTTCCTTTTTTCCTCCGGCAGTTCCAGCTCCTTGTTCCAATCTCCATCCGGTAATGCTATTGAATCGTCTTCCTGGTTGGGTCTTGGATTCATTGACTCTTGTATTGAGATAGACCGTGATCAGGTCTCCGACTTTGATATTGCTGAGCAATTCTATTTTTTCTTTTAAAAAATCTACTGCTAATCCTCCTTTGTACTCTCTGTCGGTCTCTTCTTCCAAAACAATAGTTTGTTTTTCTAACCCGTTTGCTCCTACGGTTTCTTTGGGTCAGATAAATTTTACGGTTCCTGTGTACTGCATGATTATAATAATAAGTTATAAAACAAAAATAGATGCGATAGATTGATTAGATGGGAGAGATTGATGTAGATGGGAGAGATTGATATAGATGGGCTGGGGTCTAATCCAACCATTCTGTCTATTCCATCTTGGTTCTGTAATTGTAAAGTTTTATTTCTTTTTTTCAAGGATAACTTGAAAAATTCGGATAACCACACCGATACTCAGCATGATATCTGCGATATTGAAAATAGGGAAATTGAATATCTGGATGTCGATAAAGTCTCTTACGCCTCCTAGGAATATTCTATCGATAAAATTTCCTAACGTTCCTGTAATCAACAAAGCTGCTATTACTCGGTTGATTTTTTTGCTCGTAAAGAGTCGGATGAATGCTGCAATCCCTACTAAACTGATTATCATGATGAAGATGAGCGGTACCGGCAATGATCGGGAAATTCCTTCGTTGAATGCTGGAGTGAATAGCGAAAAGTTCTCCAAAAACCTCATATCATAAAAAACATATTTGGAAATCAGATCTATTCCCACTCAGATGATGATTGCTATTCGAAGTTTTCGCTGTTTCATAAAAAAACGTAGGAAGTAGAAAGTAAAAGGTAGAAGGAAGAAAGAAGAAAGAAGAAAGGTAGTATCTATTCTTTGTCCTTTTCTTCTTGGTTCTCAGGTTTATTTAGTCTAGAGTCTGTTCTGCCTTTGAATCTGATGACGATAGGTGTACCCATAAAATCGAAATGTTTCCTGATGCTATTCTCTATTCGTCTTTTGAACGCAAAATTGGCTCTTTCTTTGTGGTTGACAAACACTACGAAGGTAGGTGCATTTATGTCTACTTGGGTGATATACAATATCTTGCAGGCTTTGTTTTTCGGAAATCTCGGTGGTCTTGCGATAAATTCCTTTCCTAGGATATCATTCAATGGACCCGTTTCGATTCTTTTTTCGGCTTCTTTTTTCATTTTGCTGACGACGGTGAAGATCTCTTTGACGCCTTTTTTGGTCAGTGCAGAAATCGGGAAGATTGGCATATATTTGGCAAAATCCATCATAGCGAATGTCTTTTTGACTAGAAAATCTAGCTGTTTCTTGTCGAGGAGATCGATCTTGTTCATACAGAGAATCATTGGGAGGGCCAGATTGTTTATTTCTTGGATCAGCGTCATGTCCCTATGTGAAATTCCTTCTGTTCCATCTACGATAAAGAGGATGATAGGTCTGATGAATTTCAACATTTCCAAGGTTTTGTCATTGGCTATTTTCTCGATACCATGGACGCTTCCTTTTTTTCTGATGCCTGCGGTATCGTAGACTTTATATTTTTTTTTGCCTATCATAAATTCTCCCGTGACGTAGTCACGAGTGGTTCCTGGTATGTTTTCGACTTTGGCCAGTGGTTTGCCTACCAAGGTATTCAAAAGCGTGGATTTTCCTGCGTTCGGTTTGCCGATGATAGCAAGATGGGTGAAGTTTGGATCTTTTTGTGCTTGTTTGGCTGGTAATATCTCGTCTGTTTTTTCTTTCATATTTCAGGTGTTCACTATTTTGATGAGCAAATCTCTTACTTCTGTGAGATTTTTCTGTTTTTTGGCAGAGATGCCGATGATATGATTGAATCCTAGATCAAAATAGTCATTTATCGCTAAGTCGTAGTCTTTTTCCTTGTGTTTGATGTCGACCTTGTTGATGATCAGAATAGTATTTTTTTTCTTATTCTTTTTGGTGATATATCAAAAAATCTGCTGCTCTTTGGCAGTGATTCCTACACTATCGTCGATCACGAAGAGGAGAATATCAGATTCGTCTATGATCTCTTGGATGAGCGGTTGTTCTTCCGTGAAATCATGCAATCCTGGACTATCGAGAAACGTGACATTACCGATGTCATCGATTTGCGTTTTGTGTTGGATAATATCTCTGGTAGTTCCTGGGATGTCTGTCACTATTGCTCTGAATTGGCCGATAAGCCTATTGAAGAGTGTGGATTTTCCGACATTGGTGGAACCGACTAAACCGATTTTCATAAAAAATTAATTAATAATGAAAAATGAATAATGAATAATGATGGAATTGTTTCGATGGACTATTGTTGTGGCGTTTACCTTATGGAAAAGGGTTGGGAAATCAATCGTAATACTTTCTTAAAAACAAAAGAAGCTCCGCAAATATCGCGGAGCACTCAATTCATATCAACTTTACTCGTTTTAGACTGTGCCGTGAATTGGACAGTTTTCATCTGGGCGAGGATTTTCGTTGTGTACCGGACAACTTTCGCTGATGTGATAGGTACCATTTTCTCCATTCCATCCTTTCGGAGGGGGATTTTGACAATCACAACTTGTCGGACAGGTACATTCTTTGTTTGAAGAGATGTGCTTTTTTCCTTCCACTTCGATGGTAGTCAACCATATTTCTTGGATGGGGCCATCATGATAGCAAAATCCTGTACAAAGACGATTTTTTTCTTCGGTAATCAATGTCGCCGCGAAAATATCGATACGTTTTTCGAGACCTTCAACCTTGAGTACGTCTCTGTTATGCACAACAATCTTTCCTTCTTGTGTGTTTCCATGTTCAACGAACTTCACATCGATTGCAAAAGATAGGGCTGGTTCATGTGCTTCGCTTAGGACAGTCATCTGGATCCGTAGCGACAAATCTAATCCAAAAATTTGTAGGTTTTTCATTTTTTTCTTTTTTGATTTTTTAATATCTTATATAATTTACTTTAAAAGTCAATCTTTCTCTGTCGAGATGAATTTGCTATTCTCCAGAGTTTAGGTATAGTGATGCTCGTTTTATTTATTGCTTGGAAATGCTCCTTCATACGCCGGTTATGCTCAAGGAAGTCTGTGAATATCTTCCCCAAAATACTCAACTTATCGTGGATTGCACACTTGGACATGGTGGACATGCTATGGCTCTTTTGTCTATTGCAAAAGATGCAAAGCTGATTGGGTTTGATATTGATGAAAAGATGTTAAAGAAGGCAGAGTTCAGAATTCAGAATGCAGAATCAAATTTGTCGCAAAGAATGGAATATGTGCATGGGAATTATGCGGATATCGTTTCAGTGTTGGCGTGAAGGAAGACAGAATATATTTTGAATGATTTGGGAGTGAACTTAGAACATTTCAAAGATATCAGCCGCGGGTTCAGTATCAGAGGAGATGTGCCCTTGGATATGAGATTCGACACTTCTGCAGGCAAGACGGCTGCGGATATTCTTGCAGCCTATACTACAGACCAACTTGCACATATTTTCGAGGAATATGCAGATTTTTCTTCGCCAAAAGCTCTTGAACTTGCTAAACATATTGTTACCACCAGAAAACAAAATCCGATTACCACAACACAGGAATTTAAAAAAATCTTGAATGATTGTGGACTCGGTGATCCTGCATCGATAGTTATCTTTCAGGCACTGAGAATTGAAACCAACAAGGAGTTGGATAATTTAAAGAGGTTTCTCGCGGAGTTTCCAGATTGTCTACAATTGTCTTGAAGATGTACGATAATTACCTATCATAGTATCGAAGACAGGTTAGTGAAACAAGCCTTCAATGCTTTGGTAGATACGGGAAAATATGCGCTTGTAACCAAAAAACCATTGAAGCCCAATTACAAAGAAGTCGCAATCAATAGAGCTGCAAGAAGCGCGAAAATAAGAATCATCGAGAAAATTAATGAATAATGAAAAATGAAGAATGAATAATGAAAGAATTGCTGGGATTTACTATTGTTATCTTACAATAGTTTTATAATGAGACATACCAATATTATTCATTATTCATTATTAATTCTTAATTCTTAATTAGTTTAAACGTATGAAAACATTTGCTTTTATTCCCGGCCAGATGAGTAAGGCCTACACGTGAATCATCAGCAAATACAAGCGCTTTGATAGCATTGTTGAACTTTTTAAGGTTTCTGGAGCTTTGCTATTTTTGTTTATCTGTGGCTTTGTCTATCTTTACTTCATCAACTTGTCATCTACTCGCTGATATTTTCTCAAACAAGCTAATCAGGAAATGACCGCTATCAATTTCAAATACGAAATTTTGAAAACTAAACTGCTCGATTATAAACAACAAAACTGGAACGCTATCCAAGCATCCAGCTTCAAGAGAGATGTTGTTGATGTGAGTGCAGAGATAGTAAAAATACCTAACTGAGTACAACTTGGATTTTTGGAATACCAACTCACCAAGACCAACTAAGCGTTTTGGAATTCATAAAAAAAGCCCTAAGATTTCGCTTAGGGTCATAGCCCGCTGATGCGGGGCTTTTTTTTATGGGTAACATTTCTTCTATTGTTGTTCTGTTTTGATCTCTTCTTTTATTTTGCGTCTTATATATTGGGATAGTCGTCTATATAGTTTTTTTATTCCTCGTAAAAGCGCTATCCCCACCAAGCCGTATATTACTATTGTTTTCCATCCATCCAAAAATCTGCTTGCTTGTCCTACGCTGAAACTTCATAGATATCCTGCTGTGATATATATGGCTTTGACGATGATCGACATGATGAGCGAATATTTCATATATACTCGAAAATTCGTTTTTTTGATTCCCAATGAAATCAATGATGGCATAGCGAGATAGGGCGTGATTTTTACAATCAAAAAATAGAAGAATGGGGATCTGGTATATATGGTTTTGAGAATATTCCTTTGAGTCATATATTGATGGAATCTTTTGATGAATCTAATCTTATGAAAAAATCTTCCTATCACATAAAATATGACGTCACCTATGAGGTCTCAGAGAATAGCCAATCCTATGATATATTCTATACGGAGAATGCCTTGTGCCGCAAATCATGCGCTTACAAAACTAGTAATCGGTCATTCGGTGATGGTAAGCACAAATAGAAAAAGGTATATATGCTGACGTATAAATGACATGTATTCTCCTGGATAATGGCAATAAAATTTATTTTACTCTATTGTACTTCTTTTCGTTGATGGGAGAAAAAGAAAACGAATGTCTGATGTATCCCAATACTCCTTGATATTTGAAGATGTCCCTAAACATGGAGATATCTTTTTTTATCCCTTGAAATATTCATCGTTTTTGGCCTTTGAAGGTATTTTCTCCGGTAAAAGGATATCGAACGACTATTTTTTTGTTCTTTTCCATAAAGGTATTGATCGCTACTTCCAGCTGATATTTTTCAAAATTGTCTTCATATATTTTGTGAAGGTCTTTTGTCCTTAGCATTCTTTGTCCGGAGAGGATAAGCTCTCTATAGAAGATCTTGATGAATCGTTTGGCATGAATACGTCTCAATATGCCCATATCGATTTCCGGATGAAGAAACATGTTTTCTATCATATATGTGACTTCTTTTGTATTGATTTTTTTGAGATCGGAATCGAACATACAGACATATTCTGTTTTTACTTTTTTTAGTCCTGTTTGGATGGCGTGCGCTTTTCCTTGGTTTTTTTTGTAAGAAACGATCTGAATGCGAGTGTTTTTATGTTTCGCTACAAAATTTTGGACTATTTCTAGACTATTGTCCTGAGATCCGTCATTCACCAAAATGATTTCGTCGAATTGTTTGATGGATGAAATTTTTTTGATCACTTCTACCACCCCTTCTTCTTCATTGTAGAACGGAATGATACATGTGCATGATGTATGCTTCATGGATTTTATTGACTATAAAAAAATATCTCCAGGCAATATATGCATTAGCCACAAAAACACAAGTAAGAAATTATTTTCTAGAGTTGTCCTATGACGTAGAGTCTTCGCAGGATATCTTTGATGAGTGCTCATTGTCTTGGGTTTTCCATGACTTTGGGACTGGTGACTGCCGCGCGGAGGATATTGATGAAACTTCGTTTCTGTTTGTCTCCATTTTTTTTGATGAAGGCTTGGAGCGCAGTGTAGAGATTTTTTATCTTTGTTTGGTCGGCTTCGGTCAAGGTGTATGTGGATGGCGGAGTATACGGGGTTTTGAAGGTAGGCGTGATTTTGGTCAGTTGTTTATATTGGTCTTTGGTTAGGACGACATACGCGTCCATAATCCTGGTCCTCGATCATTGATCCAGCACAAATCCCGAATAGATCATACCTATACTTAGTCCTGCGTCGAGATTCATAGCGTTCCGACAATCAAAATTTTTCTGCAGATAGTCTGCCATTTCGGGGATCGTGATGTTGCCGATAACCCCCATATAGATAGTGGATTTGTCTTGGGTTGAACAGATGAAGGTTTTGTTGCCTGCAGTTTTCATCTTGGTGTCTATATAATTATTGTAGCCTTTGATGACATTCTCTCCTTGATAAAGAAAGACCGGAAAATTTCCCAGACCAAAATACAAGGAATTGAATGCTTCGGGATCTTTTTTGACTCGAAGCCCCAAATCGATACCATTCCCCATGTTGTTTTGTACTAGTAGTGGCGATCCTTCCTTGGTGAATCCAAAGATCATCCTGATGCTCGTATCCGGTCGGTATTCGCTTCGATCTTGTCCGTTTCCCATATACACTCTTTCGGATATCGTATGAGTAGTGGTACATTGGCTATAATCGTCAGGACAGAAGAAAGATCCATTGACTGCGGTATCACCACCTACCTTTTTGGCTAGCTCCTGCAGCGTCGCTCCTCATTCTCCGGCTACGGAGCTGACGACATAATGCTCCCCGTCTAATACGACTTTGATGACTCTGATGGGTTTCCCGTCACGGTTTTCGATGATGAGTTCTTTGTAGGCGAAGGTGGAACCAAAAGAAAGGAAAAGTAAGCTTATGATGAGTAATTTTTTGAGCATTATGGTTTTGGTGATATAAAACTTGGAAGTAACTATAGGAATAGCCGTAAAATTTTCAAACAAAAAAATCCGCTATGAGCTAGGGCAGTGAAGCGAAAACAGGATTGAACTAGTTTTTTTTGATGAAGTAGACGTCCTGTTGAATTTGTATGGAGGTATGTAGGAAGATGTCTGTTGTCGGTTGTTGCGTACTTTCTATTCTTTTATAAGCTTAAATATAATGATTTGATATCTTCCTTTTACTATTTTGTATGACTCTGGCGTTAAAAGATTTTCTATCTTTTCGTTAACTGGAACTTGTACTATTTTATCTATTTTAAATCCAGCAAAATCAAATCCAGCGAAATAGTCCGCGAATTTATGATGAAAAATATCTGAATTTTGCGATAAGACAAAGTCTGGATTATCTCTCATCTCATATCCTTCCCAGTTCATTTCGGGATGAGTAACCGAGAAGACTAAAATACCGTTAGGTTGTAGTATGCGGCAAAACGCTTTAAGCGTGTGTTTTATATTTTTGATGTGCTTTAATGCTTGTCCACAATTGATCTTGTCAAATTCATTATCTGAAAATGGAAGATTTTTCGTCAGATCGACTTGTTGAAAAACAACTTGTGGACACTTTTTTTTTGCTTCATTGAGCATTTTTTCAGAGAAATCTATTCCTACGCAGTTGCTACCCTTATTAAAAATTTCGATAGTGTATTTTCCTGTTCCACAAGCTGCATCCAAAATTTTTTCTCCTTTTTGTGGATTTAATAATGTCAAAACATCTTCATGTTCCAATGTAATGTGTGGGTTTGGGTCACTATCGTATTTTGATGCCCGTATATTGTAACCTTCTTTTGTTCTTTGCGTCATGGAGAATAATTAGTATATAAAACTTCATAACGTTCGCTGCTCGGCGGACGTCCCGACCTCCATTGAGATTTATTGTGGAGGGATGTACGCTAGCAGCTGTTAGATGACCGAGCTTTGCGAGGGGATGTATCCCCAATTTGGATTTTCCTTATTTTTAAAGATGAAGAAGCCCAAAAAAGATAGTTTCAAACTGTTATTTTTTAGTTTAAGATTATTGGATCAAAATAAGAAGCATTCTTTAATTTATCCTTAAATTCATTACTCCACATATATTCTCATTTATGAGTTTTTTTAAAGATATTATCTTTTTCTTTTAATACTGATTCATTTATTTTAAGTATATACATGATCTTTTTCATTATTTCTAAAAAATTTACTCCATTATTTATTTCTTTTAAATACATTTCTTCAAAAAAATCTACTATATTATATATTTTATCATTTTTTTTTACTTTTAAATAATGTATTTCAGGATTGCCTTTTTTCAACTCTTCTGCGTATATAATATCTTTAAATAAACTACTTCTTAATAAGATAGGAGCAAACACCTCTTTTAAAATATTAAAAATAAATGGTGATGTATTTATTTGTTCATCTTTAAATTGTTCTTCCAGTACAACATGTGATAATTCATGAATGATAATTTCAATAAATGGTGTTTTTTTATATCATCATATATCGTCAAGAATAGATACTCTTGCTTTATTCTTTCAATATGTAGAAAATGGGAAAAGTGATATATATACTTCATATACAGAATCTTTTTCAAAATTATATGACATAATTTTTGATATACTTTCATATATAACAGATGAAAAAAGAATCATTTGATTCTCTATATCTTTTTGTATTTCATTTATTTTATTTTTATTAACATCATATAAGTCTTCTACAAAAGAAGAAATAATATTTAATTCTTTTATTTTTTCATTTTCAATTTTTATTCCTAAATCAGGGAATATTCTAAATATTGAATTTTTTATAAAAGGATATCTATTTACTAATTCTTTATCACATAGATACTTTTGAAATAAAGATATATCTTCTAATTTATTTGTTTTTAAAACAAGTTTTGTCATGAATTTTTACAAACAATTATAAAACTTGTATAATATCTTTTTTATAAAGTAAGAATAAGAATTTATCAACGATTTCTTCATCAACATCAAACTTTTGAACTATATCACTTATAGAAAATTTATCAAGGGTTTTTAAATATTGAATTAGTTCTCATGAATCATCTGTTACATAAGCCTGATTTAATCATTTACCAATTAAATATCATTCTTTTTCTTTTCTTATAATGATGTTACTTATTATTTTCATATCTTCACTCTTCAAAGACTCTAATTTAATTATATTATACTTTTTTATGTTTTTTATCTTAGGAATATTATCTTCTATCGCAAAAGGGTCCATATCTTTAATATTTCAACGTTTGCTGCTCTGTGGCTGGACCGATGTTCCATTAGGAATATATGGTAATCGGGATGGTCACTAGCAGCTGTTGTCTGTTCGTGTCCCTCAATCTTAACCCTTAAAACAGGGGCTTCTTCTAAATTAAATTAAAAAATCTAAATTAAATCTCTATTTCTTTGGTAGTTTTTTTGTTGCATCAAGAAAACTATCATAATCACTAGTATAATCTAACATATTTTGTTGTTTATATTTTTCAAATTCTTCCTTAGCTTTTTTTGTTGCTTCTTCATGACTTATAGATCCTGCGTTATCTAGAATTTGTCTTTCTGATGCTTTAAGAAATTCATCTAGTTTATCTATCCAATCTTGCATTTTCATCAATCTTCCATTGCTCGCTTGTAATTCTGCAAAATCAAGATACATGGAAACAACAAGATTAAGTTGTTTAATCTCATGTTCATTCAGATAATTTTTTGCAATGGTAGTGTCTTTTTGTGTAACATATGATCACTTAAAACTTGTTAATCACATAAGCATTTTATCGGAGTCAGCTCTTTCGTGTATCAATTCTGCTGCTGTATGTCCATGAATTGCATAATGCATCTTATTTTGTACTGTTGCAAAAAACTGTTGTGATAGTTCATCATCTTTTTTGTAATCAATGCTTGTTGTATAGATGTCTGTTACTTTTTGGTAAAAATTCCTCTCACTAGAGCGGATATCTCTGATTCTTTGCAGTAATTCTTCAAAATATCTCGCCTTATGTGATCATTGAGATAATCTCATATCATCCATAGTAAAGCCTTTGATGATGTATTCGTGGATTCTTTGAGTTGCCCGTTTACGAAATTGTGTTCCTTGGATTGATTTTACTCTATATCCTACGGATATGATGACATCTAAATTATAGTAATTGGTTGCTTTTTGCTGAAATTCGGAATTTCCGAATTTGTGTAAAGTTTCGCTTTCTACCAGCTCTCATTCATCATAGATATTTTTGATATGTTCGTTGATGGTTGATTTGGCTTTACCAAAAAGTGTTGCCATTTGGTCTTGATTTAACCAAACAGTCTCATCTTTGATGAGTGTTTCTACTTGGATAGAGCCATCGGTGTTAGTATAAATCAGGATGTTATTTTCTTCTAGTGCGATAGTCTTCATGTCTATTATGTTTATGATATTAAATGACTTCGGGTAGTATTTCTAAATTTTGTTCAAAATCAAGCAAAAACATTTTAAAGCTTATTTTAATCATTTTTTTGATGAAAAAAATCAATTTTCCAAAATATTTCTCAAAAATAGCTCAAACCCTCAGTTCTCCATTACTCAAAAAAAAGTGCTCAAAAATTTGACAAATCTAGGGGGGGGAAGTATAATTAAGTATGTTTATTTATTATTTAAGGGTCTAGAGTAGTTGAAGTGATTTAAATAATCATTATAACTAGTTCATG
>CAZJFP010000024.1:0-15037 GCA_964545415.1 uncultured Candidatus Peribacteria bacterium
GGATTATTCTACTAATTAGTGGATGTTTTTCAATCTCTGCAATCAGTTTGTGAAACTCTGGCAGGATATGATGTTCGGTTTTGGTTTTGAGAAACTTCATGACTAAAGATTGAAAGATTGAAAGATGTTCCGGCTACAATCCGAACCGCCGGAATGACGAAATGGAAAGATTTTATTTTATATATTCAATAATGAAATTATCTGAATTATTATGACGCGAGGATTTGAAAGAGAAGTTTGTACTCCAAAAATTCCTTTGTACCTTCCTTTCCTGTTCAAGAGAACAATTGTGGACTGATATGGACAAGGAAATTTCTGACGAGATTATACAAAAAACACTTGCTGCTTACAAGTCCTATGTCGAAGATAAGAGACCAATAGAATACATTCTTGGTCATGTCGATTTTTTCGGCAGAGAGTTTTTTGTAAATGAAGCGACCTTGATACCACGTCCTGAGACAGAATATATGATCACTGCGGCTACTGAATATATCCAAAATTGAAAATTAAAAATTGAGAATTGAACATTAGGAGAAAATCTCCTTCTGGATATAGGAACAGGTTGTGGAGTCTTGGGAATTTCTGTGTTGTTGCAGAATCCTGACTATTTTTCTGATGTGATATTCAGCGATTATTTCGAGAATGCCCTTGAGATAGCGAAAAAAAATTATGCGACATTGGTTACAAATTTTTCCTGAAAAGTACAGTTTCTGCATTCTGATTTGCTCGATTTCTTTATTCACGGAAACTGTGAATTGTTAGCTAAGAATACTGTTCTTGTCGCTAATCTGCCGTATATTCCCGAAGATACCTTTGAACAGAATGTCGCTGATAATGTCAAAAAATTTGAGCCAAAACCTGCTTTCGTGGGAGGTGATGACGGGCTTGATTACTATAGAGTCATGCTTAAACAACTCATGGATTTGAAACCAAATCATCTGGTTATGTTTCTCGAGATGATGACCTGGCAGGTGGATATCTTGCGTCAGGAATTCGGGTATGTGTTTGAGTTTGAAGAAGTGAAAACGTTCCATTTCAATATCAGGATAGTAAAAGCCCGACTGAAATAGTTGTGTTGACTTTTTGTCTAAAATAGATATATAAAAATCCACTTTATTTGGTAGTTTTTTTGTATATGTGATCAAAGAGCAAGTCCCAATATAGGAATGATCTAATGAAATATCATCGTAATGTCGATCATACCCCTCTCAAGAACTCCTCTAATCTTCCTACTTTGTCCAATCAATCGAATAAAAATCGCAAAAGGATATTGGAGAATATTAAGGATACTCCTGCTTATGAGGTTGATTTTCCTTCTAAGACCTTCAACCAGATTCGCATAAAGGAGATCCCTTATGAATGATACACCTCTCAAGATATCGAAAACTTCTTCACGAGTTTTGATTATGCTGATGAAGTATATGTCTTTGTGGATACTCCTGCTCGTCCTTATATAGATAAGTATTCTTCTCTCGTTTCTGTTGTTTCTGCCACTTCTCCACGAAATAGAGAAACTCTCCATGCAGACCTTTTTCGATACTGTTTGCCTCATGAAATCAGACAACAATATGTTTCCAAAAAAGATCATTTCTTAAGACTTCAAGCATTACTTGATCATTACGGCAGAAAAATCATTTTTAGGAAAAGAACATAAAAAGGTCGGGATTCCCGGCTTTTTCTCTACAAAAATTTCAATGTGGTGGTTTTACACGATTTCCTTGATTCTTGCTATCGCTGCAGGCATGTTTCTCATACCTTGCCCGACAGGGTAAAATACCGGATAGACGTTGTATGTTTTCTTTTTGATGGATATGATTTCATATTCCTTTTTCTTGTAGTCAGATACTTTGATTGGTTTTCCTAGAAGTATCGAACTTACTTGGTTTCCGAAGGTAATGATATGTTTGGGTTGTAAGATCGCCAATTCTTCGATGGTATATGCTAGGTAGTCTTTGAAAACGTTGTCTTTTAACGGTCTTGCATCCGCTTGGGTACACTTTGCTAGGTTGGTGATATAGATATTTTTTTTCGCGATATGGAGGTAGAGCGTTTCGGCAAATTCTTCCGTTCGGTCTCCTGCTTTCATGGATTGGATCTGATCAAAAATTTTTTTGTCCAAGAGGTTCGCTTCATAAAAAATCTTTCGTACGTTTTTTGTTCAGAGTCGAGGAGCACGGATTCCTTTCCGTCATTTCACAGCTGAAACGTTTTTCCCGGTCGGATTCATAAACACGAAACAGATGTCAGGATTTTTTGTGCATCCTGCTCCATGAATCGCATACAGCGATTGTTCTCCGTGTTTTTTTTTGGAGATTTTCTCGATGAGTATATAAGTGATTAAGCTGTAATTTCATGTTTTTTGGAATAATTATTTGTCTGCTCTCATCAACATCAACATAACATATCCTCTTGTTTCTTTGAGGCTAGGATTGTTGTTGCTTATGATTGCTGCGGTTTTGAGTGCAGCGAGATGATTTAAATAATATGGAGTGCCACCATTATATTGTCCTCACCAAAGTACTCTAGAAAGAACAGTTCCAAATTCAGCTCTTGTAACTTCACCCTTTGGATTGAAATTGTTGATACCTACTCCCATAAGATGAAGTTGGCATGCTTTTTTGATGTATCATTGTAATTCTGCAGATTCATTGGCAATATCATCAAATACGCAATTAGCTCACGTATCTAGCGTCAACCCGATTACTTCAATAGCATAGTTGGTCATCATTTTGGCCATATGAGACCTTATCAAATTACCATATATATTTGCTTGTTCGATGGTTGGCATAGTGGTTATGCCAATAGTATATGCGTATTGATATGCATTATATAATTCATTGTCGTCGTCAGATCAGGTGTTTGTTGTGTTGGAAGATTCAGATCAGGTGTTTGCTAGTACAATATTTCCTGTCGATGGTGCGAGACAAGTCCCATCATAGAGGAATGGAGAGAGATCACCGTTTGGACATATATCTTGTGGTAATATATGTTGTTCAGTCGTGCATGATGAGCTACATCCATCGCCATTGACTATGTTTCCGTCATCACATTGCTCATTTGCTTCTGTAGTTCCATTTCCACACGTGACGCTTCCTGTCGATGGTGCAAGACAAGTCCCATCATAGAGAAATGGAGAGAGATCACCGTTTGGACATACATCTTGTGGTAATATGTGTTGTTCAGTAGTACATGATGAGCTACATCCATCGCCATTGACTATGTTTCCGTCATCACACTGCTCATTTATAGATATTATTCCGTTTCCACAAATCATTTTTGGTAAGTTTAGATTTGGTGTTAGCGTTATAGCAAATGTTTTTGAGAAATTTATTACACAACAACAAACAATGAGTACTACACATCATACTATACCCAACATATGGGTACGTGAAGCATTACTTCTTGCTTTAATGAAAAGATTTTTCATGAGTGCAAAAATAAAATTATAAAAGTTTTTAATACTTGATTTTTACACATCTTTCTTTCTTGTTCAATAGGTAAGTGTGTTTCTACGTTTTATATATCATATAAAAAACATGGTACTATAAAGCATCATTTTTTTTGGGATTGCACAAAAATACTTATAATCCTTCCAGTTTCCTAGTGAAATACTCTTCCTTGTTTTCAAATTGTATCTTGACTACTACAGATCTTTCCAATACCTCGCTGATTTTTTCTTCAATATATCTCATATTTTCCATGTTACTGAAAACGAGCTGAGCGACTTTGCTGATAGTGATGAATTCTATCGTATCGCCCGTTATCCTATTGATGATCAATTTATCTTTTAGTGCGTTCTTTATCGAAATCTTCTCTATCTTTTCAATGAATTGATCGAGAATATCGTCAAATTTCATTTCGTTTTCTGTCATTATTTGTTTTCGTTTTTCTGTAAATGTTTATGTAACGCGACTTTGTAGACGATCGTAGGATAAGGATACTGTCTGATGTTTCCTATGATGTCTGTGAATGCTTCAGAGATCTTGGTAGAAAAGTCGATATCCTCCATGAATATCTGATCAATATACATAAGCGTCTGTTTTGCAAAATTATGGAGATCTATTCACTGTCCATGGATCTCATCCACTCTTTCGAAGATGGTTTTTGCTTCACCAGCTTTTATCAATTCAAGAAAATCCTTGATCAATACTTCAGATGCGACACCAAGAAATTTTGTGATATGCTCTTCGTCGATATTCCCCAATACGCTTACCTGATCGATATACTTTACTGCATCACGTACGCATCCTTCGGAGATTTTGGCTATCAGCTCTATCGCTGCATCGGTTGAGGTTAGTTGTTCTTGCTCGACGATTTTTTTGAGATGTTTGCTTATCTCTTGCTTATCGACCTTTTTGAAATTGAATACTTGGCAACGAGAGATGATGGTCTCAGGGACTTTCTGTAATTCTGTCGTTGCAAGGATGAAACACACGTTATCTCTTGGTTCTTCTATGGTTTTTAATAGTGCATTGAATGCTCATTTACTCAACATGTGGACTTCATCTATGACGTATATTTTTTTCTTGAGCTGTGCTGGCGGATATGCTGCTTTATCGAGAATCTCTTCTCTGATATTGTCGACTCCCGTATGCGAAGCAGCATCGATTTCTACATAATCGAGCGTTCTTCCTTCGTTGATCGTCTGACAGTTGATACAGGTGTTACATGGATTTCCGTCGTGTGGATTCAAACAGTTAATCGCTTTTGCCAAGATCCTGGCAGCGGTTGTCTTTCCTGTCCCTCTCGGTCCGAATAAGAGATAATTGTGATGAATCTGCTTGTTTGTGCTCATCTGTGCTTTCAATATTTCTGTGATGTGTGCTTGTCCGATGATGGTATCGAAGGTCTGTGGACGATATTTGTTTGCTAGAGACATAAAAAAACTTAGTGAAAAACTAAAAGTGAAAAGTGAAAAATGTAGGTGTTTGTTGTGATATCGACTATTATATGTGAAAATCTAATTACGAATTAGGTTGTAGTTATTTGATAAAAATTTTCAATGAGAAAAAACTCCGCTGGTGAGCAGAGTTTTTTTGGGTAATATTATCTTTTGAATGATTTCCTTGGTGGAAAATCTTTTTTTCATCCAAAATCTTTTTTGGCTCCATAACTTTTTCTTTCTCAGAAATCTTTCTTGCTTCAGAAATCCTTTTTAGGTCAGAATGACTTTCTCTCTCAGAATTCTTTTTTAGGGTAAGAAGCTTTATCTCCATATGATTTCCTTTCTCCAAACTCTTTTTTTGGATACGATGGTCTCTCTCAGAATTCTCTTCTCGGATAAGCAGGCCTTTCTCCGTATGGTTTTCTTGGTCCTCTAGAATCTCCTGAAGCATCTTTTGCTCTATTGATGATTGCTTTTTTCCCATGAATGGTCTTGTTGGCAAACGCTCAGGTAATTATTTCTGCATTACTTGGTGAAACACTGATAAATGAAAAGTCGTCCATCATTTTGAGATCATCGATATCCCTGCTCTGGACTCCGGATTCTTTGGTGATTAGTTCGAGCAATGAACGAGCGGTGTACCCTTCTTTTCTTCCCAATGCTACGAACAATCTCTGCTGTCCTCATGAATTTCCTTTGTTTCCGAATCTATTTTCTCTGGTCTGTTCTACGATATCCTTGTATCTTGTCTGATCAAAGTCGCTTTCGTAATGCATCTTTAATAATGCCGCTACGACGTCGCGAGCGTCACTGTTTTCTATCAGCTTGTCTGCTATTTCGACATAGTCTTTGTGACTTTCTTTTTTTAAAACTCCTTGGATGTTTTCATTGAGCTTATCTTTTTTCTTTTCGATAACTCATTTGATATCAGGGATTTGTCACTTTTTGATATCGACCTTGTTCACTTTCTTGAGATAGGACATCTTGCTGTATTCTCTCGGAGTGATGAAGGTGATTGCTGTCCCTGTCTTACCTGCTCTTCCTGTTCTTCCGATTCTGTGTGTGTATCTCTCTGCATTTTGCGGGATCGCGTAATTGATAACATGGGTCACGTCATTGACGTCGATTCCTCTGGCTGCGATATCGGTCGCTACCAGGATATTCACTTTCCTGTCTTTGAAACGCTTGAGAAAATGCTCTCTCTGTTTTTGTGCTAAATCGCCGTGAAGACCTTCAGCGCTATATCACTCGTCATTCAATCTCGATACCAACTCGTCTACATCCGCTTTGGTATGACAGAAGATGATTCCATAAAAATCCGTTTCCGTATCCATGATCCTGCGGAGCAGCTCAAACTTGTCTCTTTCGCTGACCTCGAAGTAGGTCTGATCCGTATTTTCTCCTTTGTTCTGGGTGTTTTCCACTTCTATCAATTCATAGTCGCCGATATATTTCTTCGCTATTTTCAAGATATCTTTGGACATGGTTGCAGAAAACAACAAGACTTTTTTTTCTGGATTTGTTTCCTTGAATATCTTTTCGATATCGTCGATGAATCCCATATCGAGCATTTCATCCGCTTCGTCGAGGATAAAATATTCCAAATATTTCAGATCCAATGTCTTGCGATCGAGATGATCCATGATTCTGCCTGGTGTTCCGACGAGGATATCTATTCCTCTTTTGAGCGCTCTGTGCTGGATCTCGTAGGATTGCTTCCCGTAGATCGCCATCACTTTGAGGCCTTTGTTTCCTTGCAGCGAATCTATCTCTTCCGCAATCTGTGTTGCGAGTTCTCTCGTAGGAGCTAGGATTAGCGCTTGGACTTTGTTTTTTGGGGTTAATTTCTCAATCAAGGGAATACCAAAAGCTGCAGTCTTACCGGTTCCGGTAGCTGCTTGTCCGATGATATTCTTTTCTCCTTGGAGCAAGAGGGGAATAACTTTTTCTTGGATGGGAGATGGTGTAACGAATCATTTTTTCGTCAACGCTGCCAATGTTTTTTCTCAGATTCAAAGATCTATAAATGCTGTCATTGTTTTTTTTGTAAAAATTAAAAAAGTGCTCTCGTTATTCCTTACGTGTCCATTTACATCTATGGTTGTGTTCATAGTCTTTAATGATAATCGGGTGCACTCTTTGGTAGTCCTGATTGTGCCGACTACGTGTCGGCATAATTTCGACATCAATTCCATATACTCATGGAATTGCGTCTCAAGTACACGCCGTAGGACAAGGTAAGAGTGAGAACGCTTTCGTTCATTACGCTATAATTTTGAAATAACAGGTATATACTAAGGAAATCCTTTGAAATTACAATGACAAATTGTCAATTACAAATTACGAATTATTTGAACTTTTCTTTGGATATATTATATTGCAAATATGACCTGATTTACTATTATGTTTTAGCTCGCAGCTTAAAGCTCAAAGCTGAAAGTCAATCATTTCATCACTTCAATATTTTAGCATTTAAACATTTTAGTATGGATTTGACACCATATCGTCAATTGATGGACAAAGCTATTCAATATTTCACTGGAGAACTCAAAGCGTTACAAGTAGGAAGAGCTTCAGCGTGATTGGTCGAAAATATCACTGTGGAAGCATCATATGGACCTATGAAGATCCCTCAGATCGCTCATGTTACGTTGATGGATGCACAAACGATCAAGATAGAACCATGGGATAAAAATGAACTCAAACATGTCGAAAAAGCAATTTATGATGCTAATGCTGGACTTACTCCTCAGAATGAGTGAAGTTATGTGATTGTGAGAGTGCCTGCATTGACTCAGGATAGAAGAGTAGAAATCACTAAACAAGTCAAAGCCATGGGAGAAGAAGTCAAATGACGCATCAGAGTCGCTAGACAGGATGCTATGAAAGATAACAAAGCTATTTTCGACGCCAAAGAAATCGGTGAAGATGAAAGCAAGAGAAATGAAAAAGACATCGACACATTAGTGAAGACTATGAATGAAAAAATCGATGAGCTCGTGAAAAATAAATCAGAAGAAGTAATGACTATATAAAAAATTCAGAATTCAGAATTCAGAATTCAGAAACAAATAAATTGTTCCGGCTGCAACACTTAGCGCTGGAATGACGAATTTAGAATAAAAACTTTTATTACATTAAAAATAAGATTATGCTGTGAATGTTGTTTACTGAGATTTTGTATCGTCCTATTTTCAATCTCTTGGTCATATTCCTTGCTATTTTCGGTAGCAATCTCGGTATCGCTATCGTACTTTTGACCGTTACTATCAGGTTACTCACTATCAAACAATTTTCTGCCGGTAATGATATGCAGAAGGGCATGGGTGCGCTCCAGCCAAAATTACAGGAAATCCAAGAAAAGTATAAAGATGATCCTAAGAAACTCTCTGAAGAAACCATGAAAGTCTTCAAGACCGATGGTAAGTGAGCGTTCAAGGGATGTTTGATGATGCTTATCCAAATCCCTGTGTTTATCGGATTGTATTATGTGATCAGACATATGGCGGCTGCGACTATTCCGCAAGAATGGCTTTATAGTTTTTTCCATAGTTTCGGTGCGCGCTTTATGGCTTCAGATGTTCTGCAAAGCTGAGCTATCGATACTCATTTCCTCGGTATGGACTTGTTGACTACAAAAAACATTGTATTGACTATTATAGCTGCGGTATTCACGTATCTTCAGACAAAATTGACTACCCTCGCTAAACCTGCTACTCCAAGTGTTCCAGGACAAAAGGTGCCTGATATGGGGAAGATGATGTGATTTATGAATATTTTCCTTGTCTTTATGATCGGTTCCTTCGTATACAGTATGCAAACATGAGTTGGTCTCTATATCGTTACTACTACGGTATTTAGTGTCGTACAATATGCATGGCAATATAGAGCTTTGCTCAAGGCAAAATGGATAGAGCGAACAAGTAAAGGCAAAGGTGTTGTAATCAATCCTAAATAATTAATGAAAGATGAATGATGAAAGATGAATGATGAATGATGTTTGTATTTACTCTAGTATAAACTATTGTATTTTACAATAGTATCTAATAAATAGGTCTTTCATTATTCATTATTAATTTTACATTTTTCATCATATTTTATGATACGAAAACAACTACTGGTTCTGCTTCTGCTGCTTCTCGTAGTTGTTTTTATTTTGCGGGTATTTTATGGTTTGTTTGCTACGTTTTTTCGTAGGAATACTTTGGCGATGTATGTCCCTTCCTTTGATAGACATATAAAACTTATGAGAGAATGTCTGAAGCTTGTTCGTTGAAAAAGACTTGTGGATCTCTGATGCGGTGATGGCAAGGCGATGAGGTTCTTTGCAAGGACTTTTGGTGTCCAATGCGATGGCTATGAAATTCAACATTTTCCCTATGTATATGGTAAGATTCTCAATTCACTTTTTTGATATCCTGATCTAAAACTCCTCAAAAAAGATTTTCTTCTCGCAGATATTCACGGATATGATTATATCTATGTCTACCTCCTTCCCAAACAGATGGCACAGATCGAAGACTGGATGTTCAAACATATGAAACCTGATGCTATCATCATCTCCAATTCTTTCCAATTTGCCAAACATCAGCCATATGATACTATCCCAAACAAGAAGGGGAAACCGAGTATTTTCTTGTATAGGAAATAGCTCTGGACTATTTCGTTATGTTATGTATAGCTCTTGTTTTTTTGTAGGATTTCCTTATACTCTTGGGTGCTTTGTTCGGCATATATAAGATAGCGCATGCTCAGTTTCTGAGTTAATTTCTTCTACCTCTGATGCCATTAGGATGGTACGCAGATTAATGCGCTTTAGAAATCCCCGCATGGTTATGCCCAGCGGGTTTTTTTGTATATCGGTATATGTGCTCTGTTGCTCTTATGCTAAAATTCCTGCATCTTGTAATGCTTTTGGTATGATACTGAAGTGATCTGTTCATGCCATGGCTATTCCATCGTTGGTTGCATATTTTTGTGTCGTGGTATTAGGAACATAATAGATTTTATCGTTTTCTGTAATGTTTGACGTCTGCGTGCTTCCGTATGTCCCGTCTATCATGATGATTTTTTTTATGTCTGATCAATATTTTTCTCTCAATACTCATCCTAGAGTGTTGACTATCGTACCGCCTCCGCTGTGTCCTATCAGACAGATGTTTTTCATCTCTTTCCCTGCGAAGATTTTCGTCTCTATGCTGGACTTGAATTTTTCGGCATTCGTTTTGATGTCGTTGTATCTTGCGGCTGGATTGTTTGCGCGAGCGATATGGCTAGGATCTCCTTCTACGATGATGATTGCATGATTCGCCGCTATCTTGTTGTCTTCAAATACTTTTTTCTGATCTTCTATCGTTACTCCGAAACCGCAGTAGAAGATATCCACTTGTCCAGTGGTGGGATCGAATCCTTCTGGTATCATCTTGAGTAGTTTCGTCGATGGATCCGTTATCTCGTCTGTTTCAAATTTTCCGCTATAGGTCGTTTCTCCTGTTTTTTCTGTTGTGTTATTTTTGGTTTGATTGTTCTCTGTTTGATCTGTCGTTGATGTTACATCGTTTTTGAGCAGCGCTATTTCTGCGCTGGTCATCGATTCTATGCTTTTTTCTTCTTCGAATTTTTCCAATTCTTCATCGGTTGCATTGGTTATTTTTGTCTTGAATTCCATGATCTCTTTCTTTTTCTTTTCGTCTTTTATGAATCCCAAAGCGATTTCCATAAACAAATCGTTTAATCCTCCTGTTCCCAGTAAGTATTTTTTTAACATATCTCCGCTTTGGATTATTTTTACTTGTCCCTCTGCCTTTATTTTTTCTACGTATGCTTCGACGAATTTTTTTTTGACATCAGAAACTTCAGAACTCTTTGTTCCTTCGGGCTTCTTGAATAAAGACAATAGATCAAACGATTGTTGTTCACTCATTATGTGTTTTTGCGAGTAAATACATCTTATTATATCCTAAAACACCAAAAAAAGCAAAAAAAACATATAATTGACATTTTTCTTGTGTAATCTTTTGGTATTGACTTTTTGACTTGTATTTATATTCTTTGGACGTGAATAATCACGATTTTTTTTTACCTTCATTTTTTTTGTAATGTCGTCGTTTATGAGAAAGCTTATTGTGTTCGTTTTGGTGTTTGTCGCTTTGTTGCTTACTGCCGCTACGTTCGCTATCAATTATTTCCAAGATACAGATCAATCGGTTCAAGGATCTTCTTTGCATACATTGAGAATCCAATCTCTCCAGATGTTGATCGATAAGTGATTTAGTGGATTTGTCACTATGCCATTCGGTCCAGGAAGCGATTTTGTTCATTTGACGTGAAGTCAGGTCTATCCTGCGTATCCTGAGTATTACGTGACGACGGGAATTGTCGTGGAAGATGATCTGGATGTTTTGTTATTGAAAAAAATAGAAGAGGTCTATGCGCATCGTTCGCGATTTGGCAGATTCTCTGAGCTGTCTTTTGATGAAATCACTTGGACAGAGGAAGATATCCAGCAGCTACACAAGGTCTATCTCTTCAAGGCCGAGCAAGATTTGAAAGATCTGGGATATGTAGTCAGTTCGTATAGGACAAGAATCAATAATGACGCTGATCGGAGAAAGGACAATATCTACATTTCCTATCGGAATATCGGAAACGTCAGAGTTATCAATCCTCAGCAGCAATTATCGTTCATGGATGAGATCCATTATGATCCGTCTGCTAAGAATCGGAAAAAAGATACCGTGTCCTGACTTGCTATCATGTGAGGTGTCTCCAGCGTCAAGGGCGGAGGTATCTGCGGTGCTTCTCGAGGCATCAACGCTGCTATCATCACTAACAAAGCGTTTGCTATCATCACCAGATACAATCATACCAAGACCTGGAAATATCTCTATCAAAATGAGATCAATGGAAAAGAATATCGGATTCCCGGTCTGGATGTCGCAGTCTATAGAATGTGAGGCAATCAAAAAGATTTTGTCTTCAAAAATATCCGCGAATACCCGGTTGTCCTCGTTATGAATTACGATGGCACGAAAGGTGGACAGGAGGAATTGTTTGTCCTCAGCAAGGAACAGGATCGCGGTGAATTGGAATATGTTTGACACAAGGGGAACTGCTATACCCGAGAAGCCAATGGCGAGCAATTTAGAAGCTGTTATAATTTAGTCTCAGGACGATAATTTTTTGTATAATAATATAAAAGATAAATTTTTTCAAACGGCTCCGCTGGGGTTACTTTTGGCAGCGCCCCAAAAGTAACCAAAAAGGCTCCCCAGATGCAAATCGACTGAACTGTCGTTTCACAATGGACGGCTTACCATCTCACCTCCACCCCTGCTGAAGCAGGGGCCCGTTCCGGTTCGTTGGTATCGCCACTTCGAATCTGGGGAGTGTCTGGCGTGCATCTGGTCTGTATTTTCGTTTATAAAATAATAGCTAAACATTTTTTTTGTGAAATTTGACAAACAAGTGAGCGGGGGATATAATCATATTATGAGGAGATTCTTTTATTCTCTTGCTATGATATGAGAAAACTTTTTTGAGGTATTGTAGTCATATCCTTGCTTTTTGGCGGGATGAGTCGAGCAGCTACTGGAGAGCAGAAGCCTGTTTCTCCGTTTTCTGTCTTTGATCTTCCGGTGATGCAAGATATCTATCGGTTCGATGATTTGCTCCATGATATGCCGTATGTTTATGCTCAGATAGATTTTTTGCTTGCGAAGCAACGTATCTACGAGCATGCTTCAGCTCCTACGGGAGTTGTCTTTGCGCGAGATACGGACACGCTCGTTTCTTTGTTGAAATCGAGTGACTCTTTCGATCAATTTGTTGATAAAGTCAGGATCGATTTCGTGAAATATCTTCTCGCTCATCAGTATTCTCAATTCATCACGCAGCCTTATATTTGAGATGCTAATGAAGCGATCGTTCTACAATCATGAGATTATACGCTTATGAAGCCTATTTTCGCAGAAGATGGTCTGGATGTGTTGTTGTCCAATAAGCTATCATGATTTGCTGACCATTTCACCAACATCAAAAGATATCTTCCTTCTTTGGCATTTATTTCGGTAACTATCGATAGTCAGGAATACGCTAATCTATGAGCGATCTATCTCTTCAAGACCGAGCAAGATCTGAGAGATCTGTGATATAAACTGATTTCTTGGAAAACGAGAGCAAACGTCGATAAAGAGTATAGAAGATACAATATCATGACGGCATTCAAAAATATCGGCAATGTCAGATTGATCATGCCTGGTGAAACTTTCAATCTTGCTCGTGAAATCCATTACA
This sequence comes from uncultured Candidatus Peribacteria bacterium, assembly GCA_964545415.1. Lineage (GTDB taxonomy): Bacteria > Patescibacteriota > Gracilibacteria > Absconditabacterales > Absconditicoccaceae > CAJBLF01. The sequence goes on from CAZJFP010000024.1 coordinate 13,181, forward strand.
CTCCCTATAACGGCAATGCTGATTATGTCTCTGGATATGCGACCTTCGGAGCTGGTGCGAGAATGGTCTATGGCGGATGACTCTGTGGTGTAGCAACCGCTCTGTATCAGGGCTCACTCACCAATCTCGGATTTCAGTTGCTGGAATATAGCGCTCATTCGACCTATTATAGAAATCTCTTCAACGCAGAGATAAACGGTACTCGAGTCTCTACTCCCGGACTTGATGCAACTATATATGCTCCCAACTACAATCTTCAATTCAAAAATATCCGTGATTATCCTATTGTTACCGTGTTCAATTTTGGTGGAGGAGAATCAGATCCAGAACAGGTGTTTACGCTTTCCAAACCGCAGGATAAAGGATCATTCGAATTCGTCTGAAGCCGTGGAATGTGTTTCACCTGGAACATCAACGGGCAGTTGAGAACTAATTGTTATGAATATATCAAAAATTTCTAATATATTTTTGAAACAAAATATATAATTTCGACGTCATAAAAAACTTCAATCCTTCAATTTTTTATTGCGTCTCAATTAAAAAAATCAGGCAGATACTACCTGATCTTGTTGTGCGTAAAGCGCAGCGTTTTTTTAGTGTCTTTCGTAAATCTGTTTTCGCAATAGTTTCGATAACGGTATTCCTTCGTCTTTGGGGATAAACGCCAAAGCCTGGGAGAGATTGATACTTTCTTCTCTCGGTAATTTCAATACCGGGAGCGGATTTTTTCCTTGGTTTGTTTTCAAAAATTCTTTTACGTGTGGTAAATCGAATCCTGGTTCTTGGACTGCCTTATCAAGGAGATTGCAGTCTTCTGGTTTAAATACTTCAAATACTATTTCCATGTTTTTGGTTTTTGTTTGGTTTTTTTTTGGTCAAAAAAGAATCCCCGATATTGTGGGGTGCAAGTGGTTACTTGTTTCGTACGATTTTTTCTTCTTGTTTTTTTTCTTTGTTTTTGTCTTTGTCGGATGCTAGCTTTATCCAGATTGCTGCTACAATAGCTACAAACGCTACTATGGATATGATCGTATTGATCTCATCTGTTTTGTTGTCGTTTCTCCATGCCAAGAGTATCAGGCATATAATAACTACATTTACTGCTACGGATTCAGCTTTTTTCGAATTCCTCATACTTCTGTTTATTTTTTTGTTTGGTTTGTTTACCATACGGATTTTGTCCAAAAAATCCATCGTATTTTTGAAACTATATTTTTAGCTGGGTCTGTTACATTCCAAACGATTTTCGCATCATCGCTATCTTTTCGAAGAGTTCTCCTACACCAAGGCTCGCTCGGAGGATGACGATGGCTGTGATGATCTTCATCTTGTTGGACAAGAAAAAATCCAGATATCTTTTGTAGAGCTGTTCTGTCGGCGGGATGTAGAGGAGAGCGAGTAGCAGCAAAAATATGCCGAAACCCGGATCATTCCCTCGGAAGATGTTTACGAGTGCGATGAGGAGGGTGAGGCTACCAAATGCTCGGTTCAGGGTCTTGGTCATAAAAATTGATAAATTGATAAAAGCTTCGCGATAAAATGATAAAAAGAAATTCCTTGTGTGCCAGGCGCAGTGGAGCGAAGCGGAACGCGTTCGGGCCTAAACATGTCTTTGCTGGAGTGTAAGGTACCGTCCCGACTTGTCGGGATGTTATATAACGTTTCATCTATGTCTGACGCCACGACTTACCGTTGAAATCAATTAGGTCGTGGATGTTCAGACTAGATGTGTTGTCTGTTTGTATCCCTTACTTAATTACTTGGAGGGGATTTTTCTTAATTAAATTAAGATAAAAATAAGTTAAATCAATCAAAAATACTATTTTTTACTATTTAGCCATTCTTTTAGTTGTTTTA
>CAZJFP010000025.1:0-3423 GCA_964545415.1 uncultured Candidatus Peribacteria bacterium
CTTTCTTGGCATCACCGACAAAATTTCCTATGACTTTGAAAAAATTCTCTGAATCGAATTTCTGGATTTCCCTTTCCCTTTCGACGATCAATCTGACGGCGACGGATTGGACTCTTCCCGCACTCAATCCCATCTTGATTTTCTTCCAAAGGACCGGTGATAACTCAAATCACACCAATCTATCCAAGACTCTTCTCGCTTGTTGTGCGTCCACCAAATTCATATCCAAAGTCCTTGGATTCTTTATGGCGTTTTCGATCGCTGATTTCGTGATCTCATGAAATACTATTCTTGCAGTCTTCTTTACATCCAATCATAGCGCGTTCGCTACATGTCGTCCAATAGCTTCCCCCTCGCGGTCCTCATCCGTTGCGATCCATACCTTGTCGGCTTTTTTCGCTAAGGATTTCAGCTCACTGACGACTTTGGTCTTGTCAGGAGAGATCTGATATTTCGGTTCGAAATTGTTTTTGATGTCGACCCCGAGTTCCTTCAAAGGCAGGTCGATGACATGTCCGAATGATGCTTTGACTTCAAATCCTTCTCCGAGAAATTTCTTGATGGTCTGCGACTTCGCAGGAGACTCCACGATGACTAAATGCTTCATAGAACTATATCAGGATAAAAAAATCGAAAAACAAAAAATATAACGGCTCTTTTTTACTGTATTTGGTCCGTATTTCAACCGGAAAAACTATTAGACTATTTTTCTTTGTTGATCTGATCGACGACGTTTTGGAATCCTTTCATCTTCTGGACGAGATAATTCGTGAAGATCTGGGCGTCTTTTTCGTTGAGATGGGAATTCTTCCTGTCATAGAGGTAGGTATGGATGGCGTCGATAGCATATTGGAGCTGTTGATAGTCGTCCATGACGTTATGGTCGTCCGAATATATATCTGTGGTCTGGATCATTTGGTAGGCGGTGGAAAGCAGCATTTGCATCATCTTTGCATCGAACTTTTGCTGAGAGACATGTTGTGGTGTAATCATGGAAAGGGCAGTGCGTTGTTTTTGTGAATTACGTTTCATTGGTTGTTCATAGAATAAATAAAATGTTATGTAGCACAAATAACTTACAAGTGCTATATTAGTGTTTTTCCAAAATATTGCAAGCCCATGTATAAAGAGATACCTTAAATCTAGATTAAACAAAAAAATACCTAGGTGTTTAGGTACTTTTGTTATATTTTCAACTTTCAAATGATAACTTTCAAATTTATTATGGTAGGGTAGCCGGGACCTCGCCCCGAAACCCTCCGGGATATAAGCTGGTTAGATATATCTTTCTGGGTGGCATGATTTTTTGATGTTCAATTCAAGCTGTCTGGCTTCTATCCTGTTTTCACAAGGGAGTATTTTAACTAATTTCCAATCCCCAATCCTTTTTGCTGAATATGATGTTTTATGCTCTTCTAATCTTCTCTCCAGGTTGTTGGTGCTTCAGACATAATATCTATCTCATTGCAGAATATACACACATCGTTGCTCCATGATATTCGGAGAAAATAAAAAAATACCTAATTGCTCAGGTATTAATTTTATCGGTTATGATGATGAATGCAATGAATATTTCATCTAGGGTAGCCGGGACTCGAACCCGGGACCACTAGCTTAAAAGGCTATTGCTCTACCGCCTGAGCTACTACCCCACACTAGATGATTGTATGTTTGTTATTCTTACTGGCTTTATTACTTGAACACGGGGCCACCCCTGCTTCAGCAGGGTTGCTCTACCGCCTGAGCTACTACCCCATGACAACGACAAAACGTTTAAGCGCTTAGTCGTTTTATCGTATATTAGATGAATCCTTTGAGCTTCTTGTAGACTTTTGAACTTACTTTTACTTTGATCTGAGAACCATCTTCAAGCTTTACTTTTTTGTTGATCAAATTTACTTTAAATGATCTCTTGGTAGCTCTCATAGAGTGAGATCTCATGTTTCCGGATCTTGTACCTCTTCCGGTAAAGTCACATATTCTTGGCATGATAATTGAATGTATAAGGTAAAAGGTAGAAGGTAGAAGGCAACAAGGAAAGTCTTTATGCTTTCTATACTATATTTATTATTTCTTTTCTTCTTTTGCAGGAGTAGCAGGAGCAGCAGGAGAAGTACCTTCAGCAGGAGCAGCAGCTGTTTCTGTTTCTTCTTCTGTCATAGTTACGACAGTTACGATTACTTGTTCTGCATCATCCAGGATTTCCACTTTATCTGATATCTTGAGATCTTTGACGAAGATGGCATCATTAACGTCTTGGATAGAAGAGATATCTATCGTGATATCGTGAGGAAGATCTTGAGGGAATGCTTTTACTTCGATAAAATCCTTAACAAGCTGGATTTTTCAGAGGTTAAGCTTTTCTACTGAAGATTCTCAGATAAGCTTGATAGCGACTTCTGTAGTAACCTTTTCATCAGCCTTGACAGCGAGGAAATCTACATGCATCAATATATCAGTTACAGGATCTACTTGGATATCTTGGATCAAAACGAGTTGTTCCATCTTGTCTCCTTCAAGCGTAAGCGGAGTAGAGTATCCAGCTTCTTTGTATCTCTTGATAAATTCATTTTTGTTGCATGCGATCGCAATAGGCGTATCGATATGTTTCCCATAGATAATAGCAGGTACCAATCCCTCTTTTCTGAGGTCTTTTACCTTCTTATCTTGGCGAGTAGTTACCGTGAGTTTCATTACATATAATTATAGGTGATAAATGATACATTCCATAGACTGTCGACTATCGACTATCGTCCAATTATTTTCTCTTTTTCTTTCCTTTGTTTTCTTTGACTTTACCAGCTTCTTTGTTGAGAAGATCGATATCTCTCTTGTCAGCAGTGATCTTGGATTTGAATCTAGCGTCTTTTCCTACCTTGTCTCTGATGTAGTAGAGTTTCGCTTTTCTGATCTTATATTCATCGAGAAGAACGATTTTGTCGAATTTGTTGAATGATAATGGATAGATTTTTTCTACCTCTACACCAGCGACATTTCCTCTTACCGTAAAGGTACCATCAGCATGATTAGGTTTTTTTACCTTGATGATAAGACATTTGAACCTTCGGATTCTGTTGGTTTCAACATCTTTTTCATGAATTTCAACATGCATACCGGTTTTGACATCGAGGATCTTTGCCCCGTTTTTATCATAGAACTCTTTGAGTCTTTGGGTGTCCATTTAACTATAGTAATAATATAAATTTGATACATGATGTATGATACTAGATTTCTCTTTGATGCTTACATCTTGAATCTTGTATCATGCGTCCAACAAAATTATTTAGCTTTTTTGTTCATGACTTTAGCTTTCCATTTTTTCTGTTGTTCGAGATTCCTTCTTACATCCATGATTACTACTTTTTCTACTCTGAACAATGCTTTATTGAGTTTTCTCTTTGCATTAGTCTTTAATCTAACCAT
>CAZJFP010000025.1:3523-11348 GCA_964545415.1 uncultured Candidatus Peribacteria bacterium
TTAGCCAAAGCTTCATCAAGCATTTTTTGGGTGACCCCATATTTTTTGAGTCTTGCATTAGCTTTTTCTCTAGTCTTGAAAATCCACTTGGTCTCTGTACCTGCCTTGGTCTCTTTTTTCATAAGATCAACATATCGGTCAATGGCTTTTTCGAGTTTTTTGCCTGATTTTTGGCTAGCCCGAGAGACATTGTACATCATGTGCTTATATTTTGCACCACTTGTATTTCCCATTTTTAATTGAATGTAGAAGGTAAAATGTATAATTCAGAATTACTATTTTTCTGCATTCTGAATGCTAAATTATGAATTAGTTAACGTATTTTGCCATATAAGCGAATGCTTTGTTCGCTTCAGCCATCTTGTGGGTTTCTTCCTTTTTCTTGACAGCGTACCCTTGATTGCCGTAAGCGGCTAATATTTCTTCAGCTAACTTTTTGTACATAGGCTTTCCTGTCTTGGATGCAGTTCCTGCAAGTATTCGCTTGAACGCGAAGAAAAGCTTTTTGTCCTGTTTTACTTCTACAGGCACTTGATAGACGGATCATCCCATTCTCTTGGACTTGATCATGAGATTAGGAGAAGCATTTTCTATAGCAGTTTCCAAAACTACTTCTGGATTCATGTGGCCATTGGATTTGATTTCCTTGAGCATATCCGTGTAGATTTTTCTTGCGACGCTCTTTTTACCGTCCTTCATGATGTAGTTGATGATCTTTTCGATCTTTGAATTTGCCATAGATCCGACAATTAATTTTGACATACCTATAATACTAAATTAGTAAAATGTTGAAATGATTATATGTAGACGGGATAGGTGGGATAGATAATCTAATCTGTCTATAGCAATCTAATCCGTCTTAATGTTATTTACCAGCTTTTGGTCTTTTTGCACCGTAGAGCGATCTTGATTGTCTTCTCTTGTCTACAGGGTTGGCATCGTATTTTCCTCTTACGATATGATATCTTACTCATGGAAGATCCTTTACTCTTCATCCTCTGACAAGCACTACGCTATGCTCCTGGAGTGTGTGTGATTCTCCTGGGATATATGCGAGGATTTCAGCTCCATTGGACAATCTCACTTTCGCGAATTTCCTTTGTGCTGAGTTCGGTTTCTTAGGTCCCATCACAGAAACTTTCAAACAGACACCTCTCTTGAAAGGAGCGGGTCTCTCTACCTTTTTGTTGCTGTCGAGCTTATTGATACCGAATTGCAAAGCGGGAGCTTTGGACTTATACGTTTTTTTTGTCCTTCAGTTCTTGATGAGTTGATTAATAGTTGGCATACTAAAATGCTAAATTGTTAAAATGCAGAATTGATGAAATGTATGAGGTATGAATTGAACTTTCCAAAAATTCAGAGTAAACAAAAAATTTACGTGTCGATGAATATAGGGAAAATAGACACAAAATCAATACAAAATTGACACAAAATGCATACATGGCAGATATTCATTATTTTGATAGGAAAAGAATATTTCTATCAGAAAAAGGATGGGCGATCCGATTCGTTTTTTCGGAGGATATCTTCTTCGGGGTACAGATATTCCTTTCTTTTTTTTGAATAAAAGAAAAGGACGACGTTAATAAACGCCGTCCTATTTTTAAAGATTAATAAATGCTTTTCTCGTACCTCCCGTTAGTTTCTGATGATGTTTCTCAGGCCAATAAAATTACCCTGATCATCAACAAATACAATGGAGTATTTACCAGCAGCAAAGCTACTGATATCCATAGTCATGGTAGCATCGTCTGCGGTAGCGATATACACGACCTGTCCGATGTTGTCGACAATATAGATATCTTTTACTACTTGGGTATTGATGCCAGACAGATTGATCTGTCCGTCAGTAGGATTAGGAAACGCTACTATAGCCTCCACAGCATCGACATCTTCGATACCAACAGTGTTGATAGTGATATAGATGCCAGCGTCATTGCTACAGCCATTCAGGTGAGTGAAGGTGTAGATGAGCTGATGGTTGCCAGGACCAGCAATGTTAGCATTGAATACAGATCCAATGAAGCTGCCAGCCGGGCCATCAAACATCCATGCACTTCCACTTCCAGGGGTAGGATACACATATGCTGCCATATCCAGCGGAGGAGTGTCGGTAGTGAAAGGACCAGGTACTACTGACCAGGTCACATACGGTAACGGATTAACCACTATATAGTGATCATCAGTTGCAGAACATCCTCCAGAGGTTACTGTATAGGTTAAGTGATGTGTTCCCACACCACAGATCTCAGTATACAATGTGTCATTTCCGACACCAAGGCCGGTCCAAGTACCTCCCAATGGAGATGCTGACAAAGCAACATGCTCTTGCAGACATACCGAGTTCGGCATGGTAATAGTTACTGTAGGCATCGGGACTACATTGATAGGGATGTCAGCTGTTTGTGAACAGCTATTGGGTCCAGTGACGGTTACCATATACGTGGCATTGGTTACAGGAGTTGCATTAATAGTAGCTCCTGCTTGTCCTGTGCTCCACGCAAAGGTTGAACCAGACTGGTTGCTTGTAGCTGTCAAATCAACATTATCACCTGCACAGATAGTAGTACTCGGTGATGCAGTGATAGTGACAGTCGGAGCAGGGTTTACCGTAATCGGGATTGAGAATGTAGCTCCGCCTTGGCAGTTGTTTTGTCCAGAAACGGTGATATTTCCGGAAGTGTTTCCGAAATTCACGGTGATGCTGGTGCCATAATTAGCGGTGATCGTACTTCCTACAGGCACACTCCAAGCATAACTTGTAGCGTTAGGAATTGAACTTGGTATTGAGTACGAAACACCCATGGTGTTTGCACAGATACTGGTCGGACCACTGATGGCCGTTGCAGCTCCTGGCAAAGGATTTTGGGTGAGCGTTATTTGGTTATTCATCACTGACTGGCATTCTGCAACATTTTCAGCAACACACTCTATAGTGCCTGCTATTCCGATACCAGGGAAGGTAAGCGGAGAGCCGGTACCGATCATGGTTGTTCCCGGAATTGCATTACTATCTCCTACTAAGTGTAGGGAGTAAATTTCACCGTTGACCGAGCCGTTTAAGGTAAACGGTCCTGATACTGATCCGGGGCAGAATGAAGTAGATGAACAACTCAGACTATAAATAGTCGGAGCTGTTAAGGGAATAACGGTTGCTGCACCGCTTGAAGTTCCCGAACATCCTCCTGCGATCACCGATACGACGGTATAGGCGCGTACAGAAGGAGGGGAAACTGATAAATGGTAAGTGCTTGTAGTGATGTCAGTTACCGTCCATTGTGATACTCCATCACTGAAGGTAACATCCCATACGGGACCGTTGGTCAAGTACACCGGAATGTCCGCTGACTCTCCCAAACAAACGTTGTAGTAACCAGTCAAGTATGCGGTCGGAGCAGCTTTCCCGCTAAGGGTAAGCGTATCATCCTGACCAACAACCGACAAGCTAAACAACATAATAAACATGATCAAAATATTTTTTTTCATTGTTTTGATTTTTTTTTTGGGGTTAATGATTGCTACATCCGTTGTTATCAATAACACGCAGGAACATATTGCTAAGTCCTACGGCTGGGATAGGTACGGAAATAGTAGTGTTGGTTGTTGCGCTACTTCCCGGAACCGCATAGTACAAAGTGCTAGGCACTCCGCCTGAGGTGTTCCAGATCTCGAATGTCCAAGGAGCAGTTCCAACAAGTCCAGTGATGGTTATGTTGGTAAAGTTGCCTACGCATTCAGGGGTGGGATTACCGGTAACCGTAGTAGCATACGGTAATGGGAAGATGGTCATGGTGATGCCGGTTGATGTTGAAACACAGCCATTGCTGTTGGTGACATCTACGGTAACAATCTGACCGTTGGTCAAAGATGATGTGGTATAGGTTGCTGACGCACCGTTCTGTACGGAAGTGCCGTTAACTTTGAAATTGTAGTTAACACCACCCGTTGCAGTAAAGGTTACACTAGTGCCTGAGCATACACTGTTGTCAGGTACGGTCAGCGTAGCAGTCGGCAACGCAAAGATAGTCATAGTGATACCAGCTGAAGTTGCAGAGCAACCGCCGGCATTGGTAACAGCAACAGTAACAATCTGTCCATCGGTTAATGTCGATGTGCTGTACGTATTGCTTGCACCGTTTTGTACGGAAGTGCCATTGACCATGAAATTATAGCTTATTCCGCCGCCTGCAGTAAAGGTTACCAAGGTCCCTGCGCACACGCTGTTGTCAGGTGTGGTAAGGGTAGGTGTCGGGAGAGCCATGGTCACAAAGTTCACCGTATCAGTGGAGGAACATGTTCCATTATTCACCGTGAGGACAACCTGTTGGTTGCCTGCAGTAAATGCCGGTGAGGGAATATACACCGTCCCTGAGCCAGGTCCTTGTGCAACAACTCCATTAACATTAAATTGGTAAGAACTTCCAGTCTGAACGGTTGCAGTAAAACTTACCGAACCACCAACACAAATCGTATCATTCGGATCCGAACAGGTTAGGGTTGCAGTCGGCGTAGCCGCTCCATTCATAGTGAAGTTTTGCGCGTTAACAGCGCTTACTGTGAGGATGCACACGATAGTGCATACCATCATTTTGAATGAAAAATTTTTCATATCAGGTTTTTTTTTTAATTTAACAATTTTTTGATTGAACTTGCCGATTTACTGGTTTGAGCATCCGTGGGAATCGGTAACCCTCAGATACATGTTGGTAAGACCAACTGCAGGAATAGGAACATTGATAGTGGTGTTTGTCGTGCCGACACTGCCTGCACTGTAGTACAGAGAGCTTGGAACGCCACCGCTTGTGTTCCATACTTCCAAATTCCACGGGCCGGTGCCGGTGAGACCAGTGATGGTCACGGTACCGTTGGATCCGACACATCCTATAGGATTGCCGGTAACCGTAGTGGCTTGTGGTGTGGGCCATACCGTCATGGTAATGCCAGCTGAAGTTGCAGAGCAACCGCCACTATTGGTGATAGTTACGGTGACAACGTCACCAGTCACCAAAGTTGAGGTTTGATACGAGCTACTTGCACTGGATTGTACAGTAGTACCATTTACTTTAAAATCGTAATTGGTACCTCCTGCTGCTGCGTTGAAGGTAACACTCGTTCCTTGACAGCATGCTGTATAATTACTTATCAGCGTTGCTGTGGGAGCAGCGTTAACATACATTTCAGCGAATGCCCAGCGTTCGGTTCCTGATTGGTACACACGTAACCAATATTGGTAGATTCTTCCTGATACTGCTGATCCGCCTGAAGGTACTGTCGTTGTTGTTGACGTACCGATAAGGGACCAAGTAGACCAAGTAGAACCGCCATTGTCGCTGTAACGTTCACGGAGTTTTAACGAATCGATAGTGCCGGAAGTGACTCCTGCAGTAATCGTGGTCGAAGAACCCTGACAAACGTACATCGGACAGGCAGGTGCTGAAGAGCAATAACTGCCATTGATGGTTGCGTTCTGTGCCCAGGAAACAACACCAAGCATCATGAGTAGAATTGATGCAATGATTGTTTTCATCGTTTTTGTTGTTTTTATTGTTACTATTTTATTTTTTTCTGCCTGTTTATTGTCTGGGCAAGACACGAATAATGTTGGTTGCCCACGCGTACTCCCTCTGATCCTATGCATTTTATGAATAAGAAAATGCAGTATATCGGGGAAGAATACTTTTTCGTAGTCAACCAAAAATTTCGGATGTTTCATAAGAATTTTCTCCTTTCTTTTTGGTTAGTTGTTTTGTTAATGTACTTTTGGACTGGGATTACTCGCACAGTCACAAACTTCGCTGAGCATGTACTAGCATGTCAGTGTAGAACTTATAAACATTTCCCAATAATTGTCAAGTGAAAGTAAAAGAAAATAGCAGGAATCGTAGTTAGGTGATAAGGTATCAAAATATAGCTTGAATACTGATATCCCATTGATCTATCATTTCGTGAAAAAGAAAAAAATCGCTGATCTGGGATATATCTATTTTCAAAGAAAAAAAACATAAAAAATAGTCAGAAAAAAAATAATAAAATAGATATTTTTTTATGCTAGCGCTTCGCTGAGACCTACTTTTGATAGGCGTCAAAAGTAGGCAAAAACGCCTTTTCTTTTTAGTATTTACTTTGAGCCATTAGATCAATATCACATTTTTTCTTTTTATCATATGTCGTTAGTTACCCCTCATCCCACCTTACGGTCATGGGATTTCGGGGTAATACGCTCGACCTGTTTTTCACGCTGGTGGAGTAATGGCTCAAAGTTATTTGATTGTTTTTGTAAGATGACAAATAAAAAAAGCGGATACGGGTATTCACTCTTTTGATGAATAATGAATAATGAAAAATGAATAATGAAAAATGTAGGACTTTGTAATGTTATTTTCTATTGTATCATACAATAGTCCATAACAAAACACATCCTACATTCTCAATTATTAATTATTTAAGAATCCTCCTTCATATGCTCTCTTCATCATAATCATAACATATCCTCTGATTTCATTGATGCTGGTTGGATTGCTGATCTGCGTCATGATGCTTGCATTTTTCAGAGCTAGGAGATGCGGTGCATAAAATGGATCTCCTCCGTTATATTGCGATCATCGGATTACTCTAGACAAGATAGTACCAAATTGTGCTCTTGTTACGATAGCTTCAGGATTGAATTCATGGTCAGGGGTTCCATTGGTATTCAATCCCATGAGTCCAAGCTGACAAGCGAGCTTGATGTAAAACTTAAGTTCAGAACTCTGATTGCTGATGTCATTGAAGGTACAATTTTTGCCGGTATTGGGTACAAGTCCGCCGAGTGATATAGCGAAATTGCTGATCATCTTGGCCATATGCGCTCTATAGAGTACTCCTCACATATTTGCTTTTTGGATAGTGTTCATGGTAGTGATGCTATGTGCGTAGGCTCGGAGATATGCATTATTCAATTCTGTAGATCGAGTGGATCATGCGATACTTCCGACAGGAAGATTTCCTGTTCATGCATTGCTTCATGTTGTAGAGCAGGCGCTTCCTAACAATCAACCGTAGCAGTATGAACCTGGAGCAAGTGCTCGAGTTCCACTTGAACAGACGAGATAATTAGTAGTACAGATTGAAGATCATCCTCAACCACCTCAACCTCAACCACAACTTGGAGAACATGATCAATATGTATATGTTCATGAAAGTGTTCATCCATTACATGTTCTAGTCTGAGAAATACATGTTGCTGAACAAGAAACAGATGATGTTTGATATGCGGTCACTGATGATCATGAACTAATGGTTCATCATTGTCGTGTACATGCTCCAGTAGGTGGAGGAGTAACAATACATGAATTATAATTATATCAGACTGCTGATGGACTGAGAACTCATACTCATCAAACGACATTACATGTTACAAATAATCATCCACATGATCCTGTATAAGGAACAGTAGCTGCTTGGTACACGGTCATGCTTTGTCCGTTATATAATGTTGTTCCTGCTACAGAACACGATCCTATGACGGGTGTACACATAACTCATTCATTGATTCCTCATCAATTACATAAACATGTTCCTGCACCAGTAGGACAATATTCTGTAGGATCACACTCATATGCTTGTACATTTGGATCTGAGTTGTATTCACAAACAGTACCACAGGTGTCACCTGATCAGATAGCACCAGGAATAGTGTCTTCACAATAACAGTTTGATTGTGTACAGATATCACCTGGATCACATACATACGCTTCCAATCATGCATCATAGACGCAAGCGGCTTTTACAGATGAAAGCAATGAGACTATCACGAGAGGAAGAAAAAGAAATTTTAAATGTT
>CAZJFP010000026.1:0-4181 GCA_964545415.1 uncultured Candidatus Peribacteria bacterium
CAATTCACGGTATAAAATTCAGAGTTCAGAATTCAGAATTCAGAATGAACGAGTAAAGTATTGAAAATTATCTTATATTCATTATATTTTCCACATTCTGAATTTTACATTCTGCATTCAAAAAAATGGCATCAAGAACAAACAAACAAGGAATAGCCAAGAAAAAATCCCAGCAGCAAAAAGCCGCAAATAGGACCAAAGGAGCCAGGAGATTTGAATATCCAAAAAGAAAACTTACCATAGAAGAAGCCAAAGAATTGGGTGTTGTGGGTGTGGTAAAGAATCCCAAAGGGCATGATTATATACGATTTCTGAGAGGAAGAAAAATCTGTCGAGAGACAAGATTGAGGACGGATCCAGATGGGTTCAGATATATCAAGACGCCGTCAGGCGGGAGTGAAGTCGTCAGTGCTCCACAATCAGGATGGACGAGAGGAAAACTTAGGAAGGCGACGATAAAACGTTAATTGCTTCGTATAATGAGCTACGCGTAATTAACTTCGTGCAATGTGTCCGCTTAGGCGGACGTAATGTATCCTTGATGTAATGTGCTTGGTGTAATGTTCCATTATTATTCATTAGATCACAAAATGAAACATTACCATTTATTACAATCCATTACAATCGAAGGTCTCATTACATCACGAAAATGAGTTCAAGCGTAAAAAATAATCATATATGAAAACAAGTCTACCGATCTCCGGTAGTCTTTTTTTGACAAAAAAATTTTTTTCGTTACAATAGAAAATGGATATTTATTTATACTATATGTATGCCACTCGCTCCGGAAAATCAGTTTCAGAAGACATATAAAAATGAACTTTTTGCTACGCTTGTAGAAAAGTGAGTGTTTTATGTTGTCAAAAAAAATTTTCTCTCAATACCGCTATCTATTAGAATGGTAGGTTTTTCTCTCTTTGTTTTTGTATTGTGACGAGGATTGTGAGCAGATGTGTTTTTTTCACTGTATATAAAAAATATCGTCAATCATGTTTTTCTCATTTCAATCATTGGAGCGATATTGTCTTTGAGCAAGATGTTTTTTTCAATCCCTATAGGAGAGATAAACAATCACGCGAATCTCAAATCAGTATTGTTCTTGAGTAAGTTTGTCTATATAGTCATGGGAGTGGTGTATGTATTTGCGGGTATCTATAGTTCTGTAGTATTGTTGGTTTTGGCAGTACTATTGAATGGTTTGGCAACGGCATCATTGTTTACGACCTATCAGACATTTATCCGCAAAAATACGAGATGAGGGGAAAGAGGTAGATCCTTTGGACTCTATTTCTCAAGCATAAATCTTGCCTATATTGTCGGCGCATTGATTAGTTCGTATTTGATTACCAAGGTGGATTTACCTCATCTGTTTATCTTTATCCCTATTTTTGCGTTATTATCGTTGTTGACAGATAAAAAGCTTCCAAGCTTAAGCAAAAAAAAGATCAAGGAATTCCTTGCAGGACAGACATTTACCCAAAGATTCATCTACGAAGTCTTCTCTTTTCGCCCTATCAAAAAAGTGATAGTGAAACTTAAGAATTATTCAGGTAGGATGTATTATGCACTAGGATTCGAGGTGCTTTTCAATCTGCTCAATTATGTCGGATTTATATTTATCCCTATCGTATCTATAGCCAATGACTTGAGCTTATCTCAAGTGGCTCTCGTATTTGCAGCAATGAGATTACCATATCTGATAGATTTCTTTACCTGAGATATTGCAGGGAACGGAAGCAAAAGAAAATTCTTATTTATTATGTTGTTTTTTCTTTCTCTATTGTATCTGTTGCTCTGATTCAATGAAGGATTCCGAAATATCATGGTAATCACATTCGGCATTTCCTTGTGACTGTCACTTATGCGTCCCGTTATTTCAGCATATATCTCTGATTGTACTAGGCCGGAGGATGAAGGCACGATCACCGGTGTGGGTGAGTTTGTAGGAAAATTAGGAGAAATTGTCGGGGTTTTATGATTTGGATTGCTTTCTGCAATATTCAGTTTACAGACATCATTTGTTATTATATGAATATTCGCTATGCTGCTTGCTATAGCAGGTATCATTAAGAGATTCCGATTTTTCAAATATGACGGATAATTTTATTGCTTGCTAAGTAATATATTACATCAATACTCGATTAACTTCTCAAAATCCTTATCTGAACTAACTCGATATTCCTCGAGTTTTTTTCTTAATTCTTGATGCTGTGGATATCATGAATCCGGATTCTCTATGATATTTGAAAATTCGTAATTCAAAAGAAAAGTAAGCGCTTCTTTGAGATCTTCAAACATCATTTCGCTACCAAGTTTGCTTATGATATATTCTTTGTAGTAGGTGATGGTTTGAAAATGAAGCAATTCATGAATAAATGCTCTGAGTATTCAAGATCGATATATATTAGACCACGTCTGTCCGAGTTTGACGTTGTATGGTCAACGATTGAGCGAAGTAAGAAAAATGGTAAAATCATTCCTGTATATAGGATGCTTAGTAAGCTGTTCCATTCTTGCGAATATACTATCTTTGTGAGCATCACATGCGTTTTGCATATCTGCCATTTTCTTATTCGCTTCATCCTTATGGTCTTTCCGGAAAGATTCCAAATATTCACGTAAAAAAGGGTAAGCATCTTCTTCTTTCATCCCTTTGAGTTGGTGGAGATCTATGGAAGTCATTTGTTCGATTTGCTCTTTTCGCTGTGCTGAATGAGTGTTTTTATTAAAAGCAGCTCGGTAATTCCAAGCATCCTTTTCAATATCGAGTCTGACCTGTATAGTGAATTCAGTCATATTTTTTATTCATATAAAATCTCCCGGCCTTCCAGTTTCTTGTCCGTGAGCATATAGACGACACCGCTATTACAATGCGCTTTTTCTACCTGGTTTCCCTTATCATCCAGGATGTCGACGATCTTCAGTTCTCCCATTTCGGTCGGACTTAAAAACTTGATCTTCATTCCAGGTGTGATGACTTCTTTCGGCTCGATATGAAAATATTTCTTCTTATTTTTCTCTATAAACTCATCGGAGAATATGCCGAAGTAATTCCTATTGAACAATGGTCCAGCGCTTTCCAAAGTCGTTGAGCCAACAAATCCCCCTTTGTTTCCCCCTTTATCAAGGGGGGCCTTCGTTTGTTCCTCCCTTGATAAAGGGAGGGTAGGAGGGATTTGACTATTATACTTAGGTGGATTTGTTTCACCCTCTGGAAACTCGCTTAACGTATTAAACAAAAATCCATCCCAGTATTCCCTATGCGGTACCACATTTACGAGATTTGCAATCTTTGGATCGATTTTTTTCTTTGCCAAAATCGCATCGCGGACATGCTTGTACGCTTTGACTATTGCACCGACATAAAATTCGGATTTGCTTCTTCCCTCGATTTTCAAGGCATCAACATACGGCAAAATCTCTTTTAATTTGTCGATAGTACACAAATCTTTTGATGACAAAATATGACTTCCTTCTTCATCGCCTTCAAGCTGAAACAACTTTCCTGGTCTGCGTTCTTCTTCCAATCGTACTTTGTATTTGAATCTGCAAGCGTGTGAACATTCTCATTTATTTCCCGGTCTTCACGACATATAATCGCCGAGCAGACAGCGTCATGAATAGCTCATGCACATTGCGCCATGCACAAAGACTTCTATCTCTATTCCTGGCACTTTTTCACGGATTTCCTTGATTTCCTCGAGGCTCAATTCTCTCGCGAAGACGATCCTCTTTACGCCCATTTCTTTCCAAAATTTCACTGCTGCCCAGTTCATCGTGGAGCTTTGCGTACTTAAGTGCAGTGGAGTGTCCGGCAGGTATTTTCTGATGATATGGAATGTCCCTGGATCAGAGAAAATGATGGCATCAGCGCCGACATTTGCTATCTGTTTTACGGTCTGTTCGAAGATCTTGATGTCAGTATTCCTTGGAAAGATATTCATGGTAAGCAATGCTTTGCTACCGTTTTTGTGGAGGTCGTCTACGGTTTTTTTGAGATCATTAAAATTATAGATCTTGTTCTGTCTCATCCTCAATGAGGTGAACGGGACACCGACATAGACTTCTTCGGCTCAGTAATGGCTTGCGACCATAGCTTTTTCATACGATCAGCCAGGCGCGACTATTGTGGGTTTTTTTGGCATGACGGGATAATTACATTATAAATGTAGGGGCGGATA
>CAZJFP010000026.1:4200-10578 GCA_964545415.1 uncultured Candidatus Peribacteria bacterium
TCATCCGCCTAGGCGATTGGTAATCGCCCCTACAAAAAAACACTAGCATATACTATATGATAGTGGATAAATTTTTCAATCAAAAAGACTGACCACAGAGATACAAGCCAGTCTTATTTTTTGCGTAATTTTTTTTCAAGAATATCAAATAATCCAAAGCACTGTTTGATAATGTTTTTGATATTTCTCTTGAAATAATCCAGAAGCAGACTTCCAAAGATAAATCCTACTCCGAATATCCAAAGCACCATATTGCCTATGGAGCTGAATTTTACTCCCGAAGCTACTGCTATTACAAAGCATGCTAAGAGAACGAGTCCAGTAAAGATATAAGGAAGTATCTTGTTCTCGAAAAATTCGCGTGTCTGGATCCTTCTTCGCTTTTGTTTGCTTTTTTTGTACATATGTTTGGTGTTTTATTTTTTGTTAGAGTATCTATTCTTTTCTCAAAATCAATGCTCATTATTCAAGCTCTTCCGTTTCTTTCATGATTTTTTTGATACGATAGACGTTGAATCCGTACAGTATTTTGAAGATTATCCGTCAGATACCCGTCATAACTCGGAATTCAATTCTGATGAATCCATAAAAAACCAAAAACATCAGCAAAATGACCGACGCTTTGAATCCTGGCGTAGAATAGATTCCATTAAGCTCTCAGAGCACATAATCACAGATTCCCATGTTGACCGTAGTATTGTCTTTGATAGTTTGATCGACTCGGGATTTTTTGTATTCATTGAGTTTACCTACAAAACTTTTTTCTTTGGCTCCGTTTTTGACTTCGATTGCTTTGAGGTCAGTGACTTTGGAACTAAAGAAGAGCTGTGTATTCTCTTTTATGGTTTTGGCTTCGTCTAGGCCGAGTTTGAACGGTTTGGAAACAAAATCTATGACACTATTGGAAGCACTGCTCAAACCTTCACAGGTGAACGGGAATTTTTCATAGTATCCGATAACGAAGAAACTGTATGCTACGGTAATAAAAACGGTAAACATATATCCTCCGGTAGTGAAATAGCTGGTGGTATCTCGGGTGAGTTTTTCGTGTGATGATCATTGGAGTAGCCAAGCAAGATAGACAATCCCCATGTTGATAGACGTCATTGCAAAGACAAGAAAGAGATGTCCATATCAGATGAAGAATCCTTGTAACACACTGATACCGAGCATCAATATGAGAAGATATTTGATAGGAAGTTTGCGCACTTCTAGATAGAAAAAATGGAAAAAAAGGAAAAAAAGCATGACGTAGATCATGGATTCCAAGGCAAGGAATTGTCCGAATAATCTGAAAAAAATGAGTCCATATGCGACCAAGGTCAATCAGAGGAAAATCCATGCTTTGGGGGAGCGGAGTTTTTTTTCAGTGGCTTTGATCGCTCAGATTCTATCGAGCGGTATATGTTTCTTGATCATCTATCAAAATATCAAGGTGATAAAATACGGTAATTTCCATGCGAGTATCCAAAATGCGATAATCATTGCAGGGAAGAAGGGAATTGTTTTTAATTCAGAATTCAGAATTCAGAATTCAGAAATTTTTCTACCTTCTACCTTCCACCTTCCACAAATATATTGTAATCAGGCTCGAATCAACCCGAGTATACTACTCATCAGGATAAACAATATCAAGACGTTTATCATCGTCATCCGCGAGAATGCGAGGTGATGGAATGAAAGAATGATAGGTATCAAGAGTCAGATGCTTCCTGCCAAAAAGATATCGCCTTGCCCAAATCCTTCTTCGTTTTTTTTGAATCTCATATGTACATACCGTTTTGCAAACAGATAGATAAGCAAGAACACGACTCCAAACATAATTGCACTCATCAAAGCGTTTCCATCACTTCCCCCGGAGATATTGATATTCGCTACTATACCCAAAGCCGTCAACAGTACTCGTAGTATCATATGTAATTCGTATTTTCGCAGATCGTAGACCAACAAGAGAATAAAGAATCGATTCATCAAGAGTCAGAACGTTAATGTTTCGATTCAGAAGTCTTTTAATAGAAAATAGGTTGTCACAAAAACTCCCGCAGATAACAATTCCAAGACGGGATATATTCGGGAGATTTTTTTCTTACAATATTCGCACTTCCCTCATTGGACGAGATAGCTTACGACGGGAATTAAATTTTTAGCATGAAGTCTATGTTTGCAATGTGGACATTCCGAATATCAAAAAAAGAATCCACGCAGCTTGTCCCGTGTTACGCCATCAGCGAATCTCGTCAGGATAACAGAGCCGAGCGAGCCGAAAATAAATCAGAGAATACACAGCAAAAATCGCATAAACACAGATGAAATATAAATGCTGTATGTATAGAAGAGATAGATAAAAAATCAACAGCAATTTAGTTTCCACCCGGGTGGAAAATTTAGTGATGTAACTTTTATAGCGACTTTAGTGACTATTGCACCCGGGTGTATACCGTTTAACCTTGAAATTTCCCGCCAACTGAGTATACACAAATCACCTTATTTTACTGTTATTTCAAAAACGATGGCAAACAAGTACAATTACCAGGAATCTGAAGTAAAACGGAAGAAGTACCGAGAAGAACATCAGGTTTTCGCGTTTTCAAAAGATGAGAATCTTCCTATCTATTCCATAGATACTCCACCTCCTACGGTTTCAGGAAAAATCCATATCGGACACATTTTTTCCTATACTCAAGCGGAAATCATTGCGAGATTCAAAAGAATGTCTGGATATAATGTCTTTTATCCGATGGGATATGACAACAATGGAATCCCGACAGAACAGCTCGTAGAGAAGGAATTGTGAATAAATATCAAAGATGTAGAGCGTAAGGATTTTATAGCACAATGTCTGAGCGTTGTAGAAAAATATAAACATATTTATTCTGACCTTCGAAAATCGCTCGGACTTTCTATCGACTGGAGCAGGACATATACGACGATATCTCCTGAAGTACAACAGATCGCTCAGTCTACTTTTGTTAAACTCTACAAAGAATGACATATCATTTGCAAAGAATTTCCTGCATTACGATGTACAAAAATGCAGACTACGGTAGCTCAGGCAGAGACCGAGGAGCAAGAATTCAATGAATATTTCAATTATCTCAATTTCACATTGGACGACGGGCAGCAACTGGTTATAGCGACCACGAGGCCTGAATTACTTCCTGCATGCCGTGCGGTATTCGTTCATCCTGATGATGAAAGATTCACCAAATATGTCTGAAGAAATATCACCACGCCGATTGGCGTAACTGTACCTATTCTCGCTGACGATAAGGTGAAGATGGACAAGGGAACAGGAGTGGTTATGTGCTGTAGTTACGGTGATGAAGTGGATGTGTATCGGATCAAAAAACATAATCTTGGAGAGAAGATAATCATTGATAGATATGGTAAAATGATAGATTCAGGAGTACCAGAAATCGATGGTCTTAAAATCAGCGAAGCAAGAGAAAAAATTATGGAACTTTTTGAAAAAAAATGATGAATCGTAGAAAAAAGAGATCCGATAGTCCAATCTAAACAGATCTCTGAAAGAGGGAAGGTTCCTGTAGAAATCCTTCCTATCAAACAATGGTTTGTAAACTTATTAGACAAAAAAGATTTGCTGCTTGCACAAAATGATAAGATGCATCGGCATCCGGAATTTATGAAAAAAAGATCTAATGATCGGATAGAGAACTTACAGCGAGACTGGAATATTTCACGCAGCAGAAAATACGGAATACCTATCCCAGTCCGATATGATACGAAGACAGAAGAGATGATATTTCCGACAGAGCAACAATTAGCAAGAGGTCCGATCGATCCAACTTCAGAACTGCCTGATGGCTATACTGCAGGACAAGTAAGAGGAGAAACCTTAGTTCTTGATACATGGTTTACCTCATGACTTACCCCACAAATTAACCAAAAATATCTTGAAAGAGATGGATATGCCCAAAAGATTTTGCCGATGAATCTGAGACCGCAAGCGCATGATATCATTCGTACATGGCTATTATATACCACATTGCAAAGCTACTTTGCAACAGGGGAAATTGCATTTCATGATGTGATGATGTCGTGATTTTGTCTCGCACAAAAATGAGAAAAATTTTCAAAATCCAAAGGAAATGCAAAATTCGATCCAGAACAAGTGATCACAACACGATGAGCGGATGCGGTGAGATATCGAGCTTCTGGAGGACAGTTAGGAAAAGATATCCTTTTCGACGAAAACGAATTCAAGATAGGACAAAAGTTGATTACGAAACTTCGGAACGCAGCAAATTTTGTTTTCATGAATCTATCAGATTTTGATGTTACTACCACAATAGAGGAAAAAGATTTGTATCCTATCGATCTCTGGATGCTTAATCAGATAAACACTACATCCAAACTCATGAATCAACAATTGAATGATTACGAATATGGACAAGCGAAGCTTGAGTTTGAAAGATTTTTCCGACATGATTTCTGCGATAATTATCTGGAGATTGTAAAAGAAAAAATATACAAACCAGAAAAATATAGCGATGGTGCAAAACAAAAACTCTCTGCACAATACACGTTATACCATACGTTTCTCGCTATCATCAAACTGATTGCACCATACCTGCCGTTTATCACGGAAGAACTCTATCAGACATATTACAAAGAAAATTTTACAACAGATTCTATTCACCTATTATCATATCCAAACAACGACATATTCCCTATTACGCAGGACTTGACGACTATACATTCCGCAGTGGAAGAACTGCTTACTATCATAGAAAAAGTACGTGGATATAAGACAGAAAAACAATTGTGATTGGGGACAGAATTAGCACAGCTTAC
The DNA here is from genome assembly GCA_964545415.1 of uncultured Candidatus Peribacteria bacterium. Lineage (GTDB taxonomy): Bacteria > Patescibacteriota > Gracilibacteria > Absconditabacterales > Absconditicoccaceae > CAJBLF01. Next base: position 9,016 of record CAZJFP010000026.1, read on the forward strand.
CGTGACTTCCAAAAATGATCTTTCGAAATTTTCTGACGATATCATGTCAGGGACAAGAGCAATGAAAGTGAGCTTCGAAAAAGGAGAAGAAGTGAATATTACAGTAGAATAAGAAAATAATCCGTAGAGACGCGATTCATCGCGTGTAATTACAAAAAACAAGATGCCATAAATGGACATCTCTACGAAAAAAAACTTTACTTAATCGTTCTCGATGTATAATCTTTACCAATCTCAGCTCCGGAAAGATATTCAGCATGAGACCTATCGTAAACCGATGTTTACGGTTGAGCTTTTTGGTAAAGAATATTTTTGATCTATCAAAGAAAAAAAGATCTGACCTTTCAACCTGAGCCGATATCAGATCATGGGGGTCGAGCTTCCCGACGATCAGGCATACGTTCAAAAAGAGCTCGCCAAGCTGAGAAAGTCATTCAGAAAAAAATGAATGTTTATGCAATTATGAATCATCAACGAAATCGTTCATTTCGATAATAGTATGAAAAAATGTCCAGAATTTGATCAGGATATGCATGATTTTAGAATAGGATTACAACAAACGCTTCACCATAATTACAGCATGCAGACTGCTTTTCGCGAGAATATGCCAACAGCGTCCATTGTTTACGATACAACAAAATCTGATGAAGAACTGTTCAAAGACATGAATGATAGCTGCAAAAAACGTGTAAAAAAAGCTATTGCTGGAGGTATGGAATTTCGCATCATCGACAAAAAAGACTATGAGGTATTTTTTGATAAATGGCAAAAAACCGCAGACGAAAAGTGATTCAATACCATTTCAAAAACACAATATGAATGATTGCTCAAATATATTTCATCAGGAAAATGAATGTTGATCGGCGCGTTTCTTGATGGTGAAATGATTGCAGGGACGGTTTGTTTATTTACTGATAAAATGATTTATTGTCCGTACGGATTTTTCGATAGAAAATACAGCAATATCTGAGTGCAGCATTTTTTGAAATTCAAATTGTTTTCACGAGCAAGAGACAATGGTTTCATTACCGTAGATACGGGTGGAGGAGCACCAACAGGATTCCCAAAGCATGCCCTCGCGAGCGTCAGCGCTTTCAAAGAATCGCTCGGAGGAACTAAAACCGAATTATTTGGAAGTTACGATATCGTATTCAATAAATTTCTTTACCGAGCAGTAAAATTGCGGTACAAAATCAGAGGATAATAAAACTAGTCATTGCGAACGCAGTGAAGCAATCTGTAATATCACTAAGATTGCTTCGTTATTTCATTCCTCGCACACCTTGACGTCATTCCCGACACGATCGGGAATCTAATTGGCTATTTAGCAAGATGGATTCCCGCTTTCGCGAGAATGACGTTAGAGACAAAAAAACGGGAATGACGTCAATACAATGATGATGCGGGGCAGATGGTGGGAGATTTTCCATACAATATGTTCTCCAAATAGGGGAGTTTTTTCTTTTTCACTAAACATTGACATTATTGTGATAATAGATATAAAAAACAAGGGTCTAGAGTAGTTGAAGTGATTTAAATAATCATTATAACTAGTTCATGACT
>CAZJFP010000027.1:0-10562 GCA_964545415.1 uncultured Candidatus Peribacteria bacterium
TATCACAATATACCCTTTTGTAAAGTGTAACCTTAATTGCAGCAATTAGTACAGATTTTGTCAAATTTAAATGATTCTATGAATTCCATATTTTTTGTTGATACTTATAGGCTAATGTATATATTTTTCACTGACGTTTTATCTCATATTTTCTTCTCATGCGTTTTCTTTGAAAATTTTTGAAAACCATCTTACGATCTGTACTTTCTATCATTGTTTTCTTGCTTTTGGTCGGATGGGCGAAGATGAATCGAAATATGAATTCTTATGTTCTTTTTCTCAATAGCACTGATCGATCTGTGTTTCATCGGTCTCAACCGGCTACATGGGCAGATCCTTTTTGGCCAAGTACCCAACAGACTACGGGCAATATCGCTGATATCCTTTCTGGTGATGCTTTGGATGCTGAAATGTCTGGTTTGGATGTATATGATCCAGCTTTTGAGGATGAATTCAATACACTTCCAGAGACGTGACTCTCCTGAGAAGAAGAATGATTCTGATTTACGACTGACGGTCAGACTTCTGATACGCAAGAATCTGCTGATGACGCTTCCCAATCCGAACTTCTCAATCTTATCAAACAACATGAACTCACTAAATAATTGATTAATAATTAATAATGAATAATGAATGATGTCGGTGTTTGTAGTGTTATGAACTATGGTAATATACCAATAGTCTATAATGATACGATTCCAAAATCATTCATCATTACTCATTCATCTTTCATTATTTGATAATGTCTCTTATCCACACAAATAGCTTTGAAACGGTTTCATTGAAAAAAGGTCAGTCACTTGAGCTTATCGATATTTTTTGCGTTTCGGGAAAGAAAACTATCGAATTGAAAGCACATTCTTCGTTGATCTATCTGGTCGTCGGTTCAGGGTCAACAATAGATCTTCATATTGTCACCAAATGACCACAATGCTCATGTATCATTTTCGGTTTGTTTGCTTCTGATAACAAACATCCGCTTACGGGTTCGTTGACGGTTTCGCTCGATCATTCCCAGACTTCTGCAGACGTTGAACTGATCACTTTTTTGCGTGATGGCGCCAAGGCCACTATTGACGGTTCAATTCTCATCGGCAATCGTCTCGATCAGGTCCATGGCCGCTTGCTCGAACACAATATCGTCTTGGGCAACGATATTTCCATCAAGACGTTACCGAAGCTGAATATAGCTTCTCATAATGTCCATGCTTCGCATGGTGCTACTATCGATTCTTTGGATCAGCAAAAGCTTTTTTATATGATGAGCAGGGGATTGACGAAAGAGCAATCACAGAAACTGCTTGTAGACTGATATATCGAATATGTTTTGTCGCGTTTCAGCGATATCAGCGATGCTGATAAAAAGAGTATATACAATAAGCTAAAATAAATCTTAATTTTCTTTAACGCTTTGCTAGTGATTACTTTTGCTTTATGGGGTACTCTTGTTGGCCGTAATATCTTTATTGTTTTTCTAATGCTTCGTTATAACTAACGCTTCGCTAGTGATTACTTTCGCTCCATGGGTGTGTTTTTGGTTTTATTCTCTTTGGGGCTTTTCGTGCCCCAAACCCCACGACCAATATTTTTACCTTGATGTAAAAACATTGGATAAAAAGATCAAGCCGGATGCTGTACTCTGTGTAGATACTTCATACATGCATGCCCTACGCCTCGCCTCCAACCCTGCTAAAGCAGGGGCCCATTCCGGACTCGACCATGTATACAGTTTCATCATTGATCAGATTCCTATCTCGTGGCGAGCATCCGGCACTGTAGTATAGTTGGTGGAGTCATGGCTCAAGATTGTCTCGTGGCGAGCATCCGGCGTTGTAATGTAGCTGGTGGAAGTATGGTTCATACATGATATGTAAAATAATGAAAAAGAACCAAGGGTTACTTGGCTCTCTCATAAAATGCATCGATTTTTTCTTGTGTGATTTTGAAATTGTAGATTTCTTTGTCGGTCATTTGCCTTCCCAATCGTTTTTCCTCATCTTCGATAAGTGCAAAGACGAATATTGTCTGCTCAAATGTCTCTGGGCTTGGCATTACGAATCCTTTGTAGCCTGGTTTGAGCTTGACGTAAGGACATGAAGTGGGAAGCATGAAATCAATTTTCAACGCTTCTTTGATATGCATACATTCTCCTGGTTTCAATCTGTTTTCGTAGATAGTGCACATATTCTCTTTCAAATGTTTACATGTGCTGGTTGGATCTACGATAACGATATTTTTTAGGCGAAATTTGTTGTGACAGCATTGTCCGCAGCGTATACATATCTTTTCCCATGCTTCGTTGTTGATGTCGTCGATATTCTGTTTCATTTTTTTTATTTTTATTGCTATACATATATTTCCACTTAAGTCAAATATATTTTTTTATTGTTTTATTTTGTTGCTTCCCTATATTTCGCTGTATGAAGTACAAATTTTTTGCATTGTTCAAATTGGTTATCATCGTCGTTGCGCTTGGAGTGGCGGGTTTTTTGGCGTTGAGTGGACAATCCAACGAGAGAAGTCCTGATCAAAAAATTATTTTCTTGTTGGATATCAATAGAACCATGAATACCAACGATGTGCTTTCTTGAAATCAGTCTATCTCTAGAATAGCTGCTGCAAAGCATATTATCGCTGATATTGTCCTTGCCGAACCTTGATATTCTTATGGACTTGTGTTGTTCAATGCCGCTTCTGACTATATAGTGCCTCCTACTTTTGATACAGGAACATTTTTTCTCTATCTGCTTGGAGTCACTACGAATCTCCTGCCTCAAGGCGCCAAGAATTTTGATATATTGACGGGTGTTGTGGGTACTGATACGTATGCATCTCTGGTTCTGCTTTCCGATTTTGACGCTTCATCACCGTCAAAGCTTGATCTTCCTTTTGGCACTTCACTCATCGGACTTGGTTCGGTCAAAGGTGACGTAGTAAGAACAGCTCAGGGAATTCGTTATTATGATAATGGCGCATCGGTGGTTAGTTCTCGCAATGATACTCTTGCCAAATCTTTTGCTGTACCGTATACGGCAATCAGTGATATCGCGGATTTTTCTCCTGATGCACTTCTTGCTAGTGGTATCGAGCTTCCACTGTCCCAACGCATAGTGCTGTATACTTTGCTTGGTGTACTTGTAATCCTTGCTGTAATGCTCTAAAAATCTAATGAATAATGAATAATGAAAGATTTACTGGAATGAACTATCATAATTCACTATAGTTTATGATAACATATACCAACATCATTCATTATCAATCATTAATTTTTAATTCGTTTTGAAGTATGTCAGAGTTCTCCTTTTTGGCAGTTCCGAATATCGAAGGCATGCGTCTCGCGTGGTATATCCAGATGGTGGGCATTCTCCTGTTGTTCGGGGTCTGTCTGTTTTTTGTCCTCTATTTTCGGTTAAAACGTCGTAAGGGTAAACAGCTTGTTCAGCATTTGCATACTTTTGACGCCCGTGCCAAAGAAATAGAGAAGGAACTTTTGCTCCAAAAAATCCGTGAAAGCTCAGGTAAAGAGCTGGTGATATTATTTGTTGATTATCTGGAAAGATTCGTTACAAGTAACCATTACGCGAATATAGCTGAACTTTTGCTTTCTTGTGGATTGATTGATAAGGAAATCAAAGACATAGAAATGGTCGTATATGCTGATGAAAAATTATCGCCATCACTTGAAAACAAGCTCAAAACCATGGTTACGAATCAGTAAATGCAGAGATGCGATGAATAAAAAATGAGACGTCATGAATTACCGTCTCTACGCAACATATTTATTTCTTTATTGCTGTCGTTGGATGCTCATAGATATGATAGAACAGTATGATGCAGAAAAAATAGCATTGTTTCGTGGAGTTCGAGAGAGAACGCTTCTGCACCTCGCTCAGCAGCAAGATCATAAGAAGATCGTCTCTTTTTTGAATAAAGTCGGGATTTTGGATTTGAACGAGCAAGAAAAGACTGTCGTGTTTGGTGTTCCGAATGAGTTTATCCTCACTCAGGTGAAGAAATTTTTTGCGAAGCCATTGAAGGAATCCATCAATGAAGTCTATAATAATCAATTTTCTGTCAAATTCATCGTCTATCCCAAGTTTGCCAACAACAACGACTTGTTGATCGATCTCAAAAAGCTTTTGAATATCAAAGAAACCAAAAAATCTGAGCTTCTCTCTGAAAAAAAGACCATCAAAAACGAACTGTCCGAATTCTTCGGCATCCTCTTTGATCCGAAATTCACCTTCGATACCTTCGTCGTCTGAGCTACGAATAATATCGCATTCTCCGCTGCCAAAGCCGTTACGGCCAAGCCGGGGCAAGCATACAATCCGTTGTTCCTCTACGGAACGGTAGGACTCGGAAAGACTCATCTGATGCAGGCTATCGGCAACGAAATCATGGCGAAATTTCCCGACAAAGTCGTTGTCTATTTACCGACAAGCAAACTCATCGATGAAATCGTTACCGCGATCAAAGGCAACAAATTAACTAATGTCCTCAAGAAGTTCGAAGACGTGGATGTCTTGCTGATCGATGATGTGCAGTTTTTGGCAGACAAGGACAAGACGCAGGAGATTTTCCACAATATCTTCAATGATTTTCAATCCAAACAGAAACAGATAATCCTATCTTCTGATCGTCCTCCGAAGGAACTCGTACATATCGAACCGAGGTTGAAATCCCGTTTTGCTCTAGGATTGGTCGCTGATATCAAATCGCCTGATTTTGAAACGAGAATAGCGATTTTACAATCAAAACTCATGAACAAAGGCGAGGATATGGACTTCTATCTGCTTGAAATCATTGCTAAACATATCAAAGAAAATGTCAGAGAGCTTGAAGGAGCGTTGAATATTTTGCTTAGCAGAAAAGCTGTTTTGCATAAGGATATCGAAGAAACGGATGTCTATGAATGTTTGAAGACTTTGGGTTACAAGATTGAACATACCACTGATGAAACGCAAGCCGTCGTCGAGTCCAACAGCAAAAGCGTCAAGAATTTCGATGCTCTCGTTCATATGGTTGCGCAATATTATGGTATCGCTGTGCAGGATATGAAGTCTGAATCGAGAAAAAAAGAGATTACCAACGCACGCCAGATGCTGATGTTGTTGGCAAAAAAATATTTTTCATGGACCCTCGAAAGGATTGGTGATTATTTTGGCGGAAAGGGCCACGCAGCTGTTATCTACGCTATCAACAATACGGAGAAGAAACTAAAAAGCGACAAGGATATGTCGCATGATTATGAGGTGTTTGTAGATTGGTTGGGAAAATAAGTCTTTTGTCATTGCGAGGTACGAAGTGACGAAGCAATCTAATACATAAACTAAGATTGCTTCACTGAAATGTTCGCAATGACTAATATTACGACAGAAAAATTCTGTCGTTTTTTTTTATGCTGTAGGTGTTTCGTTTAGATTTCGTATGTCTGGAGTGTTTAATATTTCTGGAGCAGCTGCTTGTTCTTGTGCTGTTTTATAATCGTTTCGGAGTCTCTTATATTTTTCTCATGTTCCTGACAGGTTTTCAGTTGTTCCTTCTTCTTTGGTGAGCTGGTTGGTGATGTTTCAAAATACATTCAAATCTATTACGTAATCTTTGTTTATTCATGTTTGATCGTAGGTGATAGCATCCAAAAATCTATATATACTCGGACCTTGTGTCGTATCATATTCTCCGTTTACATCTTCTTCCACCTTATCTTCTGAGAATAATTCTTTGATCATTTCGTCCCTAAAATTTTGACTTTCTGGGTCTATCTTTTCTTTGAATATTTCTAAATTTTCTCTCCATGTTTTTAGCTCGTCTGTTGTATATCGATTGAAACTCGTATATATGATATTGTACAGATTATATTCATGGATATCACTATCTTTGCTATATGCATCAGCAGAAGGGATATATTCATCCAAGAAACTTTGTGTCTCTTGCATGGCAATGTTTTTTGCCATAGCGTGTTCTATTACGATATCTGCTACTACACTTTCCTGTTGTATGCTAAAATCTGTCTCTTCCAATTTGGCTTCGTATTCATCTATAGTATTTATGTTTTCCAGTGTCTTTGAAATGTTTGCTGTTATCGTATTTTTTGCATTTGCTAATGTCTCATTCAATGTCGGCATTTTGATAGGTAATCTTCAACGTCCTGCTTCACCGTTTTGATCTACATAGAATGTTTCCTCCTCTTTTTTGTAATGTAAAACATCATCAGCGAATATCTCTCCTGTCTCCATATTATAATAAAATGCTAGTTTTTTCCCTTCCATCTCTCCTGAAATTTTCATTTCTCTTTCGTTGAATTCTATCCCTGATTCTAAATCTATCGAAAATGCTTCTTCACTACCATCGATGTTGAAATATTGTCCTATATTTTGTAATAAAGCAGTCACTGCCTTTGTTTTGATTACTTTATTTGTGTCAGTAGTTATCTTTCCCATTGTTTTGTCTGTGAAATATTCTGTGATTTTCTCTTGAATTTTTTGCAGTTTTTCTAGATCTGTTTTTGGAATATTTTCTTCATCTACAATATTCCCTGCTTCATCGAAATTGTTTTTATATTTTTCTAATTTATTTTTTCCTAATAATTGATTCAATGCTTTTTCTCCATCTTCTTTGTATCGATTGCCGATATTATCTTCTATACTTTCTCATATGCTTTCGTTTTCTTTTATTTCTTCTAGTGTTATAGCACTTATCCCCTCATCAGAGATGAAATCTTCTATGTCTGCATTAAATTTTGTCAGATCTGATCATAAATCTTTGTCATATGTTATATCGTTCATAGAACGTTCACTTTTTTCGTCATTATCGGATGTCTCGTCTTTATCTTTGATAATATCAAATTCAGAAAGATCTATCTCTTGTATTCCAAATTCGGTATTCAATGTGTTGAATTGTTGTATATACTCATAATTTTTCTGTGATATCTGATTCTTATTCTCATTTGCTTCGGCGATAATCTTATTTACCGCATAGAGATAACTTACATAGAGATTTCTTTTTTCTTTAGGTATTAGCGGTACGTTAGGATCAGATTCTTTGAGTTGTTTAAATTCTTTGGAGTTAGTTGTTGTTTTATATTTTGCATCTATTTGTGTGTATTTGGTTTCTAGATTACTTCGAAGTTGATCTCTGTATGTTTCTTTCTGGTTGTTTGTTTCTTCTTTCTGGCTGTTTGTTTCTTCTTTCTGGCTGTTTGTTTCTTCTTTCTGGCTGTTTGTTTCTTTTTCTAAATTTTTTTCATTTTTTTTCTTTATTTCTTCAAATTTTGTTCTGAAAAGAAAAATGTTTTGAGCTTGATCTTGTTTTAATTCAAAGACAGCATCAAACATTGGATCATTGAAAATGTCTTTAGTTACTTGTTCTATATTTCCCCAAAAATCTTGTTCGGGTACGATCTGTTCTTTTGCTAAATCTGTGATGGTTTTGCTTAGTGGTTCTTTGATGTCTGCAAATTCTGTATTATTCAAAAAATTCAATCTCTCATCTGTATTTTGTGATGGATCTCCTTGTGGTGGTAAAGTGTCATTTTGATTTTCTAATGTATTCATATCTTTGTCGAATTAAAACTTATTTTTGCTTGTATGTGTTCAATAATTTTTCCAAGAGTTGTATCTCTCGGTCTAATTGTTTTGATTTTTCGTCTAATTGTTTTGATTTTTCGTCTAATTGTTTTGATTTTTCTTTTAATTTTGCGATTTCTTGATCTAATGTTAATACATCTAAATATGTCTTATATCCTAAATATCGTTGAACTCTGTCTTTGTATACGAGATCATCCGGATGTGTTTTTCTTCGTTCACCACTTTTTTTGGAAAATCTATAGTCGCTGCCTGGCATCTTTGCGAGGATCTCGAATTGCGATAAGGCGAGAATTTTTTTCTGTTCTGCAGTGAGAAGTGTGTCTTGTAAGATAGCATAGACCACTGCTTTGCACTTGATCTGCTCGGTGCTGTCTTTGGTTTCCATGTGTATTTTGAGTTGATTGAAGTATGTGGTGTCTTCTGCGTTTACGAAAGCTCTGATCTGATCGTAAGGGTCTTTGATGCTATCTTGGACTGCTTCGAACTTCGCCGTTTTTTCTGTGGATTTATTGTTCTCTACCTTGACAACAATCTCTTTGTCCGGGTTCTTCTTGAAGACTTCCTTGATCTCTTTTTGGACATCAGCGCTGGTAGGATTGGCGTTGACGTTCAACGTGATAAAGAGGGTAGTCCCTACTACCGCTATCGCTTTGATGAACTTGGACGTTCATTCTTTGGCTGTGCGTTTGATCTTGTTGAGCATGGATGTAGGTGGAAGGTAAAAGGTGGAAGATAGAAGGTAGAAGGTAGAAGGTAGAAGGTAGAAGGTGGAAGGTAGAAGGTAGTTATGCTTATTATATACAAATTTTATTTCTGTACAATAAATATTTTCCTTTGCGGATCTATCGTCTGGATAACCATTTCCAACTCGTCTCTTAGTCTTTTGTTGTCTTGAGTGAGCTTTTGGTTTTCTTTCCGTAGCTCTTGCACTTTTTTGAAGATATTTACCTTGTTGAGGGCGTCGATAAGGTGCTTTTTGACCGTGTCTTTGTCTCGCTTTCTTGGTTTCTGGAGAAGCTCGGGAATCTTCTTCTCTGTTTCTGGTTTGATTGCTTTTTTGTCTTCCATGGTTGGGATTAGTAAAATAAATATAAACTAATTATAAATGTTTTTTTGTTTTTGTCAAACTTTGTACTAATTGCTGCAATTCAGGTTACACTTTATACCAGTAAGTGTTTTTTTTATTTTTTAACGCTTCGCTAGACTTACTTTTTCTCTTGATAGAAAAAGTAAGCAAAAAGATCAATCCGGATGCTGTACTCTGGATATATGCTTCATATACATATGACCTACGCCTCGCCTCCAACCCTGCTAAAGCAGGGGCCCATTCCGGACTCGGCCATGTAAACAGTTTCATCTCTGATTAGATCCCTATCTCGTGGCGAGCATCCGGCGCTGTGTTTTCGTATAACAAAAAAGCGGATGATATCCGCTCCTATGCTTTCTATAGATTGTCTTTTTTTATGCTTCTATGATCTCTATCACCTGTGTTTTGCAACGCATCATCGCTTGCTGCACTTCGGGCGAGTCGATGTTCTCTTGAGAGATTATTTGCGCTTGTCTACCGTTCATAGCAAAATTATTCGGCGCTATCATCGCACAGTTTCCGCAGCCGATGCAGCCGGGATGGATGACTAATTGCTGTTGCACATTTGTCTCATTCATGGTTGTCGTTTCATCCGTTGTTGGTTCTTGTGTCTGTAGGGTAGGTTCGATCGTTTCGATGCTATCTGTGGGTTGTGTCGTCTCTGTTGTGGTCTGCTGACAGCCTCAGAGGATGCTAAGCACTCAGCAGATGCCGACGATGCTTGCGATGTTTTTCCGTTGTTTTATGGTCATTGTCTTGTGGTAAAGGATAAAACGTGGCGAGTTTATACAAAAACGTCTTAAATTAAACTTAATTATTTTTTGTTTTATTTTCTAACGCTCCGCAGGGATACTTTTGGCTGGCCGCAAAAGTACCCAAAACGGCCCTTTCTTTTTTTAGTCACCATTTTCGCCATGAGATCAATATCACGAATTCATTTCCTATCATATATCGCTAGTGGTTCCTCCATCCTGCCAGGAGGCGGACGGATGTTCGGAACTAAACGCTTGGCCTACTGTTTTTGTTGGTGGAGTCATGGCGGAAGATTATTTCGTGGCGTGCATCTGGTTTGTATTTTAGTAAAAAATAAAAAAAGGGACATGAAACTTGTTCCTTGTCCCTTCCGCGAAGCGGATTTATTTTTCTTTGCCATGATTTTCTTGATCAATTCTGGTTCCCCACGTAGTTCTGCGGGGTTCGCCCCTAAGACTATTTTGTTTTTTTAGCCATTATTTTGGCTATGAGTTGGGGCTCGATTTCGTCCTGGATGTATCTCTCAAGTGGTCTCGCACCGTATTGTGGTTCGTAGATCTTGTCGATGATATCCTTGATCTGCTTGTCGGTATATTTCGGCAATGCGATATCGGAATTGTGTTTCCGTGCATCTAAGAATTGGGTGATCTTGTTTTTCATGATTTTGCAGAGTGTTTCTTTGTCGAGATGCTTGAAGACGATCTTGTAGTCGATTCTATTCAAGAGTTCCGGCGTGAGGAAGCTTTTCATCTCTTCCAATACTCTTGCTTTGACTTGTTCAAAATCCTTATCTTTTTTCTCTGTTTTGTTCCCTGTGGCGAATCCGATGGTGCTTTGTTTTTTTACGAATTCTTCTGAACCGATATTTGATGTCATGATGATGATGGTGTTTTTGAAGTCGATCATCCTGCCTTTTGCGTCCTTGAGATGCCCTTCGTCGAGGATCTGAAGCATAATATTCAATACGTCGGTAGATGCTTTCTCTATTTCATCAAACAAAATCACAGAATATGGTCTTCTTCTCACTGCTTCGGTGAGTCCTCCTCCTTCTTCGTATCCTACATATCCTGCAGGCGAACCTATCAATTTGGATACGGAATATTTTTCCATAAATTCTGACATATCGATTCTGA
>CAZJFP010000028.1:0-9737 GCA_964545415.1 uncultured Candidatus Peribacteria bacterium
AGAATACAGAATACAGAATACAGAATACAGAATACAGAATACAGAATACAGAATATAGAATATAGAATACAGAATATAGAATATAGAATACAGAATATAGAATATATAATACAGAATATAGAATACAGAATACAGAATATAGAATACAGAATATAGAATATAGAATATAGAATATAGAATACAGAATATAGAATATAGAATATAGAATATAGAATATAGAATACAGAATACAGAATATAGAATACAGAATATAGAATACAGAATTCAGAATACAGAATGTAGAATGTAAAAATATATACAATTTAGAAATTAAAAATTTAGAAACATGAATTTTATCAAGAAAGCAATACTTACGATTACGTTGGTTATTGTTGGCTGAGGGGCTGCATTTGCTGCCGCTCCATCGTTCCAATCCAATTTTGCTGACTATCTTACGGATGAGACTCCTGATAGATATGGAAGGGTAGAGACTGTTTTTAATATCTGTATCGATAGAAATCTTACGTTGATGCAGAATGTTAGGAATCTGTTCTATCCGAATCCTACTGCCGTGAGTTCCGAATGCTGATGAGATCAATGATGACAGTTGCGGGTACTTATCAGAGCAGTAGCTTTTATCGTCTTGTTCATTTTTTTGGTAGTCGCGGGTATCAATCTCATCATCAAAGCCAAAGAGCCCGATGGAGCCAAAAAAGCTTTTACAAGCCTTATCTATATTCTTTATGGTGCATTTCTTGTCTTTGGTGTGACGCGGATATTGTGAACCGTCTTGAATATCGGTGATGTTAAAGGTAGTGGTGAGCTCGTGTCCGCAGTCCAGAATAAATTATTTCTTCAGATATTATCGTTTTTCAAAGTACTTGCTTTCTTTGCTGCTATCATCATGCTTGTTGTCTCTGGTTTCAGGATGATGTCGGCGATGGACAAATCTGATAAAGTCAAAATCGCACAGAAGTGAGCTATCAATGTAGTTATCGCTTTGGTCCTTATCAAGGTAATCGACTATCTCTTTTATATTGCTCAGACGCCTGCTTTCGGTGCGAAAGCAGCAGATCTTATAGTGAATGTCGCTATCACGCTTGGATGGGTTCTCGGTGCGCTTTTTGTTCTTGCGTTGTTCTATGCCGGCTATTTGTTGATTGTTTCTTCTGGTAAGGAAGATGCTATGAAAAAAGCCAAATCTATCATAGTAAATATTTTCATTGTAGCAGTGGTGATATTTCTCTTCCTGCTCATCGTTTACCAGGTTTTCAATGAATTTGCATAATTAGACAAATGAGATTGATGTAGACAGGATAGATTGTTTATTTCTTCCACATACCATCTATCCCGTCTCCAATTACTATACTATTTTCTGTTTTTTTTTGCTTGAAATTGGTGTCTAAAATGCTATAAGCGTACTCGTAGGCCCGAGGAGGGACTGTTTTTTTTGCTCTTCAGTAGAAAAAATAGCTTGTTTTGCTCCCGTAGTTCAATTGGATAGAACGACTCTCTCCTAAGGAGTAAACACAGGTTCGACTCCTGTCGGGGGTAAATGCTCATGCACAGCATGAGAATGCTAAATGCTAAGTGTTGAATGCTAAATAAAAAAAATTACTTAACACTTAGAACTTATCACTTAACACTCTGCTGGAAAACAGCAGTCAAGGCATTGCCGAATACGGCTAATCACTGTCGGCTTTGGTTTGGAACTTTTTATTTCTTTATCTCATTTTTATTATGTCAAAAAAAGTAACAAAAGCTGCTGAAACTGAGTCATTCAAACTTCATGACCATGACACAGGATCTGTAGAAGTACAAATCGGTATCCTCACTGATGAGATCACCGAATTACAAGGTCATCTCGCTGCTCATAAGAAGGATTTTGATGCAAAAAGATCTTTGCTCAAGAAAGTTGCGAGAAGAAGAGCATTCCTCAAGTATTTGAAATCTAAAAAGTTGGCTACGTACAACAAGATATCAAAATCAGTGAATGTGAAGGTGTAAACCTAACGCTCAAACGCTGAAACGTTCAAACGTTGAAGCGATGTATTGAAGCGTATTTTTATTTTTTAACGTTTTATATTACTAATGGCTAATGTAACAATTACAGAACAATTGCGTTCTGGTCAAATAGCTATACCTGTCATCAAAGAAGGACAGAAAGTCAAAGGAATCGTACTCAAAGTCATCGAAAACGGTATTTTGGTGGATTGCGACAATAATGCATTCACTGGAGTCATTTTATCAAAAGAAGTGAAAGAACTCGAAAGATCAGGATACGAACTTGATCCAGGAAGAGAAATCGAGCTTGAGATCGTAAATACCAATATCAGACATGAAGACGGACATTACATCGTTTCTATCACCAAATTGCTGCAATACGATGTATGGAAATCTATTATGAAGAAATTTGAAGCTGATGATGTGATCACTGTCATCCCTACTGAAGCAAATCTCGGAGGTTTGTTGGTCGATATGCATGGTATCAAATGATTCGTTCCATTATCTCAACTCGCTCCTATCCATTATCCTAGAGTAGAGGATGGAGATCAGGAGATTATCTTCGAAAAGCTTTTGGATCTTATCGGTAAAGAACTCAAAGTAAGGATCATCAATATCGATGAGGATGAAAAGAGAATTGTTCTTTCAGAAAGAGAAGCATTGAAAGAAGAAAGAGAAAATATCCTCAAGGATCTCGAAGTCGGAAAAGTCTATGATGGAGTGGTCAGTGGATTATCTTCTTATGGATTATTCGTCACGATCGGAGGAACAGTTGAAGGATTGGTTCATATTTCCGAAATCACCTACGGACATGTCAACAATATTGAGAAGCTTTGACATATCGGAGATAAGATAAGCGTTAAGGTCATCGGTCTTGAAAACGGAAAGATATCCTTATCTAGCAAGAAGTTGAAAGACGATCCGCGGACAGCATTGCCAAAACAATACAAAGTCGGCGATATCATCGAAGGTGAAGTCATCAGATTCGTTCCATACGGAGTGTTCGTGAGAGTATTCCAGGATATCAACGGTTTGGTGCATTTGAGTGAGCTTTCACAGAAGTCTATCCAGAATCCTAACGAAGTTGTAAAAATTGGACAAACTGTTAAGACCAAGATTATATTGCTCGATCCTAAAAATAGAAAAATCGGTTTGAGTATGAAAGGAATGGGTGAAGAAAAGACATCTGTAGAAGAGAAGCCTGTCGTAAAAAATCCAGCTGTTGCTCCAAAAGCTACAGAAGAGGAAATAACTCCAGTACAGGAAGAAGAAAAACCAGCGAAGAAATTTGAAGGTAAGGGACTTGCGGGAGTAGTAAAGAAGCTTTCTGAAGAGAAACTTGAGGATAAAGCCAAGAGAATCACTGAAAAATTAGAGCAAAACCCTGACAAAAAAGATAAGGTCATTGAAAAGGAAAAGAAAACCGCTGTCAAGAAAACTACCAAGAAATCAGCTGAAGATACAGAGGAAAAATCTACAAAAAAACCTGTAGCGAAAAAAACCACCAAGAAATAATCAACTATTTCTGATAAAAGATACCGTATTCTGTCTCCCGTCACGGCGGGCAGGCCGGATTGCGGTATTTTTTTAATTCATTTGCTTTTCAATGTTTTTTTTCTAAAATGTCAATTCAAACATAAAAAACAAACAAAAAAAATAAAAATATGGGAAAAATCGACTATTTTGATTTAGTAAGTATGATCATAGAAGATCAGCTTGCATTGGATGTGTTCCTGAAATTGTGTGGTGTTGATCAAGATGCTGCAGAGATGGAATTGCAAACATTGATTCCTGTAGCATACACGTTTACCAAAGAAGAAAAACCTATTTATTTCTTTAAACATTCTGATTATCCTAATTTGGGGCAGCTCTTTCATTGGACTAAAATGTATGCTTTTGCTCATGGAGGATCGCCTTATAATGATGGTGCACTCTCTGAATATGATATCCGTAAGGAGTATCCTTATATTCAGGCTGCAGTATATGATAGCGATAAGAAGATGTTTATTACAGGATTACGGTTTCTTTCTTTGTCCAGCGTGCCATCTTTTGAATTCAGCGCAATGCATTCCTTATTTGTTCCTACTGATGCGTTTGTAGCAAGACATATGCACAATAGCATTGAGATTGGACAAACGTTTATTACACCTAATACCATCGGTGGTAATTATCTATTTAGCATCATGTCTGCTGTAATTGCAGCTCATAAAGATGCTCGTTATCTGTGCGGTAAACCAACTATCGAAGGAAGAATCCCTGATGTCAGCAAGGAAATTATCTCAGCTTTTGCATATGATGCATTTAATCCTTCTGAAGTCCATGAATTCAATCCTTCTGGTGAACCATTCTTTTCGGTAGTTGAAGGTATAGTTCAACCTTCATTACGATCTCTTGCTGATATTGTACATCAGTATAATGTTGATGTTCGTGGTATTCGTTCAGAACTTCAATTTGATCCTGATATGTCTGTACAGATCAAACGTAAAATAACCGAAAAACTCCTTGTTCATTATGGTGGTTCTTTGCCGCCTATGTTCAAATTCTATTCTGTTCTTACAGAAGAAAAAGGTATGATTTGCCTTGGTGCTTCTGTGGTCAATCCGGTATATACTAATAGTGCATGGGAATTTCCTATCCTCTTGGATAAGACAAAAATCGTTTCAAATTATAAACGATTGGTCGATCATTATACGGAATATTTTAAGGACAGAACAGTATCTTATTAATGTTTCTTTCATAAAAAACCTCAAGTGTTTGTTCTTGGGGTTTTTCTTATGGATTAGATGTGTATCTCAATCAATTCATTGTCTGGATCTCTGAATGTCAGTTTGTATGCGGTCAATTGCATCGGCTCTTTTGTCTCTGGATCACCATAGAGATAATCTCCGATGATGGGTAATCCGTGATGTGAGAGATGATATCTGATCTGGTGCGTGCGGCCTGTGAGAATTTCCAGTAGAAGGTGATAGGTAGAAGGTAGAAGGCGATCTTCCTTTATATCAAGTATTTTTGTTATTCCTATTTTTGGCATGGTGTGCGGTAATTTCGCTTTAACGACTTCTTCTATGATATAAGGAAACTCTTTGATTCATTCGATGAATGTTTTTCCTTCCGGTGTCACTTCACAAGTCGCTCTATAAAATTTTTTTAGCTCTGTGCCTTCTTTTCTTTGTATGCTTTCACTTTCTGATTTTGCCTGAAATAATTTTTTGAAATGCTGCAATCCTTTTTCTGTCTTTGCGACGATCATGAGTCCGTCCGTGTTTTTGTCGAGCCTGTGAAGGAGTCCTGCTCTGATGAAATTCCCGATAGAAGGTAGATTTTTGTAGGTATGATAGAGAAATCCAACTACCGAAGGCTCATGAATGTCTCGTACGGTTTTTGGATGTGAAAGCACTCATTTCGGCTTATTGATCACGAGATAGTCCTCCTTTTCTAGAACGATAGGGATGTTGATATCAGGCGCCTCGTCTAGTAAAAC
Organism: uncultured Candidatus Peribacteria bacterium; assembly: GCA_964545415.1. Lineage (GTDB taxonomy): Bacteria > Patescibacteriota > Gracilibacteria > Absconditabacterales > Absconditicoccaceae > CAJBLF01. Next base: position 5,465 of record CAZJFP010000028.1, read on the forward strand.
AGGGGAGAGATATCTGCTTACATCATCTATCGCTATCTGATCGTTCTGTTTCAATTGATAGGATTTTTTCACTATTTTCCCGTTGACGTGTACGCCTCATCTTTCGATGATATGATGAAAAAAACTTCTGGAATACGAAAATTGCTTGCTCAATCGCGTATCTATCCTTTCTCCTGAACCTTCATATACGAGCATTTCGTAGGTTGTGTCTGATAAATATCGTTACTGTATAATTTTTTCCTGAAAAAACAAGGGTATTTGGCGGTTATTACTCCAAAAACGCACCTTAAAATTTGCAAAATCCGCAAAAAAGAATACAATTAGCTATGGTTTTTATATTCTAATCTCTTTCGATGGAACCGAATCAAGTATCTCCATCTCCAGAAACTACATGAATTCCTCAAGGTATTCCTACATGAGTGTTTGTCCCAAACAATCAAGTTCCTGTACAAACTACTCAGCCTGTTGCACCTGTTCAGACTCAAATACCTGTTGAACAAACTTCTGCGGCGCAACCTGCTCCAGTTGTTACTCCAGCGCAACCTTCTCAACCAGGTGCTTTGGAAAAATTCTTCACTAGATTGGCAAGATTTCTTGCTAAGATAACAGGTCAGCCTGATCCTATTACCTGAGCTCCTAATACCTCGGAAGCCGCTAAAAAAACAGAAAATATCGTCGGTAAAGTTTGGAATGCTGCGAACAAGGTTGTAGAAAAGACTACTGATGTAGCATCCAAAGCAACCAATGTTGTTGTTCAGGCTACTGAAAAAATCCAACAGGTCGTTCCTCCTCCAACAGCACCGCAACAACCGGCTGCTCCAGCCACTGAACAAATGCCGGCTGCTCAGTCTACACCAGTCCAACAGCCAACTCCACCAACAACATAATCTTATATCCTATATACTTTCTTTTACGAAAAAACTGAGTGATAAACTCAGCTTTTTTTATATATTATTCTTGTTTCAATAATTCTTTTATCAACGGATCTATCTCATCCATAAATTCCTTATCCTTATCAAGGCCATTTTCTTGGATGACTTGCATTACTCGATCGGCTCTCTTTTTTTTGTCTTTGATGTTTTTCAATTCTTTTACATCCAATATGTTGAGATCTACTGATTGATCTTGTTGTGTCATTATGTCGCGTTATTATCTAAAATAATTTGTTTCAATGCTTTTATCTCTGGGTAATCATGTGTATCTCCTGGTAACTCCTTGCAGGTGAATGCTGGAGAGATCGATCATAATTCTTTCGTTATCGTTGTATATCATCATGCAGGATCAGCAGTGTGCTGTATCCGTAATACTGGAGAAGTAAGCTCTTTGAGATATTGATGGATAGGGAATGCATGCAGTTCTGTGAATCCGAGCGGGAATCCTATGAAGATGGATTGTTTGATGAATATCTCTTTTTCTACTATCGCTTTGAGTCCTAACAGACATCATAACGATTTACAGAAGAGGATGATGCTTCCTTTCACAGTCTTCAGATATTCACAGAGTTTTTCACATTCATACTCGAAATCCATATTTCATCAGGTATCTCGATGATGATAAAAATGGATATGTGTCGTATCATAAAAGGGGAGGAGCTCTTTGTTCACTTCCTGTATCCGATCTTTATTGTGTATGCTGTTGCCTCAGAGGAGTACGAGCGTGGCCATGAGAAGAAAAAATGATAAAACCTATCTATTTTTTGCTCTTTCATTCATGATGTCTGTGAGTCTTTTTCCGATACATGTCGATATATCTTTGTATTCGCATGTAGTACAAGTGAATGTTTCGTACAAATCATGTGCGGTTACTGCACAACCGTCTCTTTGGGCGTTTTTGGCTATACATATTCTGTTTTCGTTTTTCGGTGTCTCTTTCTGTATTGTTTGGTCATCTTCCATCGTTTTTTTTATAGTATCAAATTATAAACTGAATCCTATTTTCTTGTAGACTTCTTGAATTTTTTTCTCTGCGATTTTATTCATGGTTTTCGCATTCTTCTCGAGGAGATCTACAATTTCCTCATCCTTTATTTTCGCGTATTTTTCTTGGATAGGTCTAATGAATGCCATCATTTTCTCAAACAGATACTCTTTCGCGTCTTTGTAGCTCAATCATCATGCTAGATATCTATTCCTCAATGCTTCATTTTCTTCCGGTGTAAGGAATAGTTTGCAGATATTATAGACATTACATTGGTCAGGATCTTTCGGCTCTTCGACGGTCTGCATGTTCGTGGAGATCTGTTTCACCTTTTTGAGGATAGTTTTTTCGTCCTCGAGGAGTCCGATATAATTATTATAGGATTTGCTCATCTTGCGTCCATCCATTCCTATGATCAGACCTACATCCGGTTCTATGTATGCATCAGGGATCTTGAATGTCTCTCCAAACATGTTATTGAATTTCATCGCTATATCCCTTGCATATTCGAGATGTTGTTTCTGATCTTTTCCCACCGGCACCATATCCGTATCATATAAGAGGATATCTGCCGCCATCAGGATGGGATAGCAGAATACGCCTACATTGATTTCTTTGGCTTTTCCCTTATCCAATGCTTCCTTGTAGGAATGCATCCTTTCCATGAATCCCATATGCGTGATGCACGTGAGTACCCGATTGAGTTGTGCATGTCCTGGAATATCCGCAGGATTGTAGATCATAAATCTCTTGAGATCTGCACCGCATGCTGCATACAGCTTCAGAATATTTATCGCATTTTTTCTTAATGTTTTAGGATCCTGTACGTTGTTGAATGAGTGCATGATTGCTAGAAATAAGAAAATTTCCGCGTCCGGATATTTCTGAGCAAGGTCAAGCATAGGTTTGACTGCCCCGAAATAGTTCCCGATATGTAATTGGTTGCTTGTTGCTTGAAGTCAGGTCAAAATTCTCATTTTTTATCTGAAATAGTGGTAAAATTAGGTCATTTCCGAGTGTACCGTTTTGGTGAGTTATTTCAATGCATAATTGTAAATTTTGACTTGCATTGGGGGGGTAAATGTATATATACAACACACTCCTGTTTGAAAGGCAGGTCATTTTTGTCTTTGTACTGTTAAATAAGATGGGGAATCGTCTAACGGTAGGACAGCGGACTTTGACTCCGTCAGTCTAGGTTCGAATCCTAGTTCCCCAAATTGAATGCAGAATTCAAAATTAAGAATGCAAAAACATTCTGAATTATACATTCTACATTCTGATTTGTTATTGCGGGATAGAGAAACGGTATCTCGTTGGGCTCATAACCCGAAGATAGGTGGTTCGACTCCATCTCCCGCAACCAAAAAAACACTCTAGGTTCGATACTACATATACTGATCGGGAGTAGCTTAGTTGGTAGAGCGTCTGACTCTGAATCAGGAGGTCCTAGGTTCGAATCCTAGCTCCCGAGTATTCACTCAAGCCGGGGTGATGGAATGGTAGACATGCTTGGCTTAGAACCAAGTGCCAAACGGTGTGCAGGTTCGAGTCCTGTCCCCGGTAATTACTATAAAAAATTTAATCATTTTAGGTTGAAAAGCACATACGGATTCTTATAGGTGATTTCACTGAAAAAAACAATCGACATTCCGAGGTAGCTCAGCTGGTAGAGCAAGTGGCTGTTAACCACTGGGTCGTGGGTTCGAGTCCCTCCCTCGGAGTTTAAAAAAATTCTTTACACTTTATACCTCATAGACAATGCCAATCACGAAATCAGCAAAGAAAGCATCAAACAGATCTCTCGTATTCCAAAAAAGGAATAATGAATTCAAATTGAGGATGAAGATGGCCATCAAGAAATTTTTGAAAAACACCAATAAATCACAGGAAGAACTCAATACGGTTTATAAATATATCGATAAATGTAAAAAAGTATGAGTTATTAAACAAAATACTGCTTCTAGAAAAAAATCAAGAGTTGCTAAAGCATTAGCTAAGCAGGGCACATAACCACTGTGCTTAGATGCCGACTTAGCTCAACTGGTAGAGCAATCGCCTTGTAAGCGATAGGTTATCGGTTCAATTCCGATAGTCGGCTCCAGAAAATACTTATGGAGTGGTAGTTCAGCTGGTTAGAACGTCCGCCTGTCACGCGGAAGGTCGAGGGTTCGAGTCCCTTCCATTCCGAATCTAAATAACAACCGATGTGTTGAAATTAATGGTCTTATCGTCTAACGGTTAGGACACGGGACTTTCAATCCTGCAATCGGGGTTCGATTCCCCGTAAGACCGATTAATATGGGTGATTAGCTCAGTTGGCTAGAGCATCTGCCTTACAAGCAGGGGGTCATAG
>CAZJFP010000029.1:0-9048 GCA_964545415.1 uncultured Candidatus Peribacteria bacterium
CAGCAATTAGAAAGTAATGTTCAAAATTCATTCCAAGATGCAATAACCCACCAATTATCTTGGTCCCAATTAGTAAATGCTTTGTTAAACCATTCTTCACAAAAGGATGATTAGGAATGAAACAGGACTCGCACAAACCTTACCTTGTCATGGTTTTGTCTCAAGATTTGAACAGTCCTTCTGGGTTGGGTCGATATTTCCCCTTAGCTAAGTATCTTGTGAGGGAAAATTATCGTGTCACAATTCTTGCCTTGCATTCTAATTTTGAATCCGAAGAGGAACGTGACTTCTGGGATCAAGGAGTACATATTCGATACGTCTCTCAGATGCATGTTCGGAAAAATGAAAATAAAACAGAATATTTTTCAACAGTAGATATGATAAAAATTAGCATTACAGCTACCAAGGCCTTGCTGAGAGAAGCCATGCAAGAAAACCCTGACCTTGTCTTTGTTGGGAAACCACATCCAATGAATGGAATTGCGGGGTTGATGTTAGCATACAAAAAATCATTACCGCTGATTGTGGATTGTGATGATTATGAAGCAGAATCAAACAAAACTAATTCTCGGTGGCAAAAAACTGTAATACGTTTTTTTGAAAACTCTTTGCCCAAAAAATCCAATCTGGTCACCACAAACACCTATTTTAATAAAGAACGGATGCAAAAGCTGGGAATCGCCAGTGAAAAGATTCATTATTTACCTAATGGTGTTGATACAGAAAGATTCCAACCCGTTTCAGCTGACAAATTGAATAATCTGCGACAGAGTCTTGGCTTGAGTGACAATAAAGTTGTAGGCTATTTTGGTAGTCTTAATCTAGCAAATCACCCAGTAGAAATACTGATAAAGAGTTTTCCAGAAGTTGTTAAGAACCAGCCGGAAGTGCGTCTCTTGATTGTTGGCGGTGGGGCCGATATGGAAACACTGCAAGAATTGGTAAAGGAATTAAACATTGAAGCAAGTGTTGTGTTTACTGGCAGAGTGAAACCAGACGAAATAAATGCCTATTATCAATTGGCTGACATTAGTGTTGATCCTGTAAATGATACCTTGGCGGACAGGGGGCGTTGCCCCTTAAAGTTGTTTGAAAGTTGGCAGATGGGCGTGCCGGTGGTTACTTCGGATGTTGGTGATAGAAAAGTGTTAGGTGGTGAACCCCCAGCGATATTTTTGACAAAGGCGGGAAGCTCGGAAGCGCTTGCTGAAGGATTACTATTTCTATTGAAAAATCCCTTTGAGTTATCACGAATGCAAGAGAACGCCAAATCTCTTGCCCAGAATTTTGATTGGGAAAAAATCGCTTTGAATAGCAAATCTATGTTTGACAAAATTCTTAAGTAAAAAAACTCACGAAAGTAGATTTACTCTCTAAAAATCGCAAGACTCTGCTCAATACTCAATTAATAGACCAAAAGTATTATTGATTTTATCTGAAAATCACCTAAAATTCATGTAATCAAACTATAGGAGTAGAAATGAAAAAATTGATCAGCATTTTACTTGTTCTTATGGTTACTGCCGTAACATTAGGTTCTGTTGCTGCAGCTACCGCCGTCCCAGGTGGCCCTTTTGCGAGTTCTCTTCAAATTCAAAATTTAGGGACCGCTACCGCGAATGTAACTATTCAATATGTTAATGCGGCAGGAGTTACTGTCCACACTACAAGTCACACGATTGCTGCAAGTGATGTGCTCTCTGTTTACGTGCCTGCAGAAGCCGCCTTGGCTTCCGGTGAGTATTCAGTCGTTGTATCTGCAGATCAAGAAATTGCTGCTGTAACAAACTTCAGTGATGCTGACAGTGGTGCTGCATACTCAGGTACCGCTGGTGGTTCAGCGAGCTGGGGCTTCCCTGGCGTATATGATAATTACTATGGTTACTATAGTGAAATCTATGCTCAGAACGTTGCTCCAACTGCCCAGGACATCACGTTGCAAGTCTTTGCCCCAGGTAATGCAACCGCAGTTTATTCAAACACCAAAACTGCTGTTCCTGCCTATGCTAGTGTAAATTGGAGTCTCAAAGATTTGACCCAGTTAGCTAACAACATTAGCTACTCTGCTACGGTCACAGCCGCCGGGAATGTTGTGGCGATTGGCAATACATTTGGCTCAGGTGCAACCGCTGCTCAACTATATTCCTATAACGGATTTTCATCTGGTGCAACCACATTCTATGTGCCAGCTTTGTACAAGGCATATTACGGTTGGAATGCATCAATGTCAATCCAAAATGTTTCTGCAGCAGCAGCCGCTGTTACAGTTACCTACAGTGGCGGATTCACCAAGGATTATACAATTCAACCAAAATCAGCTGTAGCAATCTACATTCCAGCTGAAGCAGGTTTACCTAATGGGTTGATGAGTGCGACAGTAACATCAGATCAGGCTGTTGCTGTTTCAGTAAACATCTCGAATAGTGCAAACCGCGCTTCAACCTATAATGGTGTAGAAAATGCAACGATGAAAGTCTTTGCACCAAACGTAATGAAGCGCTACTATAAGTACAGTTCAGCAATTACATGCCAGAACTTGGGTGATGTTGCTGCAACAGTTACAGTCAGCTATGCTGGCCAACCTGGTGCAACCGAAACATCAGCTGCAGTTGCTCCTCAAGCAAGTATAGAATTTTATCTTCCTGCTAAGGCTGCAGTACCAAATGGTTACAATGGCAGTGCTACAATCACATCTGCACAACCCATCTCCTGTGTTATTAACAGCAATATGAATGAAGGTGCTGAAGCTACACAAAGCATGGACCAACTCTTCTCATACAACGGTGTAAATCAGTAATCAGCCAAATCTCTAGTACAATTATGGAGGTCTTCGTTGAAGACCTCCTATTTTTTGAAAGGCTGATTATGCGAAAAAAAATATTTTCCGGTTTCTTAATCCTTTTCCTTTTCTTATTGCTTTCTGCATGCGATAACAAAAATTTACCAACAGCTGATAGCGATGGAGTGGTGGTGGAAACAAGTCCATCTTCAGTTGAGACTGCTTATCCAATCTCTCAAGAAAACGGAGGGTATGTAGGTACATCTTATCCAGTCGGGCAAGAGCCTACATCAGACTTCCCGGATCAGATGGTTGGCACCATTGAACCAAATATTGTTCCGAATTCTGATCCTGAATTTGCCTCAATTTATGGCGTTCTTAATTCTTTTACTGATGAAGAACCCCTTCAAGGGGTGATAATCTATGCGGCAGATGTCGTGATTGTAGAATCGTCTGGTGACAAAATTTACACGACACAAGAAAAATCTTCACCTCATGATGCCACAGACGATATTGGGCAATTTACTTTGGTGGAAATCAAACCGGGTAATTATCTATTGATGATGGTCACACCTTTTGGTAACTATCCAATTTTTGATGAAAACAACATTCAGTTGGAAATTGAAATAAAAGCAGGGGATGTTATAAACGTGGACGAAGTCTTTGTTAATTGGCCTTAGAAGTCGGCTTTGATTTGATAAGTTTTATAAATTGAAGACTAAAGAATGACCATAAAAGGTCAGCAACTAAAAAAATTATCCGAACCTGTAAAATAATCAAGAGAAATTTTGCAGGTTCGTATTGTTTTGAGAGCAAAGCACTCAAAGAAAAATCTCGTATCAAAGCCCCACTTGGAAAGAAGAAGAAGAACATACCAGTCGCGCTGGATAAGCACCAGATTCCAAATGAAGAATTGAAAGCAACATTCCCAGAAGGATTTACCGATAATAGAAGCCTGTGGAGAATTAGCGCACCCACCAACCAACAAATGGCATATGTCACTGTTAGAATAGTTGATAATAGAAGAGAGCGGACCCAGCTATGATTTTCTCGGTTCACCAATGAAAAGCCTGTACCAATCGTCAAGATCAAACTAATAGACCCTAGCCAAAGATTCACAGTAAATGCATATCCAGACAAACCGGATAATATTAATAGGAGCCATTCAGTAAGATTAGCACGACGTATGGAATTTCTCTCATCGTCTACTTGAGCATCATAGAGGCTTGCACGCCCAAGCCAATGCCAAACTCCTCCCGGTAGACGTTTCATTAATACAGTCTGGAAATAGACTTTAGAATTGAACCAGAAATTCGTGAAATTCCTATCTACTAACAAAGACCAAGCAATATTCTGCAGAGCCATCGATACGTAATAGATTAGAAAACAACTCAGAAAAATTCCAAAGAACCTACCCCACTCCAATTTCAAAATTTCATTTTTACTGAAGTAAATCAAGGCTAAAGGGTAAATTATCGAAATGATATGTAATATTTTTGAAACCTTTGGATCTTTCCTGAGGGAGTTGATTTTGTTTAACAAAGAATTAGACCATTCAGGCAAGATCATCTTAAATCAAACTTTCTTGGCAATATAAGTAATAGTTGTGCCCAATTTTAACCAATCAATAATTCTTAGAGGCAGAAAAGTTAATAATCTAAAGGGCAGCCATTCGGAATCCTTTGCAAGCAACCATTCCATTATTTGCGATGGATGTTTTTTATTCCAATAAGCAAGGTTTAGATACAAAGAGCCATGAGAACCTGTAAAACAAAAACGGTTAAGCACTTCCAACCCATGACTTTTTAGAACCTTCCGCAGTAAGGAATCTGGAAAAAGATAGAGATGACGGGGAAGATCGTAGCCAAGCCAGGAATCCTTGAAAATCTTTCGGTCAAGGCTGTTTAAATTTGGGGTAGAAAAAATGAAAACGCCGCCGGGTTTTAGTAATTTCGAAACCTCTTTCATTGCATTAAAAGGTTCTGATAAATGTTCAATAACATCCCACATGCTAACGATGTCATATTCAGCTGCTTGCCCTTGATAATCTTCAAATGTTCCTGCAAAAACCGGCACATTTAGTTGCTCACTAGTGTATTCAGCCATTTCTTGTACTGGCTCAATACCAAAGAGGGACCAATGTCCATGCTCTTTTGCAGCCTGTAAAATCAAACCACTGCCACAACCAACATCTAACCATTTACCGTTTTGTTTGTATTTACGAACAGTATTGACACGTTTTCTGGGTCCCAAAGAGCGAGTAGATTCATGGAATGTCTTATTCGTTGTAGGTAATTGGGGGCTATGACAGACATAACCAGGTTGATAATAATTATGTAAATCTTCCCAATCCAAGCGGGGTTCTTGTCTCAGGACGCCACAAACATCACATCTTATGAACTGAAAAGTACCAGGCAAGTCCTCGAGCAAATCGTTCCCCTGAACAATTGCCTCCCCTGAATTTCCACCACAATTGTTGCAGGGACTGTTTTTTAGTCGGTCATTTATGTTGCTAATCATTTTTTGTGTCATTATGTAGAATTACCGACAGATCTGGATAAGAATCTAACGCTTTGCTGTTACCAATTCGCATACCCTTTCGATAATTCTTCAGATATTTCAAGTTAGAAGGTTTCAAGAAAAAGTCCCTTAGAATTAGATAAACTTCTTGAAACAGTTTTCCTGATTTGGAATAATGTCGGTTCATGAAACGAGCCGTACTCTGACCCATTTGCTGCCAGTAGAAACTCATATCTTTACTTGTTGATTTTGATACTTTGTGCCATAGAAGTGCATTTGGTGCAACCCAAATATTTAAACCCTTTGATCGTATACGCTCGGAGAAATCCCAATCCTCGTAAAAGAAAAAGAAACCCTCGTCAAATAGCCCTACGTTGTCGAATGCACGTTTATGCATTAATAAACCACAGGTAGGAGCATATTCAATTTTCCGCGGGATGTCAAAATCAATCTGAGACCGGTTGTCTTTAAGTTTAATCGTTGGTGGAAATTTTCTAAAATAGCCTCCATCCGCCCAAACATCACTCCGATCAAGAGGTCCATTTTTAGGAGGATAGTAACAAATTTTGGGCATCACAATTGCACAGTCATGATCAGCATTAGCAACTTGAACCATTTCGGTCACCATTTTTGGATCACAGACAGTATCGTTGTTAAGGATTAACACGAATTTATAACCGGCAAGCAAGGCTCTAATAATTCCTTTGTTAAATCCTATCGGCACTCCAAAATTGTGCCCTAAGTCCAACACTTCAACATCAGGAAACTGTCTCTGAACCAGATCAACTGTTTTATCAGTAGAGCCATTATCTACCAGGTAGGTTTGATAAGGACCACCTTCGAGCTTGACAAGTGAATTGAGGCACTCCAAAGTATCGGCCGCATTGTTATAACTTAGAACAACGATAGCCAGGTTTTCTGACCCATCTACTTCAGTTTTCAATTGAACCTCTGCTCCAGACCGTTTCTGCAATATACGTTTCGCCAACTGCTTTGATTCACCAATGATATCGTCTGCTTCCCTATGAATAAATTCAGCTGATCTTCCGATGATATGGACATTTTGTGTCTGTTGGATCTGTTTAATTGCAGACGCAACAATTTCTTCATAGCCTATTTTGTAAATTGGATATGCGTAATCTTCGCGTACAACTAAACTATCTATTACATCTTTAGATTGTATGTAACCAGCCTTTTCAAGATCTTTAATCACTTTTCCTGCTGGGTCATTTTCGTAAGAGGTAACTTCAGCACAAATCACGGAATTTCCTGGAGGTGTATTAAATCGGCTCATGTGCTTAAACTCTACTTTTCGATTGATTGCGACATCCGAATCAATATAATATACCCAATGGTAAGGTCCGGCTTCCGGTTTGTTTATCAACAAATAAACAGCATCCACTTTCTGGTAACTTAAGGAAACATCGATACCGAGCATTTTCCCCGTGTGTGTCAGGGGGAGCGTAGAAATTATTGTGTCGCATTCGAAAAATTTTGTCTCACCATTTACTTGATACTGAATTCCAACTATTTTTTCACCTTCACGTAAAATGTTCGTTACTTCCGAATTGAGCATGACAGAGTCTTTTACATTGCGATAGAATGCATCACAAATCGATCCATATCCTCCTTCGAGGGGATAATAAAAATATGCAAAATACTTGCGAGATTTGCCGTCCATTTTTTTGAAAGGATTGACAAGACGAGCTTTTTTTAATGCCCATAATACAGAAATTTGATCTGCTGGTATACGGAAGATTTTTTCTGTGGAAGGTCTAAAGAAGTTTTCGTGTAAAACTTTTCCATAGTGGTTAAGAATGTAATCTTCAAAACTTTTGGGTTCATTGATTTTGTTTGGAGGGTTGATAAGGTCTTTTAGTAATAAAAGAGCTTCTTTTTGGGGAAGCAATCGTATCAATTCCAATGGATTTATTGGATCGTTTACCCAGGCATTTCTAACGTATAGCTTGCTCCTACGTACGTGTCGTATCATTGGATTTAGCCGAAAAACAGAACGCAAAACATCTTCATCGTTAGTAAAAAATCGATGAGCTGCAAAGTCGCATGAAAACCCGTGCCAGTTAAAGCTTCTTGCCAGACCGCCATAATAAGATTCACGTTCAAACACTTGGACATCAACCCCATAAAGTTTCAGATAGTAAGCTGATGAGAGACCAGCGACACCTGCCCCAAGTATGGCAATTTTTTTCATGTTTATGTCTGACATATGAGTCCCAAATTCTAATTGACTATTATTGGCAACACAATTGTGTAAACCACTTGATAGCGGACAACCATGTTGGAAGGCTTACCAGTAACATCTATACCACCAATAAAGTATATATTTCCACCAAGTGAAGCGATTTGAGAACCTTTGGCTGGTACAACAGTTGGTTTTTCCGTGTAAGCGGACCACATATTATTCTGGGGAACGTAATTTTGTAATTGAATGTCTCCATTATCTTCAATACTAAATAAAAACAAAGTGCCTGACACTTCATGTCCACCAATAAATTGAGCATCATTATCTAAAGACAACTGAAGGCTCCACGGATTATCAACCCCATTATCAAGATTTGGTGAATAGACGTAGTTCGTCAGGCTGGATTCGCCATTGGAACTCCCACCAACGATAAAAACCACATCCCCTAATACAATGGCGCTGCTTGATGTTCGAGGACCTGGCAAAGAGGTCATTTCAGTCCAATCGTCATCCTTCGGATCATAACGTAGAACAGTGTTTGTGTCTTTTGTGCCATTCCAGCCCCCAAAGAGATATAGATTGCCTTCATAGGAGGCAATTCCATAATTGGCAAGGCCTATGGACATCGGTTTCTTTTCCTCCCATTTGTCAGCACGGGGATCATAAACTTCAAGTTTCTCATTAAGACTGTTATCGGCTTTTAGTCCACCAGGGACATATATTTTTCCACCCAAGATCACCGCACCAGCTGCTTTGACCGCAGTTGGTTTGGGCTGGAGTTCTGACCAACTGTTTGTTGCACGGGAATATACTTCCAGAGCATCTGAAACACCAACATCAGAAACTCCACCAATTGCATAAATTTCGTCGTTCCAACCCACCACAGCCATTTGCTCCCGTGCTATCGTTAACGGAGCCATTTCTCTCCAGTGTTCCTGATTTAGGGTATCAATCAATGCGTTGCTGGTAGGTGTTGGAGTAGCAAACAAACCGCTTTGTGAGATTAATGTTGATAAAACTATAAGAAAGACGACTGCAGTAAGAATAATTGCCCACCTGTATTTATCATAAAATGACTCGATTTTACTTAATTTAATAGTTTGCTTCTCAACTATTGTTGTAATTATGCGTTCATTTTCTGTTTCCGGGATTGGTGAGTTAATTAATTTGTGCTCTATTGCATGTAGAGTTGCTTCAGTGCGTGATGACACTCCAAGCTTCTTAAACACATTGTTAAGGTGTACTTTAACAGTATTTACACTAATAAACAGCTCTTGAGCGATTTCTTTGTTGCTTTTTCCTTGCCCTAAGAGCCGCAAAATTTCAATTTCACGATCTGTCAATCCAGGTAGTCCGTCTATCTCAGCAGTCACAATTCTTTATTATACAAGCAAACAGACGGGCTCGTCAGGAATGGTTTATTAATCGGACTGATTTATTTCTTATAAATATATATTGGGAAGAAATATTTCCAGTTCCCCGTCGAGGGCACATTCCCACTAACGTAATTCTTTTGCCCCTGACCGCCATACCAACTGGCTTCTGC
>CAZJFP010000030.1:0-4302 GCA_964545415.1 uncultured Candidatus Peribacteria bacterium
AATGAGCAAATAACTAGTGGATGGCATTATAATACAGGTGTATATATACATTTTACTGGAGACTATATTTCTGGAGCGACATTGGATGGGAATCCGTATTCAAGTGGAGATAGTATTTCAGCTGAGGGAGATCATATCTTTATCTTAACTGATTCTGGAAATAATAGTACCGGCATAACCTTTACTATAGATATAGTACCACCTACAGCGACAGCTATTTCTCCTTTCAGTTGAAAGATTATTTTGACAGGAAATAATATCAATTTTCAATGGACAGGAAGCGATAACAATGCTATATCTAACTATACATTCTATGTTATTTGACCTTCACCTCGTACAATTGATGCGGGTACAGATACATGATATACGATAACTGACACATTAAATAATGGAAGTTACACACGGCACGTTATCGCAAAAGATCGTGCAGGAAATACATGATCTAGCCAGACATTCCCATTTATCATCACTGCTCCATATACCGGTAGTATCACGTTAACCTGACCTAATGCCAAATATATCTGAACACAACGATTCACCAAAGACTGGGCAGGAATATATATGAGAGCAAACGATCCTACACAGTATACGATTAGCTGAGCTATAGATACTCCTCCGCTCACCTGAACATTTACCTCACGAGGAATTCACAATGTATTCCTTACAGGAACGAATGGAGCAAAAGATATCTTTGTTACTATGAACAATGGAAGCTGAGGAATCATCTCTAAGACGTTTTTGGTGCAGCTGGATACCGTAGCTCCTATACCTACACTTACTAGCCCGATAAACGGAACAAATATCGCTGGTACAATCACCCTCAATCGGTCAGCAGGCCCTGATGCAGCAGGATTATCATGATATCAGTATCTCATCTCGCCGACTGATACCTTTGGAACGATATTCCATTCATGATCTACTACGACAAGCTCAGTGATTATCCCTAACGGAACGATTTCATACACAGGAACACTCTATCGAAAAGTCATATTTATCGATAGACTAGGAAACACCTGATCTTCAGCGACGCAATCTTTCAATTATACCTGAGGTACTACCGATATCACACCAAGCAGTTTCCATTTCAATGATGTAACAAATGCGGATCTTGATGAAATTTATGCATCAAACACGATCACTATCACAGGCATGACGCCAAATACGTCTGTTCTCGCAAGCATCAATAGATGAGCACTGTATATCAGCGGACATATGGTAGGAACTACAGGCTACGTACAAAATGGTCGAACAGTAAAAATAGAACTCAATTCAAGCTACAAATACGATACCCCAGTAGAAAGCACATTGACCATCGGATGAGTCTCTGACACATTCAAGGTAACTACAAAAGATTGAACCAGTGCTTCTGCAGAAGATTATGAAGATATCGAAACCGATCTTTCCAATACGGAAAAACTCATGGTCATCGCTATCTTCGAGACATTAAAAGATCTCTATGGAGGAGACAAGGAAGAGGAATTTTTCAATACTATGTTATTGATGCTTGATGAAAAAATGGATGAATATGATGATACCGATAACGAATATACAGCGCTAAAATATCTCTATGATCTCATTGAGCAGTATTATGATGATGGTGAATTCTGAGGTGATACTATCGATCTCGCAAAACGGATCATCAATGGAATATATACTGCGCCTAATGGAAAAAAATATCGCATCACCTATGATTCATCTACCAAGCGATTCACTTCTACCAATTTCGTAGTACCTAAATATTTTCCTACTCTGGATACGTTGAAATACATCATCGATATCAACAATCCTGCATGATCACAATATATCAACGCTAAGCCTATATTAGCACGATGGAAAAATGCAAATATCGATGGAACACGGCAGACGTCTCCGTATACTGCACCAAACAAGAAGGTCTTCTACTTCTTCAAAGATATTACCGGCAAATATTCTTCTTATACATTCACGAGCGAGAGATATTTCAATAGCCTCAATGAGGTAAAAGAATTTATCTACAACAGCAATAAGAAATAATTAATAATTAAAAATTAATAATGAATAATGTTGGATTTTGTTCTATCATCGACTATTGTCTTCTACAATAGTCCATAAAGAATATTTCCGACATTTTTCATTATTCATCATTCATTATTCATTATATTTAGCGGTACAATTGTATAAGTTCTTTGACGGTTGTGTTCCACGAAAAATCTTTGTAAGGAATGAAATACTCTGGATTGCCTATCCGTTGCTCGCGTTCAAGGATCGCTTGGATGATCTCTCTTTTGGATGAAGGAGCAATAAATTTTACATTGCCTCGGACCACTTCTGGAATAGAAGCGATATAGGTTGTCAACAATGGTTTCTTCATCGCAACACTTTCGGTATGCACAGAACCGAACCCCTCGGAAATCGATGGCGCGACGATAAGGTCGGAAGCGGCGATCATAGTACGGAGCTGATCTTTATCTACACCATTGAATATCTGAATGGATCATCAGAGCGCTGTTCTATATGAAGTGAGCGGATTGCTTTTTCTGATTTTTTCTTTGAGAAGACGTGTCCTCTTGGAATCTATCAGATTGAAAACAAAGAGTAACTGGGTATCTACCGTAATCAATTCAGGCAATGCATGGACTAAATAATCGAGTCATTTGGATTTGCCAGCATGACCATAATACGTAACGACGAAACGATTATTCCGACCATGTTCATTCTTCCGCTTTTTTATATCAAAAGAAGAAACCTCATCAGAATTCCAAAACACGGTATCAACCCCATTATGAATCATTCTGATTTTCTTATCCGCTATACCATATACCGTCCTCAGTGTGTTCATCGTATACGAAGAGACACAATGATAGATGCTATACGGAAACCAAAAAATCGCTCTTTCAAACAATCTATATATTTGTCCTATCCATCGTCATTTGTAACGATTCCAGAGTTTTCCGAATATCTCATGCACCGTCAAAATGACTCTCTTGCGGAATATTTTTCCCAATATCGAAGCAGGAATAGCGCCTCCGTAGGTGCTCGTGTGAATAATAGAAATGTCCTTGTGATGTCTGAAAATAGATATTCCTTTGATCAATGCCCAAAACATAAAACTGATTCTCCCTTTGCCGATCCTATAGATATGCATATTTTCCTTTTTTTCTTCGGCAGGCAATGCTCCATCGAAGCGACTCGTAAGCAAAGAAATCGTATATCCTTTTGCCAACAAACGAGAAATGATAGCTTCAAAAACCGTTTCCGATCAGCCTTTATGGGGTAGATAATAGTCCAAAATAAAGAGGATATGTTTGTTCATACGCTTTGCTAATTAAAAGACATTAAGATTACAGATTAAAAGATTTATTACTTAACAACTACAGTACCCAATCTTTTAATTTTCATAATTTTTTAATCTTTTAATCAAATATTGCAAACAAAAAAAGTGCCGTAAAATTTGACAAAATTGACTTCTGTGAATATACTTATATGAGAAACTTTTATTTACGGAGGTTTGATGAAAAGGAAAAAACAAAAAGCAACACTACACCAAAAAATCCATCAACATCTAAGGAAACACTTCCATAAGCACATCCACAAGGTATTGCATTTTTCCAATCATCTTCATCATAGTTTATTGCATATAGGAGAACTTGTAGCGATTGTATTGATGACTGTTTTTTCATGATCTATGCTTTTTGCTAACCTTACAGGATACAGCGAAGAACTCTATAGGAACAATAGTGCAGAAACCGCACAAGCATTGGTAGAAGCAATGGAAAATCCATGAGCATCACTCAAAAAATGAAACATCATCTCTATCCGGGAAATGGATATGGATATCGAAAATACCTTTACCAAATGATATTGTACCTATGGAGCAGCGAGAATCTCTCCAGAATTTTTCCCATTTATCGATGAAAAAACACAACAAAGGACATGGTGAGGAAATGCGGTTGATCGATGCAAGAATGCTGCAGAAACCTGATACAAAATAGGGAATACTCCAGCTCAAGGCGCTTTGGTCGTTTATGATGCATGAGGAAGATTCTGAGCGTACGGACATGTGGGGAAAGTCCTCCATTATGACAAATCTATGAAAAAAATCATTGTCAGAGATATGGCGTGGGTTGCAAGAGGTAAAATGTCCGATCGTCGAGATGACCTTACAACCGCTCAAGTCAAATGTTATATCTATAATAGCAAAAAAGTTGACGATACAGATACTCCTCCAACAACTATCATAACTACGGGAGTAGAAACAACGACGACCTCAACACCAACCACTCCAACACCAACTACTCCAACACCAACTACTCCAACACCAAC
>CAZJFP010000030.1:4402-7956 GCA_964545415.1 uncultured Candidatus Peribacteria bacterium
ACTCCAACACCAACTACTCCAACACCAACTACTCCAACAACACCACAGACATCCATCAACAAAGACCTCACCCTTAAATTAGAAAAACTTAGCGATATCGCTGAACACTTTTTGACACAAAACGACCTGAAAATAAAGCTCACTTCCAAATCCCCTATTAAACTTGGAGAAGCAGCTTCGATAAGTATAGATATAACCGATAAAGAATGACAAAAATATACCTGACTCTTACCATTCTCGTTCACTGTACTTTCGACAAATGACACACTCCGTCCTGATATTTCCAGTATTAAACTTATCAATGACGGCAAAATGGATATATCTATACTTGGACAAAAAATCGGGAAAGCAACTACTATCATTTCTATGGATGGAACCAAGATAGGAGAATTCAGTATAGAAGTAATGTAATTGCATAGTTTTTTGCAGATAAAAAAAACCTCCACCTAAACAGCAGAAGGTTTTTTTTATATATATGGTTGAGCTGCTACCCTATGAGTTCTCCCGCCTCAGCTGATGCTTCGTTAGCATCATCTTCTACTTCAGCTTCGATAGTATTCAATGCTTCATCATCGAGGACTTTTTTTCCCATTCTCATCTCTTTGACTTTGTTCTGGATATCTTTTTCAAGACTTTTTCTTGTCTTTTCATCAGCATCCAAAGCAGCGATAAATTTTTCTTTTCCTTGGAATTTTTGCTTCTCGAAGGTATAAAATGCTCATGATTTATTAATGATTTTTAATGCGCTTGCAGCTTCGATAATATCAGCAGTCTTGTCATATCCCACTCCTCGCTTAACTGGTAATTCTGCTGTCTTGAACGGTGCAGAGATCTTGTTTTTTGCAATCTTGATCTTTGCTAGATATCCTATCTGCTCCTTATCTTCCAATAATTTATCTCCTCTGCGGATCTCTACTCTCTGAGATGCAAAGAATTTCAATGCATGACCTCCTGGAGTAGTCTCTGGATTACCGAACATTACCCCGATCTTCATACGAATCTGGTTGATGAAGATGCATGTTGTTCACGTTTTTGCAAGCACTCATGAAAGTTTTCTCAATCATTGAGACATCATCCTTGCTTGTAATCCCATATACGAATCTCCCATATCTCCTTCCACTTCAGCCCTAGGGACCAAAGCAGCTACGGAGTCGATGACAATCAATTTGATAGCGCCGGTCTTTGCCAACTCTTCAGCTATTTGCAATGCTTGTTCACCGAAGTCCGGTTGAGACAATAACAAGTTATCCACATCTACACCTAATTTACGAGCATAATGAGGATCGAGTGCATGCTCTGCATCAATAAACGCACAGGTTTCTCCTCTCTTTTGGATCTCTGCAATCGCGTGCAATGCAATAGTGGTCTTACCAGATGATTCAGGTCCATAAATCTCTACCACTCTTCCTTCAGGATATCACCCTCCCAAAATCAAGTCTAATACGTAAGATCAACTGTGGAAGGTATTCACCAATCCCAAATTAGCATTGTCTCCCATTCTCATAATGGCTCCTTTTCCAAATTGCTTCTCGATGCTCTTGAAAGCTTCCTGTAACTCTTGCTTTTTTGTCGTCATAGCTCTATTATTATAATAGTATAAAACTAATTTACTGCGCGTAATGTGCCTGTGGCGTAATGTGCTTCGCGTAATGATCATTACAATCATTACATTCCGGAGAAATCATTACATTCCAAAGGAATCATTACTATACATTACAATGTATCACGAACAAAGTCCTCTAGAGATTCACCGATTACGATATCAATCGTACATGACAAGCGAATCGTTTTTTTGAGTCCTTTCTCATCAACGGATCTGATTTTATTGTTTTATTTTAGAAAATCAAGAGATTTTTGTCGTATGGAGACCTATATTTTCGTTATCTGTCAAAAATAAGGTTGATTTTGTCAAAAATGGTTTGACATTGTCAAACGAAAGACTATACTGTTGAAAGTTTGGAATGTTAAAAGGTTTGGAATGTTAGGAAAATGATACGCTGATACTTATATATACTACATTACGAAATTAAGTTTACACGATTCGAGGATATTGAAATTCGGAAATTATCGATGGAATTACTCAAAAAAATTTATGCAATATCCAATTCATGAGAGTTTAAATCCGATTACGGATTGAGGGATCAAATAAGAAGAGCAACTATTTCTATTAGTAGTAATATTGTAGAAGGCTTTGAAAGACAAAATAATAATGAGTTTATTAGATTTCTGAAAATAGCTAAATGAAGCTGTGGTGAAACTAGACATCAAATATACACATCATTCTATATATGATATATTACTAATGAAAAATTTACAGAACTAAAGTATATGTGCATTACAATATCTAAAAAGATCTCTTCTTTGATAACCTATTTGGAACAAAACAGAAAACAATGAACCTTTAAACCTCAACTTTCTAAACCTTCAACCTTTTAACCTTTTAACAATATGGTAATGCTTAACAAAGACCTCGATCACATCCAAAAGTCTCTCATCGCCTTCTTCAAAAAGAATACGAACCAGGAAGGAATCACGCTGAGAGAGATTGCACACAATATCGGAGCGAGCCACCCGCAGACCGTGCTCAATAAATTGAATCAATTGGTATTGAAGGGATATTTTGTAAAGGATGAACAAGGATATAGACTCATCAGGGAGAGTGTCACGGACAGCTTGAACGATATTGTCCAGCTTCCCATCTATGGATTCGCTCAATGCGGAAACAAAGGAAAAAACGTTGTAGACGAATATACCCAAGAAAAAATCCCTGCGACCATGGCTATGCTAGGCGTCAAAGATGTCAGCAAATGTTTTTTTGTCAGAGCAAAAGGGAATAGCATGGAGCCAAAAATCCAAGATGGAGATTTAGTGCTTATCAAACAGCAAGACAGTTATGATATCAATGATTACGTCTTTGTGGTACACAACGATTTACCGAAATTGAAAAAAATCATCCAAAAGGACGGAAAACGGTTTTTGGAGTCCGTGAATAGGTTTTTCGATAATGTAGAAATCACCAAGTACGATGAAACCAAGGTCATCGGCGTCGTAAAGAAAATCATCAAGGATATCTAAGCCGCAGCTGATACCGGCTCTTGTTCGTCACTAAAGAGTTTATCTAGTTTCTGAGCTTCCGGAAGCCTTGCTTCTCTATCATCATAATACTTATCTACGAAATCTTTGTAATCAAAATGCCGATCCTCTGAAGAAATAGGATTGAAGTTAAATAATTTAGCTAATTTTTTTGCACCATCTATTCATCCTATCTTATTTGCATATCTTGTTGCTGTAGATACATCTATCGAATATCATAAGTTGTGTCAGCTGTATCATGGATCTGCTGTAGGAGTACCCTTTGCTGCATTCTCTTTTTTTAATCTAGCTTGGTGCGCTATAGTCCTATACGCACTTTCCAAAAGGATATTCTGTCCTGTCTTTTTATGATACAGCAACGCTAAACCTATCAGATCTGCAGCTGCTTTGGAATGAATATACGGCGTTTCTCCTCTACATTTCAAAACAATATTTCCGTCCTTATCCTTTATCTCTTTTAT
>CAZJFP010000031.1:0-6928 GCA_964545415.1 uncultured Candidatus Peribacteria bacterium
TGGGGCGTTGGTGTAGTGGTAACACAACAGTCTTCGGAACTGTTGTCGGGGGTTCGATCCCCTCACGCCCTGAATCAAAAAAATTAATTAGTCATAAATATACAACAGTCTTCGCAACGCTAAAGCGGTATCCGAACTGTTAGCATAAAAGGTGAGATCGAATCCCGCAATCCTGCGGGGCCCTCACGCCCTGAACTAAGGAATTGGCTGAAAAGCTGATTTTTTTTATAATTCGACGAAATCGTGAAGCGAGGGAATAGAACAATCAAAGCCTAGTTTTTCAAGATTTTGCTTGAGCGTAGATTGCGCTTCACCTTCACCATGCACGATAAACGTTTTCTTTGGTGGTGTAGTGAAACCTTTGGCTCGTCTCAAAAGTTGGTCAGCATCCGCATGTCCGGAAAAACTATCGATCTTGGCTATCTCGAGATTGACCGGAAGCTGTAGTCACATGAATTGCACGACTTTGTCGCCTTGTAAGATGCGCCTACCAAGCGTTCACTCCGCCTGATATCCCACAAAGAGCAAGGTATTTCTAGTATCATCCAAACCATGCCTCAGATGATGGGTAATTCTTCATGCTGTGCACATACCGTTACCGGCAATGATGACACACGGGGTATCGTAGGTATTGAGTTTCATCGAATCCTGGACGCTCGATGAATATTCCAAGTACGTATCGTCAAAAAATGGATTAGCGAAATCCCTTAACGCATCAGTATCATAACATTCTTTATGTTTCTTGAAGATTTCCGTGGCTTTGATAGCCAAAGGGCTATCGAGGAATATTTTTTCTTGGGGGAATTGTTGCTTGTTGATAAGGAGATTAAAAAAATATAGCAGTTCTTGGGTCCTTTCTACGGCGAACGAAGGAATCAAAAGCTTTCCTCACTTTGCATACGTTTCTTGAACGTATTTGAGCAAAAGCGCTTCCTTGTTTCCGATATCCTCATGATATCTATCTCCATAGGTGGATTCCATCAGAAGATAATCGGCTTCTGCAATCAAGGTAGGATTCTGGGTGATCGGAACATCCCGCTGTCCTATATCTCAGGAAAAAACGATCTTTGTTTGTTTGTCTCATTCAGTGATGAACACTTCGAGAGATGCTGATCATAAGATATGTCCTGCATCCTGATATCTTACCGAAACCGTATCGTTGATCGTAATCATCTCAGCATATTTCACGGTTTCAAAAAGCACCATGCATGCATCTGCATCTTCGGGAGTATACAACGGTTTTCTCGGAGGAAGATGTTCCCTGGATCTTCTCCTGTTTTCATCCTCGATATTTTTTTCTTGGATTTCCGCACTATCTTCCAAAAGGATCTTCACCAGATCCCTCGTAGCAGAAGTCGTATAGATCTTACCATTGAAACCCTGGATAAATAGCTTAGGGATCAATCAACAATGATCGATATGCGCATGCGTGAGAAGAACGAAATCTATGGTCTTGGGATCGAACCCGAACGGTTCATAATTCAATCTCGTGACTTCCTTGGGTCACTGATACATACCACAGTCAACAAGAAATCTTGTCGTCCCTGCTTCGATCATATAGCATGAGCCGGTGACAATCTTGGCGGCTCAACAGAACGTGAGTTTCATAGGAACAAGATAGAGAGTAAAAAATTATTTTTTGGAACGGATGCCCAAAAGGCTGATGACAAATACTCCGGTATACATGATGAAGCCATAGAGACAGACAGGGATGCCGAACAAGTTTGAGCATCCGCCAACCGGACAGGATTTGGCGATGATTTCTCCATATGAAAGATATCCGGAAAATAGCATGCCAGCGATGGCGATAATCAGGATGATCCTAAGCGCAAGAAACTTTTTCATTGTCAGAAAAAAAGGATAAAAAAGATATCTCTACTGTACACAATGAAAGAAAAAAAGCAAATCCAGAGGGAAACAAGATAATCTTGCATTGGACGGTCTATTCCCTAAAATAAACGTGTTATATGTTTTACTTTATAACAACATTTTCAATGAAAGTTCTTTACTGGGTTTTTTTGATCCTTTTAGTAGTAGGAGGTTTGAACCGAGGTTTATACGCACGGTTGGATCTTAATTTGGTTGCAACCGTATTCCCAGATGTAGCAACAACAACTACTGATGCTGCTGGTGTAGAGACAACCGTTACAACTATGAACATGATTGCAAAGATCGTATACTCATTAGTGACTGTTGGAGCGCTCCGAACATTGATAGCAAACTTCGGATGCAAATGCTGCAAAAAAAGCGCATAATACCTAATTTTTCATCAATGAAAGACTCCCCGATGAGGGAGTTTTTCTTTTTCTAGAAAAGATTGACATTTTATAGGAAATATATAAAAAAGGAGAACTAAATTTTTATATTTTCACAATATGAAAGACATGGGATTTACAACACATGGAAAATATGACGCGATAGATATGATGGAATTGGATATAGATACCGATGTAGAAGCAGGAGGGAATCCTGAGCTTTTGGCATCTTTGGTAACCGGCAAGACCACTGACAAGATCAACCTAGATAACGTCATCAAGACGATAAAAGAACGTGTACCTTCGGAAGCGCATGAAGAATGCATAAAGATAATCCAGAAGCGCCTTGGAATCATCTTATCCAAGGAAGAATTAGCCGCATAAAGTAACTTTTATATCGCTATCTGTCCATGAAAGAGACATTGAAATTTAGTGATGAAATGCAAGCCGTCAAGACCAAGATATTCAATGCATACGATCACATCTTCCAACATTTCTACGAAAACAAGGAAAAAGGAAAAGGATGGATCATCTGACTAGAAAGATGATTGGTTTCCCACAACGGCAAAGAGTATTTTGAGGACTATTTCGAAACCACACACACAGAGCTCAAGGAAAAGATGAAAGAGACGGGAAGTGATGTAGAATACCCACGATTGATGGTTACAAGGATGCATATGAGCAACAATCAGACCATCATTTTTTCGAGAGATATCAAACTCGATCTACCATGAAAAAATATCGTCTACCTAGATGATATATTAGAAAACATACCGTTGAATATGAGACATTTGTTCTACAATAAAATCAATGAGTTGAAACTCGAAGAGAAGTTCTTTCGGGAAAGGAAAAGAATGGAAGAAACCAAAAAGAACACCAACAGCGAATTAGCAAAAGATATGGTCGCATAAAAAACAAAAAACAAGCACTATGGAAAGAAAACAATTGGAAGAAAAAACAAAAAAAACAATTGCGCAAGCATTGAGCATTGAAGAGAATCTTTGCACGCCGGAAACCAGATTCATTGAAGACTTAGGGGCAGATACCATAGATATGGTGCATCTGATCATTAGGTTAGAAAAAGCGTTCAATATAAGCATACTGGACAAAGATGCATCAAGCATCAAGACGGTCGGAGAAATGATAACGTGCGTGGAAAAATACGTGTAATAAGACATTTCACAAAGAAAAAACGTGGTATATATGACCACGTCTTTTTGTTATTTCTTGAGCATATTCTTTTTCCAATCCTCAACGATCTTGTGGAGATAGACGATATTGTGAAGCGATAAGAGAATGCCACCCAGCATCTCTTTTTCTTTGATCAGATGATGAAGATATGCTTTGGTGAAATGTTTGCAGGTATAGCAAACACAATCATCCGTGAGCGGAGTAAAATCTTTGGTATATTTTGCATTGTTTATTTTGATGTGTCCATTTGCCGAAAACGCCTCACCATGTCTACCCAATCTCGTCGGCAGCACACAATCGAACATATCGAATCCTTCCTCTATCGCATGAGATATATCTTCCGGAGTACCTACTCCCATCAAATATCTCGGCACGTTTGTAGGTAATTTCGAAGCGGTATACGCAACGACTTCGCGGATCAGATCTTTGGATTCTCCGACACTTACACCACCGACCGCAATACCATCTCGTGCATATTGACTAAGAAAATCAACCGACTGTTGTCTCAAGTCTAAGTACGTTCCTCCTTGAACGATAGGAAACAATACTCAACGGACCTGTTCATATTTTGGCTTCAAATGATCGAAGGCTCTCTTGGCTCGACGATGGGTCATCTGCATATGCTTTTCTATTGTTTTTTTGTCAGCTCACGCAGGCGAACAAACATCCAACACCATCATAATATCTGATCACAGATTACACTGGATATCGACGACACGTTCCGGAGTGAATTCATGCTTGGATCCATCATACGGCGAACGGAACTTTACCCCATTCTCCGTCAACTTCATTTTTACCTCATGTCATCATCATTCATTATTCATCTTTCATCTTTCATCATTTTTTCCCAATCCAAGGGAAAAAACCTGGAATCCTCCACTATCCGTCAAGACAAGCTTATCCCAGTTTTCAAAGGAATGTAGTCCTCATGCCGCTTTTATCAGCTCGTCACCGGGACGCAGATATAAATGGAAGGTATTCGCCAAGATGAGTTGGATCTCGGGAAGGTCTCAGATATATTTCTTATCTTTGAGCATATCGAGGATCATTCCCTTGATCGTAGCCTTAGTACCGACAGGCATAAAAACCGGGGTTGTCAAGGTAATTCCATTGAGGGTGATCTGTCAAACCCTTGCATTCCCCTTCTGTTTGAGTATCTTAAAATTAAGTTTAGACATAGAAAATATGAGGTGATAAAGTGCAAGAATGTATAGGATTCTAGCGAACAAATTCAATTGTTTATTCGTCATCGCGAGCGTAGCGCGGCGATCTTAGTCTAAGATTGCTTCGTCATTTTATTCCTCGCAATGACATTCATTTATCGTTTAATCATTTCATCGTGTTAGAGCAGATCAAAGCAGAACTCGCTAAGCATTGCAAACCCGAAGAGAAGAAGGGAATTTTTTTCTCGTTGTATGACGTCAACGGCAAAATCCTCGCTTCGCATGGAACCGTAGAAACCGATAAGACAACAACACAACTCACTGATCTCATCTACAACGGACTCCTCGCCAAGTACGAACACACGACTAAGACTATCGTGATCGATATCATCCAATCATATATCCAAGAAACCGATATCAACAAGCTACTTTCTTTACCGACCAAAGATTACGGAATCTTCTTAGTGAATACCGAAACGAAAAAAAGCGGAGCGATCCTCCCAAACACGAAATGAGTGAACGACGTAAAAACAGCATTAGGACTCATCAAACAGAAATATTGAATTTCCGGCAACGTCAGCATGTATAGTTTCAGAACGGAGAGAGTAACGATAGGATTATAACGGACTTTGAATATGCTGCAAATGATGGGTAGCGACCTGAGTATATATTTGTGTTGTTTTGATATTTGTATGTCAAAGCAAGACCTGAATGTAGCGAATATCAGTTCCACTTTCCAATAAATGAGTAGCAAAACTATGACGAAGCGAATGAAAAGTCGCTTTTTTCTGTATTCATGCTTTGGCCATCGCATGCTGAAAGATATGCTGAGCAGATCTCTTGGTTAACGCACCGCCACCTTGTTCAGAATGAAATAACGGATCGTCATAGGATTTTCCTTCCATCAATGTTTTGATCTCATCAACAATCTTGTCTGGCAACAACGTGATTCTGTCTTTTTGTCATTTGGCGGATTTGATATGAATAGTTCTTTGGTCCAGATTGATATCGCCGACACGAAGATAAAAAATCTCTCACACTCTAAGTCCCGCACCATATGCCAACGATAAGAGCGTTTTGTGTTTACTATTATTCGTACTATCCAACAATCTCTGGATCTCAAAGCGAGAAAGTACGACGGGAAGCGTTCTTGGCTCTTTGGACAATTTGATTTCCTGACCAAGAGAAATTTTGACAATCTGACGACAAAAAAACTTGATAACTTCCTTATACAGATTAACTGTCTTGGGCGCTTTGCCTTGCTTTTGGAGATGTAGGATAAAATCCAAGACCTTTTCACGAGAAATCTTGGACACATCATAATTAAGCCATTTCAAGAAAAATCTGAGACAATTGGAATAAATCTCTACTGTCCTTGGACTGTAGTTTCTGTGTTGAAGCTCTCTGCTGAGCTGAAGTAAGTAATCTTGCATTTTGAGAAGAATAAAAAGTAAAAAGAGTTGATTTTTTACAAGTTTTCTATATACTCATATCACAATGTCCGAAGACCATGAAAGTGGTATAGGATCGCCCTACAAAAACCTTGTAGGGAGAACAATTAGGCTCCATGAAGATAAATATCTTTAAGGAGTTTTTTTATTATTTGTAGCTCATATATACTAATAGAACCTATTAAATTAACAAATCTTCTTTTGTCGATAATCCTAACCTGAGAAAGTATAGCCATGCTTGGCTTGCCGAAATCGACCGACTGAAGCTTGTAATAATATTTATTGGGTTTTTCCTTGGTACTCAAGGGGATAACAAAAAATAATATTCATATCCTTTGTACTACCAATACTGGCCTCTGAAATTCTCTTTTCCCGTTTTGTTCAAATCAAATATTCACTCCAAGCTTAACATACCAGATTTCTCTAGGCTGAACATAAAATCAATTAACATCATGTCTTGTATGAAGAATTCGTTTTTCTTCATTTCGAACATCAAAGGTCTCTTTTGTAGTATCCATAATAGAGTCATAAAGAAGATAAACTGAGACGCCGAGAAATTCTGAAAAAATGAGGAATTTCTAACGTCGAAGTTATACCGACGACTTTGGAATAACAAATTTTGAGTGCAGTGAAAAAATTTATCTTTTCCAAAGCAGTTCGGTATAAATATTGTTTTTAGCGAAAAAATGGGTATAAAAACGGTAACGCAACTCTATCCATCCAAAAAAAGAAAAAAACGGACAAAAGTAGGACAAAACCCGATATCGCACAAATCGCCATTTTGTTACATTATACGCAACCCCATATCGCTATTTGTACCATTACCGCTTCTATGACGACACTCTATGTCGCACAGAAGCTAGTTAGA
>CAZJFP010000032.1:0-5037 GCA_964545415.1 uncultured Candidatus Peribacteria bacterium
ACTGGTTGATATAGGTTTCTCGATCTGAAATCTGGTTATCCGTAGCATAATCCATCGCTCGAGGGACCAATCAACTCAATTCACCTCTTTTTTCCAATAGATCTTTAAATGATGGAATCCGTTTTTTCACTCATCATTGCTTGCTATGTATTCACTCATGTTTTATACGGCCAGATCGATTTTCTACAGAAGACCGATCACGGACGATGACAAACTTTCATAAAGCGCTTCCGTTATATACGGTTCCCATAGCTCTACTGAAATAATCGAGGATTTCCGGATCTGCAAAAGCGATGATATCATATTTCTCATATATATCCTTACAGAATGCATATCCTTTATCCGAAAGGTTTTCTTTCCATAATTTCTCGAAATATCCGATTCATTCTTTTTTTAACAGATCGTTCAAATAATGTTTCCTTTTGAAAAACATAAAAAACGCATCAGTCCTCTTGATTGATGTATCCAAAGCGACGGTCGGTTTATTCTTCTTGAGATTCTCTGGCTCGTAATATTTCTCTTTCCCCTCAGGATCATCAAGCTTTATCCTATATTCCTTTGCTAGATTTTCTAGCAACAGACTTTTATATCATCAAACATATGCATCCTTCTTGGTTGGATGTGATTCCGTAATCATCGATTCCTTATCAATTCAACTCATTGTACCCATGGACTATGGAATAATAGGATAAAAAATATGATATATTATATTCTTTTTCAAAAAAATGTCAAAAAAGTCATATTTTACTCCTTGAGATATGCTTCCATTTTGATGGTACATCAATATAGATACGCGTCAATGGATACTGCTACAAACAAAGATATACTGCCCAAATTTAGCAAAGCGATACGTATAGCGCTTGAGCATTTTCCCGAATTGGAAAACATCAGCATAAGATTCGTCGAAAAAAAACGATTTCATTTCACTGTCGCATCGCTTATAGACCGACGAAGCGTTTTTGGTCCTAGAAACAAAAGAAGTTATACTATCATCATAAATACTGAAGTTCCTATGGAATTCGATCATGGACTCTTTAGTAAGCTACCGCAGAAACTGCAGATCGGAATGCTCGGTCACGAACTCGCGCATGTCGTCGATTACCAGCAAAGGAATATTTTCCAGATTATAAAAATCCTGTTTTTCTACCTCATTCCCTCACGCAAACAGAAGTTCGAACGCAGTATCGACACAATAGCCATCACGCATCACATGGGCGAATACCTGCATGGATTCTACACACATTTCACGAGTAAGCATCCACACAAGACGAAAAAATTCATGGAGTCATATCTCGACGATGATCAGATAAAGGAGCTTACGCATAAGCTCACCGGAAAACACATCTCATAGATTTCTGCTTTATTTTTTACGGCATTTCGTTATTTTTGACTGGCTATGTTTTTTTGTTTATTTCAATTACCATACTGAATATGAAATATACCTCACCGCTTCTGAAGAAATTCATCTCCATCAACGATACTCCCGAGAATATCGCGAAAAATTTGATATTAAAAACATGCGAGATCGAAGAAATCAATGAAAGAAACATCGCTGACAGCATCGTCATAGGATATACCAAATCCTGCGAAAAACATCCGGATGCGGACAAATTATCTGTCTGTATGGTCGACTGCGGCAGCAAAGGAGAATACCAAATCATCTGTGGTGGCGCTAATATCGCTGCAGGATTGTATGTCCCGGTTGCATTACCGGGAACCGTGTTTGAAAAAGCGGGCATCACTATAGCGCCAAGAAAAATGAGAGGACTAGAATCCAATGGTATGATCTGTTCCAAAGAAGAATTGGGCATCAATGAGGATATCGAAAAACATTCTATCCGAGATCTCAAAGAAGATTTGGATGATATCTCCGACAAAGATCTGTGAATGCCGATGAAAGAGAAATTTCCACGATTGGAGAGTCGAGTTATGGAGGTAGATAATAAATCATT
The DNA here is from genome assembly GCA_964545415.1 of uncultured Candidatus Peribacteria bacterium. Taxonomy (GTDB): domain Bacteria; phylum Patescibacteriota; class Gracilibacteria; order Absconditabacterales; family Absconditicoccaceae; genus CAJBLF01. The sequence goes on from CAZJFP010000032.1 coordinate 1,953, forward strand.
AACGAATAGACCTGATCTTACCGGATATTTTGGTGCTGCAGTGGAATTGAATGCTATATATTGATCCAAGATGCAAGATGCATGATCTAAGAATGATACAGCTAAAAAAGTATCTAGCATCATGAATCATGAATCATGAATCACCTTTAATAAAGTGAAAGAGTATTTCGCACAATGCACACCAAAACATATCATGGAAATCATAGAAAACAGTACGAAGCCGGAAAGGTTAGTAAAATGAGAAACTGATGGATTGAACGCTTATCTCCTGCTCCACCTCAAGAACATTACGGTCAAACAAGCTTCATTCTTCACAAGATTGCAGATGCTCGATCTCGGCAGCAATCCTATCAGCAACCGGGTAGATTTTTCTAATCTCTTTATGAATATCAGCGGACAACCGGTCCATTTCTTCGATGCAGAAAAAGTCGATGGTGATATTATCGTCAGAAACGCCAAAGATGGAGAAAAGTTCACTGACTTGTTCGAAACCGAACATGTGTTGAAATCAACAGATATCGTCATCACTGATAAGAAGAAGATCCTCGCACTCGCAGGAGTCGTAGGCGGATTGAATAGTTGAATCACCGAAGATACAAAAAATATTCTCGTAGAAATAGCCAACTTCGATCCCGTAGCAGTCAGAAAAACATGAACAAGACTTGGATTAAGAACCGACGCAGAATTGAAATTCGAAAAAAACATCAACCCACGATACACCTTATTCTGTCTGATTCTTTTCTTGGACGAATTGAACTACTACAAAAAAGACCTCGGCGACTTCGAAATCGGCGGACTCTCCTCGTATATCAACGATAAGATCAAAAAAGAAAAAGATAAGACTATACCATTGGACATCAAAACCCTCGAACAGTTCATCTTCGGCAAGAAGACAAAAGGACTTGATAAAAAAGTAGAAGAGATATTCACGTGACTTGGATTCACGTATGCAAAAGATAAAGTCACTACACCGCTCCGAAGAGGTCCGGACGACCTGAATATCACGGAAGATCTCTACGAGGAAGTCGCAAGAATCTACGGCTATGATCAGATAGAAAATCTACCGTTATTGAGCAAAGTCGAGAATGTGCCATACAACGAATATATAGCGATACAGAGGAAATTAGAAGATGTCTTAGTAAGGAATTTCGGATGCAACCAAGTGGAGACCTATCCACGGGTATCTGAAAAATTGATCAAAAAATCCGGTACTGAAAACATCTCTTATAAACTACAGAATCCTATCAATCCCGATATGCCTTATTTAAGAGGGAATATGGATTCTTCACTTCTCGAACACGTTGCTAAAAACTGCAAATTCTTCGATAGCTTCAAAATTTTTGACATTGGGAAAGTACGGAACAAATTGGAAACCAAAGCACAGAGAGATGAAAAACTCAAACGCGTTGTTCCTGAATCATTGAAACAATGAAATTTTGCATCGAATGCTGTTGTTGAAAAGACAGTTCTAGGTAGTATGCTCTATGCCAAAGATATTTCCTCACGGGAGCATGATCCTCTCCTGGCAGGGAAACAGATAATCCAAACACTTCTCAAAGAGCTCGGAATCAGTTCTGCTATTTCATGGGATATAACTAATAGTCCGAATTATCATCCTAAGAAACAGGCAAATATCGAACTCCATATCTGAGAAGATACATTCAGAATATGATTTATCGGAAGTTTTCATCCTGTGATGCTCGGAGAGCGGAAAATACCGGAAAATGCAGGTGTCACCTATATTGTGCTCGATATTGATAAATTAATCAGTGTACAACAGAGGATATGAGAGCATATCTACACCTACGAAACCTTACAAGATCAGATCATACGAAGAGATATCTGTTTCGTTGTCGATGCGAAGAAGTGATTTGACGAAGTAATCTCAGCAGTGAAAAACGTCCCTGAAGTGAAGGAAGTCGACGTCTTCGATGTCTACGCAGGCAAGAATCTGTGAGAAGAAAAGAAGTCAGTATCTATTAAAATTAAAATAGTTGGTGATTGAAATATGACCACCGAACAGATCAACGAAGTTTTGAACAAAGCGATCAAAGCCGGTGAAAGCGCTGGTGCGACATTAAGAGGATAACAGCATTTCAGCTATAAAAAAAAGCCCTCAATACAAGGGCTTTTTACGAAAAGCGGAACAAATGCATACGATTCCCAGTATCAGAGGTACTACAATAGTGTACATTGCACACGATACTGTGGGATGATAATTGTCGGTATAATAGAAACCGACTCCTGCTCCGATCAAACAGAGCATGCCCAAAATGAATTTTCCTTTTTTCATGATATATTTGATTTTGTTTTTTACTTCTTAAGCAGCATGATAGGGAATCAATGATCTTTGTTCGTTCATGCATATCCTCGTTCGATCTTATCATCATGCGTATTTATTTCTATAGTCCTCTCATTCGCGGACATAAGATGATAACGAAAACTATCGATATATACGAAATCATTGTTGTTTGCACTATACATACCTGCATTCACTAGATTGCTATCGATAATGAATTTCTTGATGAGCTCATTATTCTTTTGATATACCGCGTCAGATCTTCATGGGAATCTCTCTCCTACTATTTTCACTAGATTTCCGTGTGTCGGAAGCAATTTCATGAGATTGAGATTTTTCGCAGCAGCCTTATTGAAGAATTGGATGCCCTTGAATTTCTCAGGTATACCATCAACGAATTCCCTGACGACAGCATTTTCCTCCTTACCTTCGATATATTTCTTCAAGATGATTATAGGATATTTCTTGTTTTCTATATATCAGATCGATTTCTCTTTCACCCGTCCTTCAATGGATTCCCCAACCTGCATAGCTTGTTTCTGTTCCTCAGGCAAACTCGGTATTCTGAAATATTCCTTGGTGAGTTCAGGTATTTTGTTCAGTGTCTCTTTGATTTCCTTGTTCGTATTTTTCTCTTCGCTCTGATATGAAATATTTTCGGATCCATATAATATTCTGTTTTTTTTCTCTTTTGTTCCCATACGAGAATAGTTATGTGCTAAATATAATTTTAGGGTCTAGAGTACTTTAGCAAAAATTTTTACATACTCTTTTAGAATTTCAGAT
>CAZJFP010000033.1:0-3400 GCA_964545415.1 uncultured Candidatus Peribacteria bacterium
TCGAAAGACCGTTCCTTCGTGTTAGAATAAATTCATTCCATAATTGCAGAGAGGAAGTTAATAATGAAAACTCGTAAACCGATGGTTGCTGGTAACTGGAAAATGAATAAGACTCTAAGCGAAGCCAAAGAGCTGCTTGAAGCCTTAAAGCCTGAATTAAAAGACATAGAAACTGTAGACCTGGTTGTCTGTACCCCATATATCGACCTGCCGCTTGCAAAAGAAACATTGGCCGGAAGCAATATCAAAGTCGGCGCTCAAAATTTGCACTGGGAAGCCTCAGGTGCTTACACCGGTGAAGTTTCAGCTCCGATGTTGAAAGACCTGTGCGAATACGTCATCATTGGCCACTCAGAACGCCGGGCAATGTTCGGTGAGACTGACGAGACCGTCAACAAGAAAGTGATCGCGGCTCTGGGTGTTGGCTTATTGCCTATTGTTTGCGTGGGCGAAACCCTGGAAGAAAACGAAGCCGGACAGACAGAAGCAGTTGTCGGTCGCATGGTACGCGAAGGACTGAAAGATTTGAGCGATGAGCAAGCCGCCAAAATCGTGGTTGCTTATGAACCTGTCTGGGCGATTGGTACTGGAAAAACTGCCACTCCCGACCAGGCGAACGATGTGCATAAGAAAGTGGTTCGCCCCATCTTACGCGAAATGTTTGGCAAAGAGATCGGGAATGGTATGCGCATCCTGTACGGCGGTTCAGTCAAACCCAGCAACGCCGCCGAATTGTTCGGTCAATCCGATATCGATGGCGGCTTGATCGGTGGTGCCAGTCTGAAGACAGCCGATTTTGTCGGCATCGTCAATGGCGCCCTGTAGTTCTTGAAATTTGTGCTTCAACCGCCCTCTACGGAGGGCGGTTTTTTTTGGATACCGCAAATTTTTGATTTGTTAGTGGTTTTACTGATGTTACAGGATTTCAGAGGAGAGAGTTGTACAAGATGTTATTGATTGGTATTCCCAAAAGCAAAAAGTATCTTGAAATACTTGCAGTAATGCTGTATAATACAGTACAACTGTAAAATAGAAAGTAAGCTGATGAAAAGAGAACTTACACTTGAAGACTTGGTCAATCAAAGTGAATTAACACTTCGGACCTTGCGCTTCTATATACAAGAAGGCTTGTTGCCTGGCCCGGATTCCCGTGGCAAGAATGCAAGGTACACCGAAGAGCACTTGGAGCGCTTGGAATGGATACAACGGCTTAAGGAACATCACCGACCGCTGCGGGAGATCCGCCTGATATTGAACAATATGACTCCTTCAGAAATTAAAGCCTTGCTCGAAGGTCAGGACAAAATGCAAGAGTACCTTTCCGACTTCAAAGGCAAAGGGGAAGATGCTGTTTCTGGCTCTAGAGTTGGGCAAAACGCGCTGGATTATATTCGTGGTGTTGAGGGAAAAGGACCGAAAATTCAGGAAATTGTGGACCCAAAACGATATCTGAAAGACAATCTATCAAACCCCGCTTCAATCTCTCCAGCGAAACAGGAAAACCGGTCATCATCTTCATTCGAACATTTTCCCGAATCTTGGCAGCGAATCGATATCGGAGATGGAATTGAATTAAATCTCAAGATGCCCATCCGTTCTGAAGATAAGGCTAGGATAGATGAATTGATTACATTTGCACGCCAGCTATTTAGAAACATAAAAAATGGAGAAAATAATAATGGAAAACCCGTGTCCTAACCAAAATGTTGCAATGTATATCATGGCGGATAAGAATGTTGTCGCTCAAGGTCAGCCATCAACTCGTCTCATTGAGATAACCATTACACCACCACAGAATGTAATCACCAAGGAACGAACACCGTTATCCTTAAGCCTCGTCTTGGACCGCAGTGGGTCTATGAGAGGAGAAAAACTAGAATATGTTAAACAAGCCGCTGCGCATGTGTTGGACCTGCTTGAGTCAAAGGATAAAGTTTCAGTGGTGGTTTACGACGACAATGTTGAAGCCATCATTCCAATAAATACGGTTACGGAAAGTTTTCGTATTGAAGCGAAGCGCAGGATTCAGGAAGTCCACACAGGGGGTATGACTTTTCTTTCTGGAGGATGGCTGCGTGGATGCGAAGAAATAGCCGCCAACAAATCGGAGTCTCCCATAAATCGAACTTTGCTCCTCACAGATGGGTTGGCTAATGTAGGCATCACGGATCTGGAGGAATTGACAACCCATGCTCGCGAGATTTTCCGAAGAGGAATTTCCACAACCTGCTTTGGAGTAGGTCGAGACTTCAACGAACATCTATTGGAAGCAATGTCCAATGCTGGCGGTGGTAACTTTCATTACCTTGAAACTATAAGTGCTATTCCACTTGAATTTGAGCGTGAATTCGGAGAACTGGTCAATGTCTCAATTCGGGATGCTGAGCTTAGTATTGTCCTTCCTGAAGGAGTCACAGCAAAGGTGTCAGCTGGATACGATGCAAAAACAGAGGGAAACATATACACCATCGCGCTTGGCAGTTTCTATTCGGGCAAAGAAAAGCGAATCTATCTCTCTCTGCACTTCGAAAAAGGTGATTCTTCTGATCCGATTGCAATTAAAGCAATAGCTCGGGGAAAGGATGTAGATGATCACATTTGTGAAGATGTGAAAATGCTATCCTTGAATGTTGTATCAACAGAGGGAGAAGCTGATATTACTCAAGATCAGGCTCTGATGGAACGTTTTGTGGTTGTGGACATGGCCGATAAAGCAAATGAAGCCTTGAAACATGAGAGAGTTGGTGATCGAGTAGGTGCATCTAGAATCCTTAACAGTTCACTCCATGAATATGATCAAAACCTATCCTCAATAATGAAATCCAAATATGCGTTCATGGCCGACCAAATGACTGCCGGCCTGGATGAGAATTCCCGCAAACGCTACCACCAGGAGGAGTATTTCAACAAACGCGGTCGCGAGTTTATCCGCGATTATCGCCTTGATATGGTCAACGGTCATCTGATTACCAGGATAGAAAATTATAGCGTTCTGATCGACACTGGAATACCCATGAGTATTGGAGACTTCGGTCGATGGTATTTTCTAAACCAGATCCACGACTTATCTACATCCTACATGGGTGTCTCAACGGAATATATAAGCCGGATGGTTGACACGAAGGTGGATATTGTTCTTGGATCGGATGTCTTGAGAAAGTTCAATATCCTATTCCAAGCAAATCAACAGCGGATTACTTTCGAAGGACGAAATTCTTCTTATCGAGCAGAAAAAATTCCGTTGTCGGATTTTATGGGAGTTCCTATTGCGAATGTTATGATCGGCAATACCAGTTTTGAGGCATTTATAGATACGGGAGCAAAGCTCTCGTATGTGGCGAAATCGATTGCCTCATCCTATCTACCCTGTGGCAAAGAAACTGATTTTTACCCGGGCATG
>CAZJFP010000033.1:3410-4576 GCA_964545415.1 uncultured Candidatus Peribacteria bacterium
GCGAATTTGAGACTCAGGTTTACCCGATCTCCTTCCAGATTGGTAGGAATACGGTGACGCTCCGTTGTGGAGTTTTGCCTGACCTGCTTGAAAAAGCTCTCTTCATAACAGGAAAGCTCGGGATCATTGGAACCGAGATTTTTGAAAAATTTGAGGTTCATCTGGCATTGTTAGAACAGGGCATGTATCTGGAATAATGAAATGAGCTTTGAATTAACACTTAATCAAATGGAGGAAACTATGGAAGCACTTAAAATGATGAATCCCTCGAAACGGACCGAAAATAAGCTGCGATGGACGCGAGATGTAAAAGGAACACCATTTCATTTCTATATTCCACAAAGCTGCGTCCCTGAGCCTAGGCCGGTTCAAATTATTGTCCTTATTAATCATGTCGAACCTGGTTTTCAGACATCAATCCAAAGAAGGCGTAACTTAAGGCGACCTATTGTTGCTTTTGTCAAATTCGACAAATCTTGTACTCGTACTGCTAGGTATGAGCCTGAAGGGTATCATGATCTATGGGAGATCGGTCAACCGTATATTCCTTATGAAATACTTGAAAAAGTCACACCTGGAACTATCCCAGAACGACTGCGTATAGAAGTCATGTGGGACTATACTGCTGGCACATGGGAAGACCTTAAACAAATCAGAAACGAGTAAAAATTATCCGATCCAAAAATGAATCTGGTTTATTACTGGAATAAAACCGGTCGCGCCTGTTATTACAAAACAACTGAAAGGTAGTATTGGTAATAAGTGGTTTAGCTTTCTCGATAGCACTGGTCACATCAATACTCATTATGTTCGAAAATCTTGTTTCCAACAGCTCAAGGCAATAAAGTGGAAAGAGGTAATCTGGCAACCTGTAATCACGAGAATACTTGCATCGTCCAATGTAGTATAAACCTGGTGTTTCACCCTCCCGAATAAACAGCGGACGGCTGCTTCGTGTGAATTGCTGGTGTGTGATTTCCAGTTCCAACCAGTTTGGGGCATCACTGAGAAAAAATGAAGACCGATAGTTGCCTAATGTTAGTCCTCTGCGATTACTGGTTAATCTAACTCCAAGTAAATGTGTTGAACGCTACCACTTCGGCTTGATCTACTTGACTTTATCCTGTGAAATCTTATAATTGCCCCATCGACTGAGAATGGGAAGA
>CAZJFP010000034.1:0-2746 GCA_964545415.1 uncultured Candidatus Peribacteria bacterium
TTTTCTCTAAATAAATTTTAAATTTACCTAGATTAATTTTCCAAGGATTATCACTTAATGTTGTCCCCATGTGAAGATTTTGACCGTCTATAAAAGCTAGATTATTTATTTGTTCTTTTCCCATATTTTTTGATTATATCACATAAAATATTAATTCATTGTCTTATAATTATATTTATAAATATAAGTTCCAACTTCATCCCAAGTTCGGAGCCAAAGAATTAACCTTATAAATCAAGGGTTATTTTACCTATCTTTGTAGAAGTTCGAACCTAATTTATTTATATATTAAAATTAAAAATTATGATATTATCTGATAATGGAACAACAGCAGACAGGAGGAGAACAAAAAATTAAAGAATATATAAACCGTATAAAAAATGGTGAACAAAAAGATAAAATTTTGGAAGGATTACCACTGTCTTTTGTTAATGCTATTGAAAAAGGATTAGAAACATATGATAAAAATAAAGAATTAAATCAAAACGAAAATTTTGTCATCCCTCCACAGTATGAGGGATTAGATTCTGAAACATTAGATTTTATATGGGTAATCCCTGAATATACTGACCCAGAAAAAACTAAAACTGAAAAAAATAGAAAATCAAAAATTTTAGAGAATTTAAAATTAAAAGAACAAAAAGAAAATAAAATAGAAGAACAAAACATATCAGATCAAGAAGATGTAGAAAAAATAAAAAAAGAATTAGGAATTTCTAAAATGGAAAATTCTAGCAGCGTGGAACAAGACAAATTCTCTGAGTTTAGAATGAAAAATGGAGAAACTGATCAAGGTTTTTTTTGGAATGAATACAGAAATGCTATAGCTAAAGAACTCAAAAACTCTGGAAAGTTTGAGTGGGGTAAGGAAAGAATATATTTTGATGTTTCAATACAAGATTGTGAAAAATTGAGAAACTTAGCTTTTAAAATATCTAGTGAACAAAAAATTCCTATCGCTTTTAAATATATTGACGATGAAAAAACATTTCCAATTCATAAAGATGGAAATGAAACGAGGTTTGTTATGAACTTTGTTTCTAGTGATGACGCAAGAAGGTTTTATTCTTTTCTTTCGCAATCAGAAGAATACAAGAATTTACAAAATGATAGACATTTAGATTATAAAGGTGTGAGAATTGACAATCTTGCTGAATATGCTTCTGGTTTTAGAGAAAAAAGAGGAGCCTTAGAAAGAATAATGAATGCAAAAATAAACGAGGATGGTAAATATGAATATTTAAGTGAAAGCGGTAAAAAAATGGTATTAAGTGAAAATGAATTTAATGGTTTTAAATCACAATATCAGCAACTTGAGGATTCTATAAATAGAGAAAAAGATTTATGGAATAATATTATTCAATCTAATAAATAAACCTATTGGCCACATATTTATAGTATTTAAGGGTGTATGGTACAAATACATTAATTCCCTTGTTTTATAATATCTCGGACTTTCTCCTAAGTTTGGAGCCAAAAGATTAAAACCCGAAAGGGTTTTTCTTTTTGCTTCCCGGAGAAAGAGAACTTCTTCTCTTTCGTGTAGGCCTTCGGCTCTGAGAGCTCAGGCTCGATGAGGATCGAACGGGATACTGGGGTCAGCCACTATTTATAATAAAATAAATTTATGCCAAGAATAAAAAGGGGCTAATGTTGGTGGATGTGTTTATTATGTATTAAACAGAGCAAATATCCGTGAGCAAATTTTTTATAATGATGAAGATTATTGGGTATAGAATACCGTGAAGGAATTTGGTTTAGAACAGACATTAAGAAGGGGAGTTAGACCCAAAAATGGTGGCTGACCCCAATTGTCAAAAAATGGTGGCTGACCCCAATTATCCCAATTATCAATTATCAATTATGAACCCAATTATGCAATTATTTAATTATTTTCTTTCGAAGATCTTCTCAAGTTTGGAGCAAAATTTATTTTATATCAACAATATAATTACCAAGAAATGTTTCTATAGCTCTAATGGTATCGTCTTTTAATTTAGCATTACTTTCGGCTACCCAAACAGCAAAATTATAAAACTCTTTAGTATCAACTTTTACCCATTTTTTGTTTTGAATAAGGAACATTAATAGTGTTGTCATTGCTAATCTTTTGTTACCATTTTGGAATGGATGATTTTTAATCATAAGATAAAATAAAATGGAAGCCTTCTTTATTAATCCCGGATATAATTGTCTACCTCCAAAAGATTGAAATGGTGCCTCAATACATCTCTCAAGTTGATTTGTATATCTGGTACTAAAATCAGGGATGGGTTCAGTCCAAGACATTGTCTCTTGTGCAAGTCGATGGGCAGTGTATTCAACATCTTTAATTGTTAATCGTCTGATAATCATTTTATTCTTTACCTAGAAGTTTTAATGTTTCCCCATATTCCTTAACAATCTTTTCTACAGCTTCTTTTATCTCTTCTTTTTTATTTTCAGTTAAAATTTGAGTTTGTGAACCACCAATTATATTTTCTACATCTTCCATGTTAATAGCATAAGATCGCCCAATCTTAATAGCTTCGATTTGGCCTTTTTTTATCTTATTAAAAACAGCAATACGACTAATACCTAGTATCTTTGCTAATTCAGCGACAGAAATAAATTTTTCTTTTTCGTTATTATTTTTCATAATTTCTTTTGTTAACTCTATTGCATAAATAATGTTAACAAATGTTAACCATAATGTCAATATTTCTGTAGCAGGGTTAATAAATGTTTAGACAGATATTGGGGTCAG